>CAMNOV010000110.1 GCA_946547105.1 uncultured Clostridia bacterium | reverse complement strand
CGCCGTACTGGTCGGTACGGAAGTTCATGTTGGCAATGGCGAACTGGTCAAGGTTGTAGCCTTCGTGCACGGCGTGGATCTCAACGCCGTCGATGCCGGCCTCGCGCAGCTTCTTGGCGGTGGCGCCGAAGTGCCAGACCATCTCCTGGATCTCTTCGACGGTGAAGGGACGGGAGGTCAGGTTGTCGGCCCAGCGGTTCGGGGTGGCGGAAGCGGAGGCGCAGGCATACTGCACGTCGACAACGGGGCTGGCCAGCTTGTTGAGCAGGTTGTTGCGGCCCAGCGCGGCCATCCAGGGAGTGACGGCCATCGAACGGCCGAAGCCGCCGGCCAGCTGAATGAAGAGCTTGCTGCCGGTCTTGTGGTACTCGTCCATGTAGGGCTTGAGGACGCGGTACATCTGGCGGTTGGAATCCAGCCACTTGCGGCCCATGGTGTCGCGGATGACCTGCATGCCGGGCAGGACCAGACCTACGCCGTCCTTGGCTCTCTGGAGCAGGAAATATGCGGCTTCTTCGTCGAAGTGAGAGGGCTCCAGCCAGCCGAACAGCGTGGTGCCGCCCATGGAGCACTGCACGATGCGATTCGGGATTTCTACTTCCCCGATTTTGAACGGAGTAAATAGAGCTTCATACTTCTGATTCATAATGTAACCCCTTTACCAAATGTTGATTTCAGTTTCGGTAGTGCCTTAAGGAAGCAGAGCCTTCACGAAGTTGACAGGCCAGCTCAGCAGATCGCCGACGAGGTTGACCGTATCGAGGATCTTGAGGTACTTGTCCTCACCGAGGATCTCGAACAGCTTGTCCTGCGCAGCTTCTGTCCGGAGCAGCTTGGCGATGCAGTAGCCAAGGCAGCCAAGGCAGGCCAGAACCAGTGCCTTTTTGATTTTCTTCATGGAAATCATTTCCCTCCTGCTATGATATTTGTTGATAATTGCTGATAAATGCCACTGATATTATACTGACTTACGGTGATTTCGTCAATCCTTTTTTCCGTTTGATAAAATTTGAACGCACGGCGCCGAGGGCTCAATCCCCGCGGCGAAGGAGTGTATCAAAGATCGGCGGCGAGCACGTCGGCCAGGGCGTCGAGCTGGGAAAGCTGGCCCTCGGTCAGGGCGGACTTGAGGGTGATCTGGCTGTCGAGGATCTCGATGTTCTTCATAGTGCCGAGGATCTCGCGCATCGCCTTGCCGCTCGTGGGCGCCCAGCTGCCGTTTTCGATCAGGGCGATCTTGCGGTTTTGCAGGTTGTGGGCGGCGATGTCGTGCAGGAGGTTCTCCATGGTCACAAAAACGCCGTTATTGTAGGTCGTGGCGGCGAAAACCAGGCGGCTGCAGCGGAAAGCGTCGGAGAGGATGTAGCTGGCAGGGATGACGGAGGTGTCGTGCATGCGCACCTTCACGCCGCGCTCAGCGAGCTTGACGGCGAGGATGTTAGCCGCGTTCTCGGTGTGGCCGTAGACGGAGGCATAGGCGATCAGGACGCTCTTTTCCTCCGGGGTGTAGCTCGACCAGAGCTGGTATTTCTCGACGAACCTGTCGAAGTCCTTCCGCCAGACGAAGCCGTGCAGCGGGCAGACCGTGGCGATATCGAGCGCGGCGGCCTTTTTCAGCGCCGCCTGGACCTGAGGGCCGTACTTGCCGACGATGTTGGTGTAATAGCGGCGCGCCTCGTCCAGATGCTCGGCGAAGAAATCGGTCTCATCGGCAAAGAGGCGGCCGTTGAGCGCGCCGAAGGTGCCGAAGGCGTCGGCCGTGAAGAGGATCTTGTCGGTGCTGTCATAGCTCATCATGACCTCGGGCCAGTGGACCATCGGCGCCATGACGAAGCTGAACTTGTGACGGCCGGTCTCCAGGATGTCCCCTTCCTTGACCAGAACGATGCGCTCCGTCAGATCGAGGGCGAAAAACTGCGCCAGCATGGTCTTGATCTTCGCATTGCAGACGATCTTCGCCTCGGGATAGCGCGTGACCAGCAGCTCCAGCGTGGCGGCGTGGTCGGGCTCCATGTGGTGGATGACCAGGTAATCGAGCGGCCGCCCGCCCAGGGCATAGGCGACGTTCTCCAGGAAAACGCTGTAGACGGCCTTGTCCACCGTGTCAAAGAGCACGGTCTTCTCGTCCAGCAGCAGATAGGAGTTGTAGGACACGCCGTCGGGCACGCCGTATACGCCCTCAAAGCAGGCGAGTCTGCGGTCGTCGGCGCCGACCCAGATCAGATCCTCGCGGACTTTTCTTGTGCAGTGCATAAATGTTCCTCCTGAAAAAAGAAATATAGAAAGCTTTGAAGTGTTTCCTAATTCTTCATTATAATTCATCCTCTCCCCTGCCGCAAGTGTCATTTCCCCGCAATGGAGGGAAAGAGCAAAAAGTTCGGAAAAAAGAAAAATTCTTCTTGACTTTTCCGGTTGCCTCTGCTAATATACTCCTTGCGCATGGGGGTATAGCTCAGCTGGGAGAGCGCTTGAATGGCATTCAAGAGGTCAGCGGTTCGATCCCGCTTATCTCCACCAGAAAAGTCC
>CAMNOV010000109.1 GCA_946547105.1 uncultured Clostridia bacterium | reverse complement strand
TCTTCTCCGCTTCCCGCGGCGAAAAGCCCAGAACGGAGACCAGGTGCTCCCGGAAGGACTTTCGATACAGCAGCCACATGCCCAGCGGCATTCCCATGTACTTCATTCTTTACCCTCTCCGAATGTGATCTTCACGATCACCATCTTGACCAGGCTGTCGCAGAAGCGGATCATCAGCTTGTGAAAGGCGTTCATCTTAGGGTAGATGTCCCGGTAGCCGCGCATATAGCTTTTCGTCGAGACGGCAGCGAAATGTTTGCTCCAGCCCTTCAGGGTCATCGGGTCATCCAGGGAGAACAGCGCGTTCACGTCCCGGATCCCGGCCCCCTTGAGCCAGGTCTTTGTCATCATCCTCGCGCCGCGCCGGTTGCAGCAGTCGAAGGCCAGCACCGCGCCGGGAAAGCGCGCGGCCATCGCCTGAAACAGCGCCTTGACCGCCTCTGTCTCAAAGTAGTAGAACACGCCGGAGGCGAAGAACACCGCGCCCCCGCTCGCGTCGATCCGGTCCATCCAGCTGTGGTCGTTCAGGTCGATGCCGATGTTTTCTTCCCGCTCGCCCGCGGGCAGCAGCTCGTTCCGCACAGATATCACGTCCGGCATGTCGAGGTTGTAGCCATGGCACTGACCGTTATCCACCTGGGAAAAGGTGTCGTCCAGCCCGCAGCCCAGGTTGACCACCGCCGCTTTGGGGTGGGCTTTCAGATAATCCCGCACCTCCCACATGAGGTCATACTGCCGCTGGGCCACCTCCAGCGCGCCGAAGAGCCCCGCCTGGGACTCCATGAGCCTGCGCTTTTCGGAGAAGTCATAGTCCAGTTTTTCGCAGATGCGCGCCGCCGACGGGTCGGAAAACAGCTCCGGGTAGTGCTCGGAGCAGATGAGCCGCCCGAAGAGCGGGATGATCAGCGTCTCCTGAATGGAGTTTTTCTCAATATGGAAGCTCATCCTTATTTCCTCCCGACAAGCAGCGTGGAGCCGCCGAGGCCCAGCAGGGATGCCTCGCGCCGCCCCATAAAGCGGCCGTCCGTGGTGTCGATAAGGCGCACGTCCTCATAGCCCTCTTCCTTCAGCTTTTTGACAAAGGCGTCCATGTCGCCGTAGCGGGCGGGGCTCATGAGATCGTGGATGGCGAAGCTGCCGCCCTTTTTCAGCACGCGCAGCGTTTCGCGCAGCAGCTTCTGCTTGTTCTGCCCGGAAATGTTGTGATAGACATAGTTGCTCGTCACGGCGTCAAAGCTCTCGTCCGGGTAGGGCAGATGAACAGCGTTTCCCACTTCAAAGTGCACGTTGCTCACGCCCTCGGCCGCTGCGTTTTCCTCGCAGCGCTTTTTTGTAAAGACAGCCTTGTACGCGCCGCTCCAGATATCGCAGCCCACCATCTTCGCCCGTGGGTTGCGCTTTTCCGCGGCGATGGTCAGTGCCCCGCTGCCGCAGCCCACGTCCAGCCCCGTGCCGCCGTCGGGAAGCGTTACATACTCCGCCGTCCCCTCGATGATGGTCTTCGCCAGCCTGCGCTTTCCGTTATCGTCGAAAGCGCTGTGCAGAGCGCCCATCCAAAGCGTATAAAACAGCAGCACCGTGGTAGCCGTGCCGAGGGTGGCGGCGGCGATCTGCCGTGGCCTGCCCCTCAGGACGTGATCTGATGCACCAAGAAGCGCGAACAGGCTCCCGGAAGCCGCCGTGGCGGCTCCCAGGCCGACCACCATGCTCTTCGGCACCCAATTTTTGTAGTCAGGTTGTTTCATTGGTTTTCTCCTGTTATTTTCTGACCTTGTTCATTTGACGCGGCAAAAGCAGCCGCAGAAGTTCCCGCCGTTTTTGGTATAGAAAAAGATGTTCGCCACCCATTCGCACGCGCAGGTGACGTGCTCGTCGATGCGCCCGGTGTTCAGCGGCTTGAAGATCGCCCGGCCGCGGAACATCACGCTCATGGACAGCTTCTGATCCCCGGAATCTTCTTTGCCAGGCCGGGTACGCGAATCATGCGCTGCAGATGCGGTGCAAAGGCTGCTGCAAAACGCTGGAAATATTCCCGGATCACCCAGACCGCCCGCTCCTGCTCCATGCCGTCGGAGCGGAGCGCCTCATAGACGGCGATTGCCGGATAGATCCGCGTATAGGTGTGCGCCCGGAGCGCCTTGGAATCGGAGGTGTTTTCCCGGCAGAGCTCTTCATAGCGCTTCTGCGCCTTTGCCGCGATACGCGCTGCCCGCCTCTCTCCGATTTCCTCCGCCGCAATGGCACAGGTGGATCTGATCAGTCTATGCACCGTCCCTTACTCCTTATCCTTTCCCTGATCCCCGACGACCCAATAATCGCACATGCCATCTCCCATTGCGATCGTGTGCTCCCGGAAGAGCTTCCCGTGCTGCAGGCGGAACATGACCTCATCCGTGGAACAGAGGGCGGGCATGAGTTCCGCTATGCCTTCCCGCCGGCAGAATTCGCAGATCGGGCAGCGCGTAAAGTAATAGAAGCTCCCGTCTCTGTGCCGGGATTCATCGAAATGGATGTGCCAGTTGACCGGATAGTCTTTGCCGTGCTGATCAAACCAGGCCTCGTACTTCTTCATATCCCGGTACCACTTTTTCGGCTGCCTGTTCAGATCGGTCATGCCGAACACGATCCGAAGGAGCTTCGATTCCAGAACGTCCGTCATGACAAGCGCCATTTCCTCCGG
>CAMNOV010000108.1 GCA_946547105.1 uncultured Clostridia bacterium | reverse complement strand
TGATGGACAACGATCCGAAGATGGCCGCGAAGCCCGCCGCCATCAAGGAGAAGATCGCCGCCGGCAAGATCAACGCCTTCTACAAGGAAAACTGCCTGCTGCAGCAGGACTTCGTCCGCTCCGACCTGTTCCAGGGCTCCGTCGAGGGCTACATCGCCGACGCCGCCAAGAAGCTGGGCGGCACCGTGAAGTTCGTCGACGCCGTGCACTTCATCAAGGGCGAGGGCATCGAGAAGAAGCAGGAAGACTTCGCCGCCGAAGTCGCTGCTCAGATGAACATGGGCAAGTAATTGCACCAACATCGAAAGTTAAAAGAAGAAGTGACCGTTTCGGTCACTTCTTCTTTTTTTCGAGATAGTTTTTATATACGATCATCCCGACGACGTACAGCGCGCCGCACAGCAGCGTGAAGCCGAGGGCGGGCAGATAATCCCCGCGCATCACCCGGTCGCCGCCGAGCGTCGAGAGCAGGATGCCCGGAATGCGGCCGATCAGGTTGATGATGATCCAGCTCGGCAGCGAGACCTTCGTCAGCCCCGCGGCATAGCTCAGCACGTCCTTGGGCGAGCCGGGGATCAGGAACACCAGAAACAGCACCCATTCCACGCGCTCCATCTTCTGGAACAGCGCCAGCTCCTCCGGCTCCCGCCCGGCGAGAAAGCGCACGGCCGCGCCGCCCCAGCGCCGGACGACCAGCAGTATCAGGCAGGCGGCGGTCGTCGTCGCGGCCAGGCAGATCAGCGTGCCCCAGAGCGGCCCGAAGGCATAGCCCGCGGCCATGGAAAAGGGCCCGCCGGGGATCACGGCCACAAAGACCTGCAGGATGTTCAGCAGCATGAAGGCCGCAACGCCCCAGGCGCCGCGCTCCCCGATCCAGGCGCGGAAGCGCTCCGGCTCGGACAGAAACCGCAGCAGCGGCCGCGCCAGATACAAGCTCAGCCCGGCGGCCGCCAGCACGGCGGCCAGCGTCAGCGCGATGCGAAGGATCCTCTGCTTTCGCGTCATGCTTCCGTGCCCGCCAGACCGAGCTCCTCGGCGTGCTCCCGCATCCCCTCGATGCAGATCTCCGCCACGTCCCGCAGCTCCATGCCCAGCATTTCGCAGCCCTGCAGGATCAGCTCGCGGTCACATTTGGCGGCGAACTTTTTGTCCTTGAATTTCTTCATGAAGCTCTTGACCTCCAGGTCGTGGATCCCGTTCGGCCGCATGCGGGCGCAGGCCTGGATGATCCCCGTCAGCTCGTCGACAGTGAAAAGGCTCTTTTCCATCTCCGTCTCCGGCCGGATCTCGTTGAGGATGCCGTAGCCGTGGCTGAGGATCGCGCGCACCTCCTCCGGCGACACGCCGGCGGCCAGCAGCGGCTGCTCGGTGTGCTGCAGATGCTCCTCCGGGTATTTTTCATAGTCGTAGTCGTGCAGCAGGCCGAGCGCCATCCACGGCTCCTCGTCCGCGCCGAAATGCCGCGCCATCGCGCCCATGGCGTAGCAGACGTTTTTCACGTGCAGCTGCAGGTTTTCCTGCGTGATCATGCCCTCGTTGAGCTCGCGGGCTCTCTGTATCGTCAGCATCAAACTCATCCTTTCTCTGCGGCGGAGTCGCTTTTTTTCTCCAAGGATACCCCGCCGCGGCGCGCTTGTCAATCCGTTCCCGCCGTGCTCTTTTCTTTCTTCAAATTTTGAAACAATATTTTTCCCGGCCGATTTACAAACAGAAAAAATAGGTTTAAAATGGGAAATTGAGCAGATATCATTTTTCGGAAGGGGGTACTATTTGTGATAGAAAAAAGCTTTGTTGAGGTGTACGACAAGTTCAAGCTGCAGTTCTACCGCGGGGTCTTCGAGCAGGTCCGCGAACGCGAGGGCTCGCTGTCGGCGATGGAGGCCTTCTCGCTGGAGGTCATCGCGATGCTGGACCGTCCCACGGTCGGCCAGTTTGCCGAATTTCTGAACATTTCCCAGTCCAACGCCACCTACAAGGTCAACAGCCTCATGAAAAAGGGCTATCTCGAACGGCAGAATTCCACCACCGACAGGCGCGAATACCACCTGGTCCTTTCCGACAAATTCTACCGCTACCAGTCCCTGTTCTCCAACTACGAGCACACCGTCATGGAGCGCCTCGAGCAGCGCCTGAGCCCGGAGGACGCGGAAGAATTCGACGAGATCCTGCGTCTGATGTCCTCGGAACTGATGCCCGAGTGCAGCAAGTAAGCGATCTGCGCAGAAAGGAAAAAGATCATGTCTAAAAAAGCAAGCGCCCCCGGCGGGCTGAAGCTCAACACCCGGCGCACCGCGCTGATCGGCTTCGCCTTTTTCGGCATCCTGCTGCTCTGGCAGGTGTACGACTCCTGGTGCCCCACCTTCCTGACCGACATCTTCGCCCGCAGCATCTATGAGCTGTCCTCGGCGGAGCTGAAGGCCAGCGACCCCGCCAAGATCCTGAACGTGCAGTGGATCGTCGGCATCATCATGGCCTGCGACAACCTGGCCGCGCTGATCCTGCTGCCGATCTTCGGCAACCTCTCCGACAAGACCAAGACCCCGATCGGAAAACGCATGCCCTATATCCTTGTGGGCACCTTCGTTTCCGCTGTGGCCTTCCCCTTCATCCCGCTCTTCTTCCACTACAACAACATCGCCGGCATGGTCGCCATGATGGCGATCGTCCTTCTGTTCATGATGATGTACCGCAACCCGGCCGTCGCCCTGATGCCGGATATCACGC
>CAMNOV010000107.1 GCA_946547105.1 uncultured Clostridia bacterium | reverse complement strand
TCTTCTCCTTGTTGAGCTCGGCGCGCTCGAAATCGGACTTATGGGCGGCCTCGTCGACATAGGCGGCGACGGCGTCCCAGTTCTCGATCTTGTCCTTCCAGCGCTTGACGTAGGCATGCTCCGGGGAGAGCACCATGTAAGTCGCGCCGAAGAGAGTGTCCGGGCGGGTGGTGAAGATCAGCAGATCGTCGCCCGCCGTAGTCTTGAAGGTGACCTCCGCGCCGGTGGAGCGGCCGATCCAGTTGATCTGCTGAGCCTTGACGCGCTCGATGAAGTCCAGTCCGTCCAGATCGTCGATCAGACGCTGGGCGTACTTGGTGATGCCGAGCATCCACTGGCTCTTCTCGCGCCGAACGACCTCGCTGCCGCAGCGCTCGCAGACGCCCTCGACGACCTCTTCATTGGCCAGCACGCACTTGCAGCTGGTGCACCAGTTGACGGGCATGGTGGTCTTGTAGGCCAGGCCGTGCTTGAACAGCTGCAGGAAGATCCACTGCGTCCATTTGTAATAGTTCGGGTCGGTGGTGTCCACCACGCGGTCCCAGTCGAAGCCGTAGCCGAGCATTTTCAGCTGGCGCGTGAAGTTTTCGATATTCTGCTTCGTGACGATGGCGGGATGGATATGGTTTTTGATGGCAAAGTTTTCGGTGGGCAGACCGAAGGCGTCAAAGCCGATCGGGAACAGGACGTTATAGCCCTCCATGCGCTTTTTGCGCGAAACGATATCCATCGCCGTAAAGGGACGCGGATGGCCGACATGCAGGCCGGCGGCGCTGGGGTACGGGAACTCGATCAGGCCGTAGAATTTCGGTTTCTCGCTGCCGGTCTCGGCGGCGTAAGGTTTGACTTTTTCCCAATGAGCCTGCCATTTCTTTTCAATGGCAGCAAAATCGTATCTCATGTGTAATCTCTCTCCTTTTGTTTGATTCTCTGTTTCGGTACGCCCCGCTCTGGCGGGGCGTCAAAGGGATGAGAGATCCACCACCTCAGAATCGCTCCACAGGCGTTCCAGATTATAGAATTTGCGCGCCTCGTCCGTGAACACATGAACGATCACGCTGCCGAAGTCCATCAGCACCCAGATATCGGAGCGAAGACCTTCGCGGCGCACCGGCGGCTCGCCGGCTTCGGACAGTTCCTTGTCGACTTCGTCCACCAGCGCCTTGATGTGCGTGGAGGACGTGCCGTTGCAGATGACGAAATAATCGGCCAGAACGGTCTGTTCTTCGGTTTTCAGGACTTTGACGTCCTTTGCTTTCTTTTCCTCCAGCGCGTGGGCCGCGATGGCGGCGATTTCTTTGGGAGTCAACATCTTTTTACCTCCTGTCGGTCTGCTCATAGTACTGCAAAGCATCCGCCGTAATGCGGCAGGGCTTTGCGCCTTTTTCTTCTATAAAACGGAGCGTCATGCCGAAGGCCGTCCGCAAAGCCAGATCCAAATCCTCCTGCGCCAGCGCCCGCACATCATCTACGCCGGGAAAATCCCGCGTCGGCTCGGTAAAATCGGCAAGCCAGACGATCTTTTCCAGCAGTGTCATATCAGGCCTGCCGGTACAATGCCAGCGGATCGCGTCCCGGACCGCATCGCTGACGCCGAAGCACCTGACCGCAAGCGCGGCCCCGGTGATGGCGTGCAGGACTTCCGGGCTTTCGCGTTCCGTATCCTCCAGGGAAATCTTCCATTCATTGCAGAGGCGAAGCTGCTCTTCCGCGGGCAGTCTCTTGGTGATATCATGCAGGATAGCGGCCTCTGCAGCCTGCTCCGGATCTTCACCCCAGCGCATGGCCAACGCCACCGCCTCGCTCTCGCAGCCGGCCACATGGGCGATGCGCTTCGGCTTGAGCATGGCATAGGCCATCTCGCGCAGCCAGCTGAGCTCAGGCTGTGCGCCGTACCAGCGGCAGCGGATGATCTCCTCATAGGCGGCCGGCGTCAGCATATCCCGTCCCTGCCTGCGCGGCAAAAGCTCGCGGAGCTCGCCGGAGCTGATCTCGATCGGCTCGTGCGGCAGGATGCGGATCCGAGCGCCGTACTGCTCACGCAGCTGCGCTGCCTTCTCCTCGAGAAGCCCATGCTCATCCTCCGCGCGGCAGAGGACCGTGAGGGTACACTGCTCCAGCAAATAGCGGAAGCGATACCATTGATCGAAGCACAGAAGCATATCGGTGCCGACGATCAAATACAGCTCATCCTGCGGATAAAGCGCACGCAGCTGTTCCACCGTATCGGCCGTATAGCTCGCGCCCTCGCGCCTGAGCTCGATATCGGAGATCTCCATATCCGGGATCCCTGCAAAGGTCAGCTCGCACAGCTGAAAGCGCGCCTGCGCCGAGGGGCTGTCCTCCGGGAAATCCTTATGCGGCGGCAGCCGGTCCGGAATGATCAGCAGCCGGTCAGGCTGCAGCTTTTCCATCATGGTGAGTGCTGCGGCGCGATGGCCGAGATGCGGCGGGTTGAAGCTGCCGCCGTATAGGGCAAGCCTCATTTCTTTTTATCCTTCACCAGTTCTATTTTCGGCTCTTTCTCGTTCCTTTTATACAGGACGAATTTCGTGCCGATCACCTGCACCTGCTCCGCCCTGCAGGCTTCGGAAAGTGCGTCGCAGGCTTCGCGCGCGGTGAGCATGGAATTCTCCAGCACCTTGCCCTTGACGAGTTCTCTGGCCTTCAGAGCGCTCGATACGGAGGCGATCAGATTTTCATTGATGCCGCCCTTGCCCACCTGGATGATGGTGTCCTCGGCGGCGGCCAGGCCGC
>CAMNOV010000106.1 GCA_946547105.1 uncultured Clostridia bacterium | reverse complement strand
CCAGCGCCAACGCCATCACCGAGGACGGCGTCATGGTCAACATCGACGGCAACGCCAACCGCGTCTCCGCCCTGGCCTTCGGGCCGAAAAAGCTGGTGCTGATCGTCGGCATGAACAAGGTCTGCCCCGACGTGGACGCCGCCATGAAGCGCGCGAGAAACGTCGCCGCGCCCATCAACGCCCAGCGCTTCGGACTGAGCACACCCTGCGCCAAGACCGGCTCCTGCATGAACTGCAAGTCCCCGGACACGATCTGCTGCCAGTTCCTCATCACCCGCTTCTCCCGTCATCCCGGCCGCATCCACGTGATCCTCGTCAACGATACTCTCGGCTTTTAAGCCTTCAACGGCGAAACGAGTTTCGCCGTTGAGTTACTCGCGCTCATCGCACTCGGCTTGCGGGGGACCGCCTCGTTTGGTCGGCGCGAGGGCTCGCATTGCTCGCCTTAGTGAGTTTTTGCCGCGGCAAAGCTACGTCAAAAACGATAGCATGAATCCTGTGACAGCAAAAATTTTTCTATGTCCAATCAAATTTCAAATATCATAAGGAGACTTCGACTATGGCTTTCGCGCTGAGAACCTACACCGCACCCGATTTTTCCGAGCCGCGCTTTCAGAACGCGCCGGATGTGACGCTGATGCCCTGCCCCTGCGACCACGCCGCGCCCGAGCATTTCCACGCGATGAGCATTTTCCCGGAGTACTTCAAGGTGAACGGCCAGTGGCTGATGGCCGAGGAGAGCCGCATGGACTGCGTGGCGGTCTATGAAAACGGGCGCTTCGCGGTCAAAGAGTTCCGCCACCTGAAACAGGGCGACCTCGTCGTCGTCAACCGCACGGAGGACGCGAGCGAGGGCATCTACGTGCACGCCGACGGCTTCAACGAGACGGCGAACGGCCGCGAGCTCTTCGCCTTCCGCCAGAACCGCTCCCGTGAGACGGGCTTCTCCCGCGATTACAGCGAGATCAGCGAGCTGCTGCGCTATGAGCGCGACCACGGCAAGATCGTCTGGGTCGCCGGCCCCGCGCTCAGCTTCGACGCCGGCGCCAGAGACGCTTTCGGCAAGCTGGTCGAGGCGGGCTACGTGCACTGCCTGATGGCCGGCAACGCCCTGGCCACGCACGATCTGGAGGGCGCCTGGCTGCACACCGCGCTCGGCCAGGACATCAGCACCCTCGAGAACATGCCCGGCGGCCACCACAACCACCTCGACACCATCAACCGCGTGCGCCAGTGCGGCAGCATCCCGGCCTTCATCGAGCAGGAGAAGCTCGAGGGCGGCATCATCTGCAGCTGCGTGAAAAAGGGCGTGCCCTTCGTGCTCGGCGGCTCCATCCGCGACGACGGCCCGCTGCCCGAGGTCATCGGCAACGTCTATGAGGCCCAGGACGCCATGCGCGCCCAGGTCCGCAGCGCCACGACCGTCATCTGCCTGGCCACGATGCTGCACTCCATCGCCGTCGGCAACATGACCCCCTCCTTCCGCGTCCTGCCGGACGGCACCGTGCGCCAGGTCTATTTCTACTGCGTGGACGTGGCGGAATTCACCGTCAACAAGCTCTCGGACCGCGGCAGCCTCTCCGCCAAGGGCATCGTCACCAACGTCCAGGACTTCGTCACCGGCGTCGCCCGCAGCCTGGGCCTGTAAGATCTTTCAGCAGGAATTCGCCTCCGTCTCCGGACGGAGGCTTTTTTCTTGACAAAGCACCCGCGCACAGGGTATGCTGAATCATGGCCGAAGGCCGAAATCTGAAATACAAAAAGGAGGAGACGTCATGGACGGTGGAAGTAGTACCGGCAGTTTGCCGGGCCGATGTTGCGCGGATTTTCACGGTCCCTCCGTGTCCGCCTTCGCTGATTGATCCGGGCGATCGGCCCGCCTGTCGGACTTCCGAATCTGGACGCGATCCAAGAGAGAGGAGGAAATCCCGATGGCACTCAATCCCCTGACCCTGGAAAAGACCTTCCGCTCGCTGCTGGAGGGCAAGAAGTATCAGAGCCTGAAGGACATTCTGGTCACGATGGAGCCGGCGGACGTGGCCGGCATCTTCGAGGAGCTGGACGACGAGCGCGTGCTGCTGCTGTTCCGGCTGCTGCCGAAGGAGACCGCGGCCGAGACCTTCGCCGAGCTTGAGCCCGAACGGCAGGAGCTGCTGATCCGCGGCTTCAGTGACCGCGAGCTGCACGAGCTGGTCAACGAGCTCTACGTGGACGACGCGGCGGATCTGGTGGAGGAAATGCCGGCCAACGTGGTCAAACGCATCCTCGCCCAGGCAGACCCGCAGATGCGCCGCGAGATCAACGAGATCCTGCGCTATCCCGAAAACTCCGCCGGCTCGATCATGACGACGGAGTACGTCTCGCTCCGCCCCGCCATGACCGTGGCCGAGGCGATCGCCCGCATCCGCACGACGGGCGTCGACAAGGAGACGATCTACACCTGCTATGTCACCGAGGGGCGGAAGCTCCTGGGCACCGTGTCCGTCAAGGACCTGCTGCTGTGCGCGGACGACGCCAAGCCCGTCTCGGAGATCATGGACGAAAACGTCATCTCCGTCAGCACCCTGACCGACCAGGAAGAGGTCGCGCAGATGCTCTCCAAGTACAACTTCCTCGCGCTGCCCGTCGTGGACACGGACGCGCGCATGGTCGGTATCGTCACCTTCGACGACGCGATGGACGTCCTCGTGGAAGAGACCACGGAGGACATCGAGAAGATGGCCGGTATGCTCCCCTCGGAGAAGACCTACCTGCGCTCGAGCGCCTGGGATCTGTTCAAACACCGCATCCCCTGGCTGATGCTGCTGATGATCTCCGCCACCTTCACCGGCATGATCATCACCGGCTTTGAGGACGCGCTGGCCGCGCAGGTCGTGCTGACGGCCTTCATCCCGATGCTGATGGACACCGGCGGCAATTCCGGCTCTCAGGCCTCGGTCACGATCATCCGCGCCCTGAGCCTGGGCGAGCTGGAGCTCGGCGACCTGCCGCGCGTCGTCTGGAAGGAGATCCGGACGGCGGTGCTCTGCGGCCTCGCCCTCGCGCTGATCTGCTTCGGCAAGATCCTACTGGTGGACCGGCTGCTGCTCGGCAATTCCAATATCACGCTCCTGACCGCCTTCGTCGTCTGCTTCACGATGGCCGTCACGGTGCTGATCGCCAAGATCGTCGGCTGCACGCTGCCGATGGGCGCCAAGAAGCTCGGCTTCGACCCGGCCGTCATGGCCAGTCCCTTCATCACCACCATCGTCGACGCGCTGAGCCTGCTGGTCTATTTCGGCATCGCCCGCGCCCTGCTGCCCATCTGAACCAAACAAAAGTCCGGGAAAAGCCGATTGTCCTGGAAGAACAGCCGGGGATCCAGCCCGTAGGGGCTGACGCCCTCGGCGGCCCGCCTGGTATGGATTCCCGGGAAAGGAATCGCTGCCCGTAGGGGCTGACGCCCTCGGCGGCCCGCCTGGTATGGATTCCCGGGAAAGG
>CAMNOV010000105.1 GCA_946547105.1 uncultured Clostridia bacterium | reverse complement strand
GTGACGACGACGAGGCTGCGCTCGGTCTCGATATAGTCGTTGCGTCCGAAGCCCTCGTCCGAGACGATCAGCGGGATATTGGCGGGGTAGTCGGGGATGATGTAATGCTTGTAGACACGGATGCCCAGCGCCTGCAGGCGGTGAATGAACTTGTCGGCGATGGCCTGCTCGCGGTAGTGCGTGATGACGACGCTGCCGATATAGAGCCCGATGCCTCGGAAGGCGTCGATCAGGCGCAGAGTGTCGTCGTCATAGGTGATGCCGAGGTCGCCGCGGCGCTTGCTGCGCTCGATATCGTCGGCCGAGATGGCGATGACGATCTCCGCGTCGTCCTTCATCTCCAGCAGCATCTTCACCTTGCTGTCCGGCTGGAAGCCCGGCAGCACGCGGGAGGCGTGGTAGTCGTCAAAAAGCTTGCCGCCGAATTCCAGATACAGCTTACCGCCGAACTGGCTGATGCGGTCGCGGATTTTCTGGCTCTGGAGCTTGACGTATTGTTCATGGTCAAATCCGATTCTGTTCATTCCTCTGCCTCCTCTGTGCTTTCCTTTGTTTCGGTGATTTCGGGATCGGCGCTCTCCGCCGGCTCTTTCTCTTCTTCCGCAGGCGCCGCTTCCTCCGCGGCGGCCTTCTCCCTCAGCTGCTTCAGTACAGCCAGCGCGGTCAGATACTTTTCCGCGCAGACCGGACGGATCGTTTTCAGGTCAAAGCGGCTGCCCCGCCGGGTCTTCATCTGCAGCCCGCTGCCGCCGACGAGGCGCAGATCGACGATGTCCTCCGTCGGAATGGCGATGCCGGTCGGCAGCTCCAGGCGGTCGCGGTAAAGATGCAGCCCGCCGGTGCCGATGCGGTCGCCCCCGTGCTTCAGATCGTAGATCTCATAGCCGCCATCCTCGAAGATCGGGCCGTCGCCGGCCGCTTCGCAGGCCAGGCGGATGCGTCCGCTCTGCCAGCGCGCCCATTGGCCGGGATTTTCGAACGGGACGTTGCCGCCGCGAAAGCCGCCGCTGAGCGTATAGACGGTCGTAAAGCCGCAGCTGCGGCAATAGAATTCATTGTCCCGGCTCTCCATCGTGCCGACGGCGCCGCACTTGGGGCAGACGCACAGCAGCTTTTCAAGCCGTTCGGCCGTGCGCTCGCCGCGGTAGGGACCCGGGCGGCGGCGGACGGTCTCATAGGCGTCCTCGCACAGATCCTGCTCCAGCAGTGCCTGCAGCTCGTCGGTCTCCATGGCCTGCAGCACGCCGGGCGTGAGCGTGCGCATCACGCGTGCTCTCAGCCGGCCGGGGCGCGGGATGCGGTCGGCCCAGCGCGGCGCGGTGAGGTAGGCGCCCTCCAGGCGCAGCACCACCAGGCCGAGTCCGCTGTTCTGGATCCTGGCGGCAAGCTCCGCCGGGATCGGGCCGGTCACGCCGTCCGGGCAGCGCCGCCCCTCGGGAAAGATGCCCAGGCACTGGCCGCCGGCGGCGGCCTCGTTCAAAGCGTCCTTCCAGGACAGCTCCTCCGGCTGGCACAGACTGCGGGCGAGGCTGAGCAGCAGCCCGGCGCGCGGCGCGGGATCGGCGCCGGCAAAGCACAGCGGACGGTCGACGCATACGGCGGCCAGCAGCGGGTCATAGTAGCTCGCGTGGTTGCACAGCAGCACGAAGGGCCCGTTCATTCTGGCCTGCCGGGGCTGAAAATGCAGTTTGAGACGCAGGAGCAGCCGGAGCAGCGGGCGCAGGATCGCCCAGAGCACCCCGTTCGGTGACCGAAACATGTCGACACCCCGTTTCCCAAATTTTTCGACATTTTATTTTATCACAGAAGTTTTTGTGAGACAAGTATCCCCGCAAAACTGATAATAAAAAAGCGGAGTGTTTTCACACTCCGTTTTTTTTATTTCTTTTTCTTCCCGAAGATGCCGCCGTGCTCGGCCTTGATGCCGCTGCCGTCGAGGTCGCCCATCGAGGCCGCGAACTGCCGCAGCAGCTCCTTCTGGCTGCCCGTCAGGTTCTTCGGCACCTTCACGCTGACCGACACGAACTGGTCGCCGCGGCCACCGCCGCGCAGGAAGGGGATGCCCTTGCCCCGCAGACGGAACACCGCGCCGGGCTGCGTGCCCTCGGGGATCGTCAGGCGCACCGGGCCGTCGAGTGTCGGCACCTCGATCTCCGCGCCGAGCACCGCCTGGGCATAGCTCAGCTCCTGCTCGAGCAGCACCGAGTTGCCGTCGCGCTCAAAGCGTGCATGCGGGCGGACGATCACCGTCACCATCAGGTCGCCGGCAGGGCCGCCGTTGACGCCGGAGCTGCCCTGGCCGCGCAGGGAAATGGTCTGGCCGTCGTCGATGCCGGCGGGCACGGAGACGTTGATCTTATGCTGCCGGCGCACCTGGCCCATGCCGCGGCAGGTGGAGCAGGGCTGGTGGATGATCTTGCCGGTGCCGCGACACTTGCTGCACGGGCCGGTGGACTGTGCCATGCCGAAGGGGGTGCGCTGGGTGGTGCGCACGGTGCCGCTGCCCTTGCAGTCGGGGCACACTTCCGGCGTGGTGCCGGGGGCGCAGCCGGTGCCCTTGCAGTCGCTGCAGGTCTCGACGCGGCCGACGGCCACGTCCTTCTTGCAGCCGAAGGCCGCCTCCTCAAAGCTTATGTTCACGGTGGCGCGGATGTTGTCGCCGCGGCGCGGCGCGTTGGGATTGCTGCGCGTGCTGCCGAAGCCGCCGAAGCCGCCGAAAATATCACCGAAAATATCGCCCAGGTCGCCGAAGCCGTCAAAGCCGCCGAAGCCGCCCGCACCGAAGCCCTGACTGGGGTCAAAGGCCGCGTGGCCGTACTGGTCGTATTTGGCGCGCTTGTCGTCGTCGGAGAGCACCTCATAGGCCTCGTTGATCTCCTTGAAGCGCTCCTCGGCCGCCTTGTCGCCGGGGTGCAGATCGGGGTGGTTGGCCTTGGCCAGCTTGCGGTAGGCTTTCTTGATGTCCTCCGCCGTCGCGCCCTTCTGCAGGCCCAGCACCTCGTAATAGTCTCTTTTATCAGCCATAATGTCGTCGCAAAGTCCGCTCAGCTCCGTTTCCGCGTCCTTTACACGTGCGAAAACTCCGCTCGCTCCCTTGCTCCTCCTTTCCGGTCCGAACCCGCTGGCGCTGGGCTTCGGCCCGGGAATCATGTGCGGAATTGAGGCGGAGGAATGCTCCGCCTCAATTCCCAATTTCTAAAAACTAAAAACCAAGAACTAAAAACTGCTTATTTGTCGTCGTCAACGACGGTGTAGTCGGCGTCGTAGTAGTCCTGGCCGCCGTTGCCGCCCTGGCCCGGGTTGCCCGGATTCGGGCCGCCTGCCTGGCTGGGATCAAAGCCCTGGGCGCCGCCCGCCGCCTGGTACAGCTTCTCGCTGACCTTGTAGAAGGCCTGCGTCAGCTCCTCGGTGGCGTGCTTGATGGCCGCGGTGTCGGTGCCGGTCAGCGCCGTCTTCAGGGCCTGCAGCTTGCTCTCGACCTCGCTCTTGTCGGCCGGATCGAGCTTGTCGCCCATCTCCTGCAGGGTCTTCTCGGTCTGGTAGACCATCTGATCGCCCTGGTTGCGGGTGTCGACCTCTT
>CAMNOV010000104.1 GCA_946547105.1 uncultured Clostridia bacterium | reverse complement strand
CAGTGGTAAAAGAAAGACAAAAAAGAGGATCTGCAGACATGCAGATCCTCTTTTTTTCTTGAAGGAACAGGCGGCCTGTGCTATGATAAAAATTGGAAGTTTGTAAATTGCTGGTTATACAGGATGAAACTGGAGGAATGGCCATGCTGAAAAAACTGCTGAGCGTTCTGCTGACGCTCGCCCTGCTGCTGAGCCTGATCCCCGCGGGCTATGCGGCGGACATCGAGATCGTGGACGAGCCCGAGGATAACCTCATCGTGCTCGCCGAGGAAGAAGAGAGCCTGGAGATCAAAGTTTGGGTCTCAGACCTGATCGTCGAGCATACGCAGCAGAAGATCCAGGAATTCAACGAGACCCAGTCGCCCGCCCGGCCGATCCATGCGACGGTCGAATCCGTCAACGAGGGCGAGGCCTATGAATCGCTGATGGCTGCCGGTGACGATGCGCCCGACCTGTTCATCTTCCCGCAGGATCAGATGGTGAATATCGTGCGCGCCGGCTTCCTTGACAGGCTGGACGCCGAAGCGGAGCAGTTTGTCAGAGCGGAGAACGCGGAGAGCGTCGCGTACGCTGCCGAGTATCACGGCGAGCTGTTTGCCTACCCGGTGACCGCTGACAACGGTTTCTTTATGTACTATGACAAGAGCGTCGTCCCGGAGACGGACCTTGATTCGCTGGACGCCATCGTTGCCGACTGCCAAACGGCGGGAAAGAGCGTATGGTATGAAGCGACTTCCGGCTGGTATCTTTCTGCCTTCTTCTTCGGCGCGGGCTGCGTCTCGGCCTGGGAGCCGGATGGCGACGGCTGGGTTTATGCCGACACCTTCAACAGCGCACAGGGCCTCGTTGCGGCGAAGGCGCTGAAGAAGCTGACCGATTCCGGCGCCTGGGTCGACAGCTCCGACGGTTCCCGCGCCTTCGGCGAAGGCGCGGCTGTCCTGGTCAGCGGTACCTGGAACTATTACCAGGTCCAGCAGGCGCTGGGCGAAAACTTTGGCGCGACCGATCTGCCCTCCTTCACCGTTGACGGCACGGACTATCATATGGGCTCCTTCAGCGGCTGCAAGCTGTTGGGCGTCAAGCCGCAGGAGGACGACGAGCGCCGCGCAGTACTGCATGAGTTCGCGCAGTACCTGGCCGGTGAAGAGGCCCAGCTTGAGCGCTACGACTGCGCCGGCTGGGGCCCGAGCAATCTTGCCGCCCAGCAGGATCCTGCCGTGCAGGGGGATCCCGCGCTTGCCGCCCTGCTCAAGCAGAGCGCTTATGCCACGCCGCAGGGGCAGATCCCCGGCAACTGGTGGGAAATCGCGAGAATTCTGTCCAACAGTATCCAGAATGCCGGGAGCGACGACGAGCTGTGGGCGGCGCTGGAGACTTATTCGCAGCAGATCGAGGCTACTTCCGGTTCTGGATCCGACCCGGATCCGGCCTATGCCTCCGGCCAGTGCGGCGATGACCTGACTTGGGTGCTGGACGGCAACACCCTCACCATCTCCGGTACGGGAGACATGTGGGACTTCGAATGGAGCGATGACACTGACGCCACGACTGCGCCGTGGGCGGAGTATATCGATCAGATAAAGACCCTGGTGCTTGACGAGGGCGTGACCTCTATCGGCAACGAAGCCTTTGACGGCTTTTTGAATCTGACCAGCGTGCAGCTGAGCGATACTGTTTCGCGACTGGGCGAGTTCTCGCTCCAGAGCATCGGCGTGGTTTCCCTGTATCTCCCTGCGGGAGTCACGGAAATTGAGGACTACGCCATCTATCTCTGCAATAATCTGACGGAGATCACCGTCGATGCCGCAAACCCCGCCTACTGCTCGGTTGATGGCGTGCTGTTCACCAAGGACTTGAGCGAACTGATCTCCTACCCGATCGCCAGGAGCGAAGCTTATGAAGTCCCGGATGGAGTGACCACCATCAGCTCAGGCGCTTTCCAAAGATGCACCGGCCTCAGCGCGGTCTCGTTCCCAGCGAGCCTGAAAGTCATTGAATGGGGCGCTTTCCAAAGCTGCAGCGGCCTGACCGAACTCATCCTCCCCGAGGGTTTCACGGAACTCGGAACATATGCCTTCACCGCCTGCACCGGCATGAAATCGGCGGTCCTGCCCCAGAGCCTCACGGAAATCGGCGAGCGGGCCTTCCAGTCCTGCACGGCGCTGGAGGATCTGACCGTTTCCGATCGCCTGGAGCGGATCGGCCCCTACGCGTTCTGCAACTGCAACAGCCTGAAAAGTTTTGTGATCCCGGACAGCGTGACGACCATTGATCATGGCGCGATAGCGGGCTGTGATTCTCTGGCCGCGTTCGTCGTCAGCGCGAGCAACCCGAGCTTTAGCGAAGTGGACGGCGTGCTGTTCACCAAGGACCGGACAGAACTGGTGCAGTACCCGGCGGGAAAACCGGACAGCAGTTATTCTGCGCCGCTTGGCACGGAGCTGATCCGCCACGGAGCTTTCTTCAACAGCTTTCTTCTGACCAGCGTTACGCTGCCGGAAGGCTTGATCGAGATCGGTGACTGGGCATTTGAAGGATGCACGGATCTGGCGGAGATATCTCTCCCCAAAAACCTGCAGAGAATCGGCTATTCCGCTTTTGCCGGCTGTGAGAACCTGACTGAGATTACTCTGCCGGAGGGCCTCGGCGAACTGGACGAGTGGGTTTTCGACGAATGTGATAAGCTTACGACAGTGATCATCGAAGAAGGATTGACAAGGATCGGCAACGCCGCGTTTTACAACTGCGACAGCCTGAGTACGGTCGTCCTTCCCGACAGTCTGCTGTATATCGGTGAATGGAGCTTCGGACACAGCACTAAGCTGCAGACGATCGAACTGCCCGCAAACCTGGTCCGTGTGGAAGATTATGCTTTTTACGGCTGTACAAGCATAGACCATGCTGTGTTTCCCGCAAGCCTGGAAGCGATCGGCGACTGGTCGTTCTCTCTGACAAGCATAACGGAGATGCGCTTCCTCGGCTCTGCGCCCGCCTTCGGCAATGGCTGCTTCGATACGGTGACCGCCACGGCCTACTACCCCGAAAACGATCCGAGCTGGACGGAGGACGTCCGCCAGGACTACGGCGGCAGTATCACCTGGGTGGCGTATGCGGCGGAACCGGACCTGAGTGAGATCACCGAGGACTATACGAAGGGCGCGGCGAGCGTGAGCTATGTCGAAACACTGGAAAGCGGCGAGACGGTGTTCACGGTCAGCAGCGAGGGCGATCAGGCCGTGCTGGTCGCGGTGAAGAACGGCGACACTTACACGGTGCTCAAGTGCACGACCGATGAAAACGGCGAGCATCGCTTCACGGCTGAGCTCGGCCCGGACAGCGAGATCGTCATCGCGTTCAAGGGAGATACGAACCTGAACGGGAAGCTTGAAATGCGCGACGCGACGCTGGTGAGCCAGGTGAAGAACGGCACGTACTCCGGCGGAGGCGGGCTGTCGAGCCTGACGGCAGACATCAACGGCAACGGCCGCGTGGAGACCCGAGACGCGACGCTGATCTGCCAGGCGAGAAACGGCGCCTATACCGCGCAGTGGTAAAAGAAAGACAAAAAAGAGGATCTGCAGACATGCAGATCCTCTTTTTTTCTTGAAGGAACAGGCGGCCTGTGCTATGATAAAAATTGGAAGTTTGTAAATTGCTGGTTATACAGGATGAAACTGGAGGAATGGCCATGCTGAAAAAACTGCTGAGCGTTCTGCTGA
>CAMNOV010000103.1 GCA_946547105.1 uncultured Clostridia bacterium | reverse complement strand
ATGATGGCTTATGTAGAAAACCACGCTTTTGATGGTACTGAAGATGCATAATTCCAGTTTATCGAAACGTCCCAATCGTTCACTTTGAACCCCCTCTGGAATTTGAACCCCCCTCGCCCCCGGTTGAACCCCCCTAAAGAGCAGGTGAAGCCCCCTCCGAGAAATTCTATCAAAACGCGATACCTTTTCCATAATAAAAGCACCCCCTGTGGGGGTGCTTTTATTATGGCTATGGATGGGGAATCGAACCCGAGCGGTAGTGAATGGCGTGCCGGTGGCACGCCAGAGCCGCGAGGTGGCCTGCGCCGCAGCGCAGGTCGATTCCCCCCACCTCCACCAAAATGAAGCACCCGGCCTGTGCCGGGTGTTTCTTTTTGCGTTTGATCGGGAATCGAACGGGAGCGGTGTTAGGAAACGTGCCGGTGGCACGTTTTCCCCGCGACCTGGCCTGCGTCGCAGCGCAGGTCGATTCCCCCCTGTAAATCTTACTAAAGACTGCAGAGCTTGATTTCTCATATTCTCACGGCTATAATACTGTGCAATATAGATAAAAAGGAGATATTCCTATGATCTGCTTTCTGACCAGCAGGACCGATCTGCCCGGTCATGAGGAATTGAATCCGGCCAATCGATTCATTGACGAGCTGCGGCGCGTATTGCCAAACCCCTGCCGCGCACTGAATATCTGCTCCAACCCGGACGACTGGGCGAAAACGGACTTCTACGCCGCGCTTACCAGGCTGTATTTCGAAAACGCAGGTTTCCGCTTTGACAGCTTCCGCGTGCTGGACGGAAGAAACGCGGACCAGGCGGAAGCGCTTGTCCGGGACGCGGATCTTTTGATCCTCGGCGGCGGGCACGTACCGACGCAAAACCGCTTTTTCCAAAAGATCGGACTGCGCAAGCTGATGAATTACTATGACGGCGTCGTGGTCGGCATCAGCGCGGGCAGCATGAACAGCGCGGAGCTCGTATACGCGCAGCCCGAGGAAGAGGGCGAGGCGGTCGATCCCGCATACCGGCGCTTTCTGCCCGGCCTGGGTCTGACGAAGACGATGCTGCTCCCCCACTACCAGGAAGTGAAGGACGACGTGCTGGACGGGCTGCGGCTGTTCGAGGATATCACTTATCCGGACAGCATCGGAAGATGCTTTTATGCGATCCCGGACGGCTCTTATCTGTTCATCGAAAACGGACGCGAGGAGCTGCGCGGCGAAGCCTGGCGCATCCGCGACGGCCTGATATCGCAGATCTCCGCCGAAGGCGACATGGTTACGCTGAACTGAACGATCCTTCGCTCGATGGAATTTGACAGGAACACCCGGCTGCAGCCGGGTGTTTTTTTACAGCATTCTCCTCTCTCTCGGCATTTCATACGAAAGCCGTATCATGGACTTAGCACAAATGCGCATTGACAATACTTCAAAGATTTGTTAAAATATAAACAATTGTTGGACAAGTTCTTTAAGTTGTCTGACAACTGTGAAGGGAGGCGTGCGTACATGAAAGAATACTGGGTCATGCTGGGCAGTTTCGGCGGCGGAAAAAGCGAGATGTCGCTGAACATGGCCGTGCGTGCCGCAGCCAAGGGTAAATGCACGCTGATCGACCTCGACGTCATCAACCCCTACTTCCGCAGCAGCGAGCGCGGCGACGTACTGGACGCTGCGGGCGTCGAGCTCATCTCCCCTCCCTATGCGCTGAAGAAGATCGAGATTCTCTCCGTCTCTCCGCGCGTGTATTCCGCTTTCACGCAGGGCGAAGGCACCGTGATCTTTGACGTGGGCGGCGACCATATCGGCGCGGTTGCGCTGGGCCAGTACAAGCCGAATTTTGACGCGATCCCGCCGGAAAAGCTGCATGTGCTCTTTGTCGTCAATCCCCTTCGTCCGCTGTCCTCCGATTTTGACAGCGCGATGTCCATGCTGCAGAAGATCCAGAAGGTGTCACGCCTGCAGGTGACCGGCATCGTCAACAACGGCAATCTGGCAGAGCTGACAGGCATAGAGCATCTGAAAATGGGTTACGATCTGGTCAAGGAGCTGTCCGAGGCGACCGGGATCCCCGTCTGGGGCACCTGCGGCCGTCAGGATATGCTGGAACAGTTTACTCAATTCGCCGCCGAGCATGAGCTCGACGAGCGCTTTATTGGTATCAAATATCCGATCGAGGTGATGATGCACAGAAGCTGGGACAAATTCCTGAACGAAGGTTTATAAGGGCTGAGAAAATCATTTTGTGAAAGTGAGGAAATGCCATGATAAAAGTGACCATCTTGGAAGACACCTGCAAGGGCTGCGGTCTGTGCGTCCGCGCCTGCCCGAAGGGCGTGCTGGAGATTGCCAAGTCCCACCTGAATGCGAAGGGCTACTATCCGGCCGTCGTCGCGCATCAGGAGAACTGCATCGCCTGCAAGTCCTGCGCGCTGACCTGCCCTGACGTTGCCATTCGGATCGAAAAGTAAGGAGGAAGGACGATGGCTTTAAAACTGATGAAGGGTTGCGAAGCAATAGCCGAGGCCGCAATCCAGGCGGGATGCCGCTACTTCTTCGGCTACCCCATCACCCCGCAGAACGATATCCCTGAGTATATGTCCCTGCGTCTGCCCCAGGTCGGCGGCTGCTTCCTGCAGGCCGAGAGTGAGCTGGCGGCCATCAACATGGTCTACGGCGCCGGCGGCGCCGGTGCGCGAGTCATGACCTCTTCCTCCAGCCCCGGAATCAGCCTCAAGCAGGAGGGCATTTCCACCTGCTGCGCGGCCGAGATCCCCTGCGTCATCGTCAACATGATGCGCGGCGGCCCCGGCCTCGGCAATATCCAGGCCTCCCAGGGCGACTATTTCCAGGCGGTCAAGGGCGGCGGCCACGGCGACTACCATCTCGTCGTCTTTGCTCCCTCCTCCATCCAGGAGACCTGCAACCTGATGCAGAAGGCTTTTGACACCGCCGACAAGTACCGCACGCCCGTCATGATCCTGGCCGACGGTCTGATCGGACAGATGATGGAGCCTGTGGAGCTCAAGATGAACCCCAATCCCGAGATGCCCGAGAAGCCCTGGGCCGCTCAGGGCTATGACCCCAAGGGCGAGCGTCCCCGCGCCGTGCTGAACTCCCTGTATATTGAGACCGAGGATCTGGACGTTCTGATCAACCGCCTGCATGAACGCTACGCGGAGATCGAGAAGAACGAGAAGATGGTCGAGTGCTATCACACCGAGGGCGCCGAGTTCATCCTCTGCGCATACGGCACGGTGGCCCGCGTCTGCAAGGCTGCGGTCCGCATCCTCGAAGAGCAGGGCGTGAAGGTCGGCCTGGTCCGTCCGATCACCCTCTGGCCCTTCCCCACCGAGACCGTGCATGACACGATCGCTCAGGAGAGCGTCAAGGGCTGCCTGACGGTGGAAATGAGCGACGGACAGATGTATGAGGACATCCGCCTGGCCGTCAACGGCTGCAAGCCCTGCGAGTTCATGGGCAAGGCCGGCAGCATCATCCCGACGGCGGAAGAAATCGCCGAGCGCATTTTGAAGATGAGGGAGGCATAAGTATGGCGATCGTATTTGATAGAACTCCTGTTCTGACTGACGTGCCCTTCCACTACTGCCCCGGCTGCGGACACGGCATCGTGCACCGCATGGTCGCCGAGGTCATTGACGAGCTGGGCATCCGCGAGAAGACCGCCGGCGTTGCGCCCGTCGGCTGCGCCGTTTTCGCTTACAACTACTTTGACGTCGATATGTACGAGGCGGCCCACGGCCGCGCCCCCGCTGTGGCCACCGGCTTCAAGCGCGTGCATCCCGACAAGTATATCTTCACCTATCAGGGCGACGGCGACCTGGCCTCCATCGGCACCGCCGAGATCGTCCA
>CAMNOV010000102.1 GCA_946547105.1 uncultured Clostridia bacterium | reverse complement strand
CCCCATCCGATGATCATTATCGGTGTTATCGATGGATTCCGCCCCTATTATGCCACAGGACGGCGGAAGATGCCAGCCGTACGGCAAAATTTTGCCCCGGAGCTGCGCCCGGGGCAAAGCTCAGGCATTCCGGCGGATCACGGTCTTGTAGAAATCGACGGCGCCGGGCAGGCTGAAGGCATCGATATTCTCGTTGAGCCCGTGCATGCCCTTCATCTGCTCCGGCCCGTAGACGACAGGCGAAAAGCGGATGCAGGCATCGCAGATCTGCTGATAAAAGCGCGCGTCGGTGCCGCCGGTCATCACATAAGGGCAGGCGGGCAAGCCGGGAAACACCTCTTCGACCGCCGACGTGACAAGCCGGTAGGCCTCGCTGTCGATCGCCACAGGCGGCAGCGCATCGTAGGCGCTGATCGTTTTGACTGTCAGATCGTGCTTTTCGGCGATCCGGCGGACGGCCTCGTTGCTCTCCGCCATGCCCTGGTGGGGAATGTAGCGCAGGTTGACGGTGAGCGTCGCCTCCTGGGGCATGACGTTCATCGCGTCGGCGCCGGACTGCATCGTGAAGGCCGTCGTGGTCTTCAGCAGGGCGCCGGCCTGCGGGGAGATCGCCGGCATCAGCACCTTCAGCAGAGGCTTGAACAGCCACAGGTTGCCGAACAGCAGCCGGTAGGCAAATGGCCCGTAGGGCGCGAGCGTACGGAACATGGCGGCGACCGCCGGCTCGAAGGCGGCGCGCATCGGGCTGTGCTTCTCCATCTCACAGACGAAGGCCGCGAGCCGCGCGATCGGGGAATTCTTCGGCGGGTAACTGGAGTGGCCGCCGTTGGAGCGGGCCGAGACGAGGAGGTTTCCCTGCCCCTTTTCCAGCACGCCGATCATGGCAAAGCAGCCCTTGACGCCGCCGATCGGCTCCTGCACGATCGCGCCGCCCTCGTCGCAGACGAGATAGGGCCTGACGCCGCGCCGCTTCAGCTCGGCGACGAGCTTGGGGCAGCCGTCGCCGCCGATCTCCTCAGTGCAGGACGAGCTGAGATACACGTCCTGCGCGGGCACGTAGCCCTCGGCCAGCAGCTCCTCGACCGCCTGGAAAAAGGCCATCACCGAGCATTTGCTGTCCGCGCTGCCGCGGCCCCAGACCTTCCCGTCGGCAATATCGCCGGAAAAGGGCTCGTGCAGCCAGTCCCCTTCGGCGGGGACGACGTCCTGGTGGCTCATCAGCACGACCGGCCGTTCGCTGCTCCTGCCCTTCCAGAAAAAGAGCAGGTTGCCGTCGATCTCCGTCTTTTCCAGTTCCCTGTGTACCAGGGGAAAGAGCACTTCGAGCTCCCGGTGGAAGGCGAGGAATTTGTCCCGCTGATCCTCCCCGGGGCGCGAGACCGTCTCCATCCGCACCATGCGGGAGAGCTTCTGCGCATAAAGCGCCTCCCGCTCCGGCTCGCGCTTCGGCGCCCAGAGGGAGCGCTTTTCACCGGCCAGCAGCGTCCGGATCAGGGCAGCGATCAGCAGCAGCACGAGCAGCGCCAGCAGGACCAGAACGATCCAAAGCACAATTTTCATCCTCAGCCCTCCGTTCCGGCCGCGCGGGCGTCCCGGCGGTAGAAGAAATAGGCCAGGCCGATCGCGATCGCGCCGCTGGGAATGATCATGAAGCTGGTGGAGCCGGTGAGCGAAGGCACCAGGATAAAGAGCAGCGACATCACCAGAAGCGGGACGGCGGCGATGCGCAGATTGCCGCGGTAATACTTGCAGGCCATCGCGCCGAAGAGCGCGGGGACCACGTTGTCAAAGGCGGGCTGCAGCGCCGGCGACTGCAGCAGCGGCTGCAGCGGGATCAGAAGCATCACGCCGAGCGCCAGCACCACGATCGTCACCAGCGAGGAGGTCGCGATGGAGAGCGTGGAGATGATCTCGTTTTCCGCCGTGCCGGACTTCGCGCCGACGATGTCGCGCGCGGTGACGGCGCAGGGGATCTTCATGTTGATGAGGTTGCCGGTGATGAAGGCCAGATAGCTGCCGCCCGCGCCGAGCATCGGCACGTAGATCAGATATTCGGCCACGCAGCTGATGAAATAGACAATGCCGATGCTCATGAAGCCGCGCGCAAAAGCGCCGAGATCCGGCATCGCGTCGAGGTAAGCGCCCATCACGAAGGGCGCGCCGAGCAGCATCGCCAGCGTGAGGACGATCGCGACCCGGCCGAGGCGATGGGTGGCGCGAAGGTATTTTTCGTATTCCTGCCGTCTTTTTTCTTCGTTCATTTTCCTTCCCTCCTTAGCCGAGTTTTCCGAGGAAGATCGCCGCCGTCATTGCGACGAGCATGCTCCCCGCAATGGAAAAGCTGTCGATCCAGACGGCGTTTTTCTTCTCCCGGATCCAGATGAAAAGACCCATCGCCGCCGCGCCGACCAGCGCCACCGCCAGCGGCAGAAAGCTGCCGCCGAAGCGAAGCAGCCCCTCGCCCGAGACGAGCGTGCCGACGTAGCTGCCGAGATAGGCGGAGACGAGGCCGATGAACATCGCGGTCATGGCCAGATCGCCGAAGCCGGCGAGGGCCGCGCCCTTCCCTTCCTTCTTTTCCTTCGGCGCGGGATTGCTCAGGCGCGCTGTATAGCTCTTGCAGGAGAAGAACGAGAAGACCATGCCCCACATGATGCACACGCTCATCAGCAGCGCGATGGTCGTGAAGGCCTTCGCCGTCATCTGCGAGGCGGACAGGCCGCCGAGCCCGACCGCTTCGGCCGCGGCCTCGGCCACCTGCGTCTCATAGTGCAGCGCGCCGATCACCGACAGGCGGAGCCAGGGCCAGGGCGTCCCCAGGCTGCCGGAGAGCGCGATGACGCCCAGCAGGATGCCGACGCTCGGCAGCACGGCAAAGGTCGCGCTGGCAACGATGGTCCGCTTCATTTTCGTCACGTCCATGCCGATGGCCTTCCCCGCGCGGTAGGCCCGCACGGCAAAGAGCACGCACACGAGCGCGACGAAGAGGACGATGACCGCGCAGATCAGATAGATCACGGGGCTGTTGAGTTGTGAAAGAATATTCATTCTGCCGCCTCCTTTGCGAATAATATAAAATTATAATGCATGGCAGCGGATTTTACAACAGCAAACAGGGCAAACGGACGGTCAGAAACAGTTTGAGGGCGCGCCATCACGGCGCACCCTCTTTGTTGTTACAGTTCCGTGCCCTCTGTGGAATGTTCCGCAGCGCTCCCTTCGCCGAGCTCGCGGTACACCTTCAGGATCACCAGGACCGTCAGGATGAAGGTCAGCACGTCCGCCGCCGGGAAGGAATAGAGCACGCCGTCCAGACCGAAGAGATGCGGCAGCAGGATCGGCAGAAAGACGCCGAAGAGGATCTCTCTCACCAGAGACAGGATCATGGACGGCCCGGCCTTGCCCAGCGCCTGCAGATAGATGAAGGTGCCCTTGTTGACCATGGCCAGCACCATCATGCACAGATAGATGCGGAAGCAGCGAATGGCGAAAGACGTGTAATAGGCGCTCTCGCTGCCCGCGCCGAAGATGCCGATCAGCTGCCGCGGCAGCAGCTCCACGATCAGCAGGGCGACCAGGCCGATCGCCGCTTCCCAAATGATCAGCAGGGTGAACAGACTTTTGGCCCGGTCCCTGCGCCCGGCGCCGATATTGTAGCCGACCACCGGGATGCAGCCCGCCGCGAGGCCGACCGAAATCGAGATCGCGATCTGGAAAAACTTCATCACGATGCCCAGCACCGCCAGCGGGATCTGAGCGTATGCCGCCTGCCCGAACACGGGATCCAGTGCGCCGTATCTGGTGACCATGTTCTGTACGGCCGCCATGGAGAGCACCAGGGAGATCTGGCTGAGAAAGCTGGTAACGCCCAGCAGCAGGAAGCGGCGGATCAGCCCGCCTTTCCAGACGAAGCTACTCTTTTCCAGTTTCACGGCCTTCATGTGGAAGAGATACCACACGGCGAGCCCCGCCGTCAGGATCT
>CAMNOV010000101.1 GCA_946547105.1 uncultured Clostridia bacterium | reverse complement strand
CCTGGCCGAAGCGCTTGATGACGCCGGCGTAGCCCTTGCCCTTGCTGATGCCGGTGACGTCGACCTTGTCGCCTTCTGCGAAGACGTCAGCCTTGACCACGTCGCCAACTTCCAGCTTGCTGGAATCCTCAAGGCGGAACTCCTTGAGATGCTTGACAAATCCAACGCCCGCCGCTTTCAGGTGGCCCTGCTCCGGCTGGCTGAGTTTCTTGCCGGCTACTTCTTCGTAACCGAACTGGACGGCTTCGTAGCCTTCCTTCTCCTTGGTCATCTTCTGCACGACCACGTTCGGGCCGGCTTCGATGACGGTGACAGGAATGACCTTGCCCGCCTCGTCGAAGATCTGCGTCATGCCGACCTTCTTGCCGATGATGGCTTTCTTCATATTTTTTCCTCCTTCGGTTATTGGTTGCCCCGCTTGACCCGCCGTTTCCGGCGTCCAGAGGCTGGCAACTTAACCCGTCCGCATACGCAAGCTGCGGACTATGGGTCGTTGATAATTGGCCCAGCTTTCTGTTTTTCTTCTAAAAACTGAAAACTGAAAACGAAAAACTACTTACAGCTTGATCTCGATCTCGACGCCGGCGGGCACTTCGAGGTTCATCAGGGCTTCGACGGTCTTCTGGGTCGGAGTCATGATGTCGATGAGACGCTTGTGGGTGCGGCGCTCGAACTGCTCACGGCTGTCCTTGTACTTGTGGACGGCGCGCAGGATGGTGACGATCTCGGTCTTGGTGGGCAGGGGGATGGGGCCGGAGACCTTGGCGTCCGTGCGCTTGGCGGCCTCGACGATGGTCTCGGCAGCCTTGTCGATGAGCTGGTGATCATAGGCTTTCAGACGGATGCGGATCATGTTCTTGCTGTTTGCCATGGGTTTGTTTCTCCTTTTCGATCGTTTTTCGGCGGCATTGGGACCGCCTTTCTGTTCGATCGGATGAAGCCGATTTCCTATACACACAACCGTGCGTATCAGGCCATGTCCGAAAAACAAACCGGTTTTTCAACCGGTTTTAGCCTTCCGCCCATGCGATATACGCGCATACAGGATCGGTTTCAGCCGCCCGATTGCGTACCGGATATACCTCCGATACCGGACATGCTCCACGGAAGTTACCTCGTTTTCACGAGCAATCTCCCGCTTCTCAGCAGTTGCCGCGCATTTTGCGCGAGCTTGATTAGTATACCGTTACGCCGTGAGCTTGTCAAGGGTTTTTTCGTGGAAAGTGCAGAAAAATTTTATTGTTTTTTGTGAATAGTGATGAGTGCGAAAAACTGTCAGCCTGAGCGCGGCGAAGGATCTTTTTCAGATCCTCCGCCGCTTCGTTCCTCAGGATGGCAGCATTCGGTGGCAGAGGCTGTTTTATTCCCTTTCCGCTCTTTTTTGCCGAAGGATATGCGTCCCCAGCATCAGCAGGCCCCAGACGGCGGCCGCGGCGATCAGAATGAAGGCCAAGTCGCGAACCAGGAAGAAGCTGAACGTCTCCCCACCCTTGACGAGCAGATGGCCAACCGGGTACGAGAGCGCGACGAAAAACAGCGCGCGAAGCGCCGGGGCGGCCTTTTTCTTCCGGAAAAGCAGCCACAGCAGACCGAAGATCGCGGCAGCCGCCAGCGCGATGAGTACATAATAGCCCAGCGTAAGCCGCGGCAGGATCATCGTGCCGCCGTTCATCGGCTTTCCGTACAGGAACTTCTGTCCCATATCCCGAAAGCCGTAGCCGTAGATCACGCGGTCGGGGAGCGTGCTGATCGCATAGCTGCCGCGTTCATGCGCGGCGTCCGTGCGGCCGCTCCAGCGGTCGCTCCAACCCTGCAGCAGCAGCGTCGTCTCACCGTTGTCCGGATCGGTGCAAAGCTCCGCCTCCAGGGCGCTGATGCGTCCGTCGAAGGAGAGGATCAGGCCGCCGTCAGCGCTTTCCACACGTACCAGGTCTGCTTCCCAGGGCACGGCGATTTTATCCGTGCTGCGCGCCAGCAGGCTGAACAGCGGCAGGAACACCAGCAGCGCCGCCAGCAGCGCCGTCTGCAGACGGCGGCGTCGCAGTGATTTCTTCACGCCGCGCAGGGCCTCCGCGGCGTCCGGTTCCGGCACCGCCGGCTGCTTCAGCTTTTCCAGCCGCTCCCGGCAGTCCGGGCAGGCTGCCAGGTGCTCGTCCACCACTTGTCTCGATTCCTCACTCGCCAGGTCCTCCGCGTACAGCGGCAGCAGGTCCCGGATCACAGCGCAGGGTACTTTCATTTTGATTCCTCCATTTCCGCCTGGATCTTCGCCCGCGCGCGGTGATACACGACGCAGGCCCAGTTGTCGGTTTTGCCGAACAGCTCGCCGATATCCCGGAAGCTGAGCTGACCGAACACCCGCAGGGAGAAGACCTCCTTATAGGGCTCCGGCAGCGCGTGCAGCGCGCGATGGATGCGGCGGCTCTCCTCCCGGTCCAGGGCGAGAGTCTCCGGCCCGGCGGCCTCGTCGGCCCGTTCGGGCACAGCGTCCATCGGCTCCGGCTTTTTCCGGCGCTGTTCGGAGAAGAAGGCGTTTTTGGCGATGCCGCAGAGCCAGGTCTTCACGCTGCTTTCGCCGCGGAAGCCGTCGATACCCTGCATCGCCTTGAAAAAAGTCTCCTGCGTCAGCTCCTCCGCGGCGTGCACGTCCCGCGTCAGGGCCAGCGCATAGCGGTACACCGGGTCGAAATACTCCCGGTACACCTGCTCGAAGTCTTTTTCCATGCCTTTCTCACCTCCTTCACCTCTTAGACGCTCGAATCTGGGAAATCTTACAAGAAAGATAAAAAAGCCTCCCTTCCGCAGAAGGGAGGCGGCATCCGGCGTCTCGCGCGAGCCGGATGCCGGAGGGTTTCTCTCGATCCTTTTCCGGAGCAACCCTCAGTCAGCTTCGCTGACAGCCCCCTTTTGCGAAAGGGGGCCTCAACAGTCGTCACATTTCGAACAGCGTGATCTGGCTGCTTTCGGGCATATCGCCCAGGGCGCCGAGGCGCTTGAGCGTGTCCAGGTGGCTCTGGGAGACCTTCGGGCAGGCTGCGCTCAGATCCTCCATCGAGATGAACTCCCGGCCGTCCTCGCGGCAGCGGGCCAGGTCGAGCGCCGCAGCCTCGCCCAGGCCGGAGATCGACACGAAGGGCGGGCGCAGCTGATCCTCGCCCACGGGCAGGAACTTCGTCGCGTCGGAGGCGTAGAGGTCGATCGGCGCGAAGCGGAAGCCGCGCATGTTGAACTCGTACACCGCCTCCAGCGTCACCAGCAGGTCCTCCTCGTTGGCCGACAGGTCCGTGCGGCGCTTCATGTCGTTGATCTTCCGGCGCACCGACTCGGTGCCGCCGCACATCATCTCCGCGTCGAAGCCGCCCTTCTGGCTGCGCCGGTAGAAATAGGCGCTGTAGAAGGCGATGGGCTTGTGCACCTTGAACCAGGCGATGCGGAAGGCCATCATGACGTAGGCCACGGCGTGCGCCTTCGGGAACAGATAGGCGATCTTGCGCGCCGACTCGATCCACCAGTCCGGCACGCCCATGTCGCGCATCTGCTGCTCGGCGTCGCCGGGAAACTCCCCGCTCTTTTTGACCTTGCCCTTGCGCACGGCCTCCATCGTCTTGAAGGCCAGCGCCGGGGCCATGCCCTTGGCGATCAGATAGATCATGATATCGTCGCGGCAGCCGATGGTCTCGTTGACGGTGGCGATCCCGTCCACGATCAGATCGCGGATATTGCCGGCCCAGACGTCGGTGCCGTGGGAGAAGCCGGACAGACGCACCAGAGTGTCGAACTGCTTCGGCTTGGTCTCGACCAGCATCTGCTTGGTAAAGCCGGTGCCGAATTCCGGGATGCCGATGGAGCCGGTCTGGCCGATGATCGGATCGTCCTCCGGCAGCCCCAGCACCGTGGGAGTCGTGAAGATGGCCATCGTGTCGGGGTCGGACAGCAGGATCTGCTTGGCGTCCACGCCGGTCATGTCCTCCATCATGCGGATCATGGTCGGGTCATCGTGGCCAAGCTCGT
>CAMNOV010000100.1 GCA_946547105.1 uncultured Clostridia bacterium | reverse complement strand
CCCGCCTGGAACAGCATATCCGGGTTCACCGGGAAGTCCTCGCCGTATCTGCCGCTGCCGGAGCAGTAGGTGTTAAAATCTCCGTCGCCGTCGTAAACAGCGATGCTGACGCCGTATCCCTTCTTCCCCCTGAGGCGCATGGCCTGATCCACGTCAACGCCGTAAAACTTTTTGATCGTTTTGCGCGGGCCCTTCAGCATCCGCATCAGGACAGCCTCGCCGTCTTCGATGACGCCGGTCTCCCGGAAACCGGCCTTGTGATAGACGTGCAGGCCCCGCTCGTTCTCCGGCTCGGTGGACAGATAGAGCATATCCGCGCCGTTCTGCTTGAAATAACGAATGATCTCCTGCAGGGCGGCCTGGCCGTAACCCCTGTCCTGCTCGCTTTTGTCGATCATGAAGCGCCAAAGCCAGTAGCGGTCGTCCGGATCTTTCCCGTCCGGATCAAAGGCAAACATGCAGAAACCCACCAGCTTCTCGTCCGCGTAGATCCCGAAGGGTCGGGCGACGCCCGGCCGCTCCGCGTTGGTTTCATCCGCCTGCCGCAGCGAAACTTCATTTGTTGCGACGAAGGGCTGATCCTCCCGCACGGAAAGGGCCAGCACCGCCTCGCGGTTGTTGTCGTCGATGGGTCTGAGTGTGATTTTCATTGTTTCCTCCGTTTTTCGGTCAATTGATCGGTCTTTCCGGAAAATGGGTATAAAAAACCCGCAGCGAAGCAGCTCCCGTCGTGGCTGCGTCCTGCGGTTCCCACTATCCGAAAGTACCCCAAAAATCGGCGCGCCGAGCCGGAGGGGGCCTGCCCCTCTGCCAGACGATGCGCCTGTATTCACTTATTCGACGGGTACTTCGCTGTTAATCATCGGTCTGCGCTCCTTTTTCGGATTTTCAAGTCGATCATACCAAATCCTCCCATAAAAAGCAACGATTGTTTTCCGTCCCGGCTGTTTTTTCTCTGGTTTTCGAAACTCAATCTACCAAAATCGGGCAGACTATGATATAATCAGATGATAAAACCTTCCGGGAGGTGCTTTTATGGAAATGAACCGCACCGAGCTGCTGCCGGGCGTATGGCTCAATCATCTGCGCTCCGACAAGTTCGCCACCGCCTGCCTGAGCGTCAGCCTGCTGACCCAGCTGACGCGGGAGACCGCCTCGATGAACGCGCTGATCCCCTTCGTTCTGCGCCGCGGCTGCGCCCGCTACGGGGACGAAGCGGCCATTTCCGCCCGCCTCAAGGAGCTCGGCAGCGCGGTGATCGAGCCGGCAGTGCGCCAGATCGGCGAGATCCAGTGCATCGGCTTTTACGCCGAGATCCCGGAAGGCGGCAAGGAAGACCGGCTGCGTCCCGTCTGCGAGCTGCTGGGCGAGCTGCTGCTCAACCCCGCCACGCGCGGCGGCCTGCTGCTGCCGCAGACCGTGGACCGCGAGCGCGAGGCGATGCTGGAAGCGATGTGCGCCTGCGCCGAGGACCCGTCCGGCTATGCCGTGATGCGCTGCATCGAGGAGATGTGCTGCTTTGAGGACTTTGCCGCCGGCCGCTTCGGCAGCGAGGAGGAGACGCGCAACGTCCGCTATCAGAAGCTGTCCAAGCATTACCGCAGCCTGCTGCCGGTCTGCCCCATCGAGATCTTCTACTGCGGCCGCGCCGACAAAAAGCGCCTGGCCGCGATCCTGCGCGACGTACTCGCCACGCTGCCGCGCGGGGAGATCGACTACGAACTCGGCACCGAGATCCGCATGAACGCGCTGGAGGACCAGCCGCGCGAGGTTACCGAGCCCGCAGAAGCCGGCGAGAGCCGGCTGGTGATCGGCTTCCGCCTGGGCGACTGCATGGAGGACCCCGACCTTGCGGCGCTGGCGGTCTTCAACCAGCTCTTCGGCAGCGGCACGATGATGGACACGCACAAGGGTCTGCTGCTGGCCGCCGCCGAGATCGGGCCGGATGGAAAGGAAGCCGCGCAGGCGCAGATCCTGCAAAAGCTCGAGTCCCTGCGCCGGGGCGAGATCAGCGACGAGGCGCTGAACGATGCCCGCGCCGCGGCGGCCGCCGCCCTCCGCAAGGCGGAGGAGAGCCCGGACGAGCTGGAGGGCTTCTGGCTCTCGCAGATCCTCCGCGGCCTGGACTTCGGCCCGGCGGAGCTGGCCGAGCTCTGCGAGGACGTGACGAAGGACGAGGTCACGGCCGTCGCGCAGAGCCTTGACTGCGACGTGATTTATCATCTGGCCGCCGTTGAAGAAGCGGCGAGCGAACTATCTGAAGCAAAGAAGGATTGATCCCATGCCCCTGTTTTTGGTCCAAACCATCCAGCGCGACTCCGTCATCAGCTTTCCGATGCTGGGCGGGCTCGAGCTTAACCCGCCGGCCTATTTCACGGTCTTCGGCTTCCGCATTTACTTTTATGGCGTGCTGATCGCGCTGGGCTTCATCCTTGCGATGCTTTACTGCTCGCGCCATGCGCCGCGCCTCGGCATCCGGCCGGACGACTTTTTCGACCTGATGCTCTGGATCATTCCGATCGTCATCGTCGGCGCGCGGGCCTATTACGTGCTCTTCCGCCTGGACTACTATCTCGCCCACCCCGCGGAGATCATCGCCCTGCGCGACGGCGGCCTTGCCATCTACGGCGGGGTGATCGCGGGCGTGCTGGTCATCTGGCTTTTCTGCCGGCACCGGCAGATCCCCGTGCCGGCCATGCTGGACCTGGCGGTCCAGGGCCTGCTGATCGGCCAGATCATCGGCCGCTGGGGCAACTTCATGAACCGCGAGGCCTTCGGCGCCGAGACGGAGATCTTCTGCCGCATGGGGCTGACGCCGCCGGGCGGCGAGACGATCTACGTCCACCCGACCTTCCTGTACGAAAGCCTGTGGAACCTGGCCGGGCTGATCTTCCTGATCGTCTTTGTGCGCAGCGGGAAGCGGAAATACGACGGCCAGTGCGCGCTGATCTACTTTTTCTGGTACGGTCTGGGCCGCGCCTGGATCGAAGGTCTGCGCACCGACAGTCTCTACATCGGCAGCACGGGGCTTCGCGTGTCGCAGCTGCTGAGCATCGCGCTCTGTCTGGTCTCGCTGGTCCTGCTCGTCGTCCTCGGACGGCGCCGGCACGACCCGCGGCAGCTGTTTGTCAACAGAAATCTGCAGAAAAACGATATGGATCAACCCGAAGGAGGAAGCGAAAATGCCCAATTATAAGGATATTCTCACCGGCACGCTCCGCGGTCTCGGCGACAAGGTGAAGGAAGTCAGCGAAGCCGGCGGCGTCAAGGAGATCTACGCCCGCGGCGCCGAGCGCGCAAAGTCCTATGCCCGCGCGGCGAAGCTGAGCCTGGAGATCAACGGCGACAGCGAGGAACTCCGCAAGGTCTACGCCGAGATCGGCAAGCTGTATTTTGAGCAGAACGAGGCCGCCCCCGGCGCGCTCTACGCCGGGCTTTTCGCCCAGGCGGAGGAGATTCGCGCCCGTCTGAAGGACAAGGAGGGAGAGATCCGCGCCATGCGTGAGAGCTTTGAAGCGGCGCAGGCGGAAAAGGACGGCGAAATTGAGGTGGAGATCGGCGAATTCGAGGACATCGTCAACGCCACCGAATCCGACGGCCAGGGCCAGTAATCCTGAAATAGAAAAAGTGACCGGAGCCGATTGGGGCACCCTCCGCAAGGAAGGTGCCCCCAATCGTATGTTTGCTCTCACCTCCACCTCATCCGCCTCGCTGCCGCTCGGCACCTTCCTCTCGAGGGGAAGGCTTGAGGAGCGCACCAACCAAAGGCTTCCCCTTGAGGGGAAGGCTTGAGGAGCGCACCGACCAAAGGCTTCCCCTTGAGGGTAGCGAAGCGGCGCTGCGGGAGTGAATGACATGCCGGTGGCATGTCAGAGCCGCAGCGTGACCGAGCCGCAGCGAGACAGCTGTCAGCCGCGAGGCTGACTGATGAGGTGTCAAAGACAATGCTGCGTTGGTGTGCTTTCTGGAATGACGAAAAGTACCGGCGCAAAAAAGAGGACGGAACCGATGG
>CAMNOV010000099.1 GCA_946547105.1 uncultured Clostridia bacterium | reverse complement strand
CGGATGAGGTGGAGACGAGGGCAAGTGAAAGACCGGGGCACCTTCCTTGCGGAGTACGCCCCGAAGGGCGCCTTGTCATTTCGTTATATCTCTATCATGTGTGGCTGTACGCCCGGATCGTGGCTGCACAGGACGGCCGCGCAGCCCGGATCGGCCGCCTTGGCCGCGATCCAGCGCAGGCTTTTGAGCTGCTGCTGCCGGTCGAAGCCGTAGCCCGGCGTGATGCTCTCCCGCCAGTTGCGCGGCGCAAAGGCCGCGTCCGCCGCGAGCAGCACGAACTTGCCGCCTCGACGCAGCAGCACCGCCGCCTGCCCGTCCGTATGGCCGGGCACGTTCACCAGCAGCACGCTCTCGTCGCCGAAGAGGTCGATGGCCCAGCGGTTGGGCGCATCGACCGCGCCGCGATAGTACAGGCGCTCGATCGGCTCATGGATCCAAAGCTCCTGCGGCTGTCTGGCCTTGTACACCGCGCGGCAGTTCCAGAAATACTCATCCTCCGGCAGCACGATGCGTTTTGCGTCCCGGACGTGCCGCAGTCCGGCCACGTGGTCGGGGTCGAGATGCGTGAGGATCACACAGTCCAGATCCGCGGGCGACAGGCCGCGCGCGGCCAGATGCTCGTGGATCGCCTCGCCGGCGGGCAGCGTCGGCCGGTAAAAGGCGGCCAGCGGCGTCGGCAGGACCTTCTTCACGGCCGCCGCGTCGTAAACGCCCTCGGGGCTGATGTCCCGGCACCAGCCGGTATCCACCAGCAGCAGGCCCTTCGGGTGTTCGATCAGATAGGAAAACACCGGCAGGGTCACGCGTTTTTTGTCCGGTTCGGCCAGCTGCCGCGCCGTGTTGACGGCGCTGATCGCGTTGCCGAAGGGCACCGTTTCGCTGACGCGGATCTCCCCGCAGCGGAGAATATGGATCTTCATGCGCCGGCCTCCCTTCTCTGTTCTTTTGGATAATTTATCATTTCCCCGGGGCGATGTCAATGCGCGCCACTTGCCAGCCGGCGCAGCGGGTGATAAAATAATATAAATCACGCTTTATCGGAGACAAAGCCATGTATAAGCCTCTTGCAGATGAGATCCGCCCCCGCAGCCTGGACGAGGTGGTGGGGCAGCAGCATATCCTGGGTCCGAACGGCCTGCTGCGCCGCATCGCGGACAGCGGGCAGATCCCCAACATGATCTTCTACGGCCCCTCGGGCACCGGCAAGACCACCGTGGCCCGCATCCTCGCCGAGCGCACCAACCGCAGTCTGCGCAAGCTCAACGCCACCACCGCCGGCATTGCGGACATCAAGCAGATCATCGCCGAGCTCGACACGATGCTCACGCCCGGCGGCGTGCTGCTGTACCTCGACGAGATCCAGTATTTCAACAAAAAGCAGCAGCAGAGCCTGCTGGAGTTCATTGAGGACGGGCGCATCACACTGATCGCCTCCACGACAGAAAACCCCTATTTCTGCGTGTTCAACGCAGTGCTCAGCCGCTCGACGGTATTTGAGTTCAAGGCCCTGCACGCCCGCGACGTGGAGATCGCGGCCAGGCGCGCCGCCGATATCCTCAACGCCCGGCGCGAAACGCCGCTGACGCTCGAGGACGGCGTGCTGCGGCATATCTCCTCCGCCTGCGGCGGCGACGTGCGCAAGGCGATGAACGCGCTGGAGCTGCTGTTTTCCGCCGCGGCGGGCGATACGGTCACGCTGGAAGACGCGAAGGCCGTCTCCCAGCGCAGCGCCATGCGCTACGATCGCGACGGCGACGAGCATTTCGACACGCTCTCGGCGCTGATGAAGTCCCTGCGCGGCTCCGATCCGGACGCGGCGCTGCACTATCTGGCGCGGCTCCTGGAGGCCGGCGATCTGATCGGCGCCTGCCGCCGCATCCTGTGCTCAGCGAGCGAGGACATCGGCCTTGCCTATCCCCAGGCGGTGCCGATCGTGAAGGCCTGCGTGGATTCGGCGCTGCAGCTCGGTCTGCCCGAGGCGCGGCTGCCGCTGGCCGAGGCCTGCCTGCTGCTGGCCACCGCGCCGAAATCCAACAGCGTCGTCATGGCCATCGACCGGGCCATCGCAGACGTTCGCGCCGGGCACAGCGGCGGCTTCCCGCGTGAGCTGCAGAACGTCCATGCCGACGGCACGGGCTTTGAGCGCGAGCAGGGCTACCTCTACCCGCACAATTTCCCGGGCCACTGGGTGCGCCAGCAGTACCTGCCCGACGAGATCAAAAACGCCCGCTACTACGAATACGGCGACAACAAGACTGAGCAGGCCGCCAGGGCCTACTGGGAGCAGATCAAGAAATAATTCGGAATCCGAAACAGCAGAGGGACAAAAATGAAAGAAGAAAACAAAACCGCAGCAATCTGGGCGGGCGTATTCCTGATTCTTTACATGCTGCCCTTTGCTTTGTTCCTTCCAATGAATCTTCGTGACCGTCCGCTGGACGGCGGCGTCTGGCTCATGCTCGGCCAGGTCCTGATTCCCGTAGTCTCCGGCCTGTTTTTGATTCTCCGCAAACCGGTTTTCTCCGCTATTCTGATGACTGTGCTCGCGATCGTAACCATGATCAGCGCTGTTCCGCAGCTGCGGGAGTTTTTGGAGACCGGGCAATACTGCGCCACCTATGATGAGACGATAGGCTATGCGGAGTATCTTCCGATGCGCTTCATTGTGCTGCCTGTTCTGAGCATTGCGACCTCCTTTCTCTTTGCCGCCATGCTTTATACACGGGGCTGGATTTCCTTACTGCTGGCTATTCTGATTGCAGCGGCCGAGATTGCCTATGCCGTCTTTGAGTTACAGTCCATGGGCTATGTTACCGGTCATCCGACGCCATTCAACCTCATGCTGCCGTTCAATTATATTGCCTCGGCTCTCTGCACAGGACTCTATCTGTTGTCACTGGGCCGTGGCGGAAAAGAGTGAAGCATGGATATTCAGGTCAACGATGTTTTAACCATGAAAAAAGCGCATCCCTGCGGCAGCAAGGAATGGCTGGTGCTGCGCATCGGCGCGGATTTCAAGCTGCGCTGTCTCGGCTGCGGGCACGAGGTGATGGGCCCGCGCAGCAAATTCGAAAAAGCCGTCCGGCAGGTGCGGCGCGATGGCTGAGGCCTTCGTTTACCTCCTGCGCTGCGCCGACGGCAGCCTCTACTGCGGCTGGACGAACGATCTGCAGCGCCGCCTGCGCGCCCATAACGTCGGCACCGGCAGCAAATACACCCGCACGCGGCGGCCTGTCGCGCTGGCCTGGTATGAGCGCTGCGAGAGCAAAGAGGCCGCCATGAGCCGCGAATGGCATATCAAGCGCCTGACAAGAGAAGATAAAATCAATTTGATAGAAGAGAGAGAAGAACATGAAAGAAACCGCCAAACAGGCACAGAAGCTTGAAAAGACCCTCAACTGGCTGATGGGCGTCAGCATCGCGCTGATGGGCATTTCCTCCACGATCATGAGCATCGCGGGACTGGCGGGCTTTGCGCTGCCGCCGGTGCTGCTGCGCGTGCTGGGCATCGTGAACCTGCTGAGCCTGCCGGTGCTGGTGTACAGCACGGTGAAAAAGCTGCTGGCCTCCCGCGAGGCGGCCAAACAGCCCGTCAAAACCGCCGCCACCAACGGCGTCAAAAAGCCGAAAAAGAAAAAGAAGAAAAAATAAGCATAAAACAGTCCCGGGAGATATCTCCCGGGACTGTTTTTATCATTTGTCCGCTTCGAGCTTCTCGATCTTCTTCTGCAGCCCGTCGAGGATCTCGTGCAGGGCCTGCAGTTCGGTGCTGATCGGGTCGGTGACGTTGACCTGGTCGACGCTGCCGACGTAGTCCACCTTGTGGCCGTCGATGCGCACCACCTTGGCCGGTACGCCGACGGCGGTGCTGTTGGGCGGGATCTCCGACAGCACGACGGAGTTTGCCGCGATGCGGCTGTTGTCGCCCACGCGGAAGGGGCCGAGCACCTTGGCGCCGGTGCCGATGAGGACGTTGTTGCCGATGGTCGGGTGGCGCTTGCCGGTCTCCTTGCCGGTGCCGCCCAGGGTCACGCCGTGATAGATCAGGCAGTCGTCCCCGATCTCGGCGGTCTCGCCGATGACGATGCCCATGCCGTGGTCGATGACGAGGCGCTTGCCGATCTTCGCGCCGGGGTGGATCTCGATGCCGGTGCGGCGGCGGC
>CAMNOV010000098.1 GCA_946547105.1 uncultured Clostridia bacterium | reverse complement strand
AGAAGCCCGACGACTGGTCCAAGGGCATGATCATGTGCATCGTCGTCGAGTTCTACGCCATCCTCTGCCTGCTGGCGTCCTTCCTGATGCTCAACGCCATCAACTTCTGATAGACCGGATCGGATTGGAGTACGTATGAAAGGCACTGAAAAAATCATCGCGCATATCCGGGCTGACGCCGAGGCGCAGTCCGCCGCGATCCTGTCTCAGGCTGAGCAGCAGTGCGCCGCGATCCGGGAGGACTTTGAGGCCCAGGCCAAAGACCGCTACAGTGAGAAGCTCCTTGCGGGCGGCAAGGCCTGCGAGGACCGCGTGGACAGCATGGACCGCATCGCCCGCATGGAGGCGAAAAAGGGCCTGCTGGCGCTCAAGCAGGAGATGGTCTCCAAAAGCTTTGACCTGGCCTGCGAGAAGCTCGTGAACCTGCCCGAGGCGGAGTACGTCGAGCTGCTGGCCCGGCTCGCGGCCGAGGCGTCCGTCACCGGCGAGGAGGAGATCGTCCTCAATGCGCGCGACCGCAAGGCCGTGGGCGAAAAGGCGGTCAAGGCGGCCAACACAAAGCTCGCCGCGGCGGGAAAACCGGCCGCGCTGAAGCTCTCCCTGGCGGAGGGCAGCTTTGCCGGCGGCCTGCTCCTTCGCCGCGGCAGCATCGAGACCAACTGCACCGCCGAGCTCCTCGTGGAGCTGCAGCGGAGCGAAATGTCCTCGGAGCTTGCCCGCGTGCTGTTTGACTGATCCCGACAGACAGGAGGGATTGGATTGCAGACCAAACGAGAAGATTATCTGTTTCTGTCCTCGATGCTGCGCGCGCGGGAAGTGAAGATGCTCAGCCGCGACAAGGCCGAGCGGATGCTGGACGCGCCCTCCTACGGCGAGTGCGCCAAGCTCCTGACCGACTGCGGCTATGAGGATCTGTCCCAGTGCAGCGCCGCCGAGATCGACCAGGCCCTGTCCCGCACACGCGCGGAGATCTTCCGGGAGCTCTCCCTGCAGGCGCCGGCGAAGGATCTGGTGGATCTCTTCCGCGTCAAATACGATTACCATAACGCCAAGGCGATGCTGAAGGCCGAGGCGATGGACAGCGAGCCGCTGCCTGTGATGAGCGCTTCCGGCCGCGTATCGCCGGAGGCGATGCTCGCCGCCTACCGCGAGGAGCGACTGCACGAGCTGCCCGCGCCCCTGGCCAAGGCGATCGCCGAGGGCAGGGAAGTGCTGGCCCGCACCGCAAATCCCCAGCTGGCGGACTTTGCGATGGACCGCGCGTATTTTGAAGAACTGCGCGCGTTGAGCGCGGAAAAGGGCGAATTCGTCAAGGGCTACGTGAGCATCCTCGCCGACAGCACCAACCTCAAGAGCGCGGTGCGCACGGCGCGCCTGGGCAAGAACGCGGATTTCCTGCGCCTGGCTCTGGTGCCGGGCGGCAAGGTGGACGCCGATCGCTTCACGGCGGCCGGCGACGCGCTGCCCGCGCTCTTCAGCGGCTCCGCGCTGGCCGAGGCCGCCTCGCTCGGGGCAGCCGCCGCCGAGGGCGGCAGCATGACCGCCTTTGAGCGCGCCTGCGACAACGCCGTGATGACTTATCTGCGCGGCGCCAAGCTCGTTTCCTTCGGTGAGGAAGCGGTGCTGGCCTATCTCGCGGCTGTGGAGAACGAGATCACCGCAGCCCGCATGATCCTGACGGGCCGTCTTGCGGGCATCGCCCCGCAGACCATCCGGGAAAGGCTGCGTGATCTGTATGCTTAAAATTGCAGTCATCGGCGGCAGAGAGACCGTCATGGGCTTCAAGGCCCTGGGCCTGGAGACCTGCCCCGCGGCCGACGCCGCGGAGGCCGGCCGGATTCTGCGCCATCTGACCCGCGACAGCGAGGACTACGCCATCATCTATATCGAAGAGACCCTGGCGGCGGAGCTGCAGCACGAGATCGACCGCTTCAAGGACAGTCCAAAGCCGGCCATCATCCTGATTCCCGGCCGCGAGGGCAGCATCGGCCTTGGGCAGTCGGCCCTGAAGGCGGCCGTGGAGCGCGCCGTCGGCACCAATATCCTGGGCGACTGAGATCGTTGCCTCCCTTCCGCGGAAGGGAGGTGGCCGAGCAAAGCGAGGCCGGAGGGTTTCTTTTGGTTCTAAAACAGAGCAACCCTCAGTCAGCTTCGCTGACAGCTCCCTTTTGCGAAAGGGAGCCATAAAGGAAAGGATTGATCAAATGAGCGGAACTATTACCAAGGTATCCGGCCCGCTGGTCCTGGCCGAGGGCCTGGCGGACGCCAACGTCTCGGACGTTGTGCGCGTGGGCTCTCAGCACCTGATCGGCGAGATCCTGAACATGACCGGCGACCGCGCCTCCATCCAGGTCTATGAGGAGACCTCCGGTCTCGGACCCGGCGCGGAAGTCGTCACCACCGGTATGCCCATGTCCGTGGAGCTCGGACCCGGCATGCTCGATAATATCTACGACGGCATCCAGCGCCCCCTGCCCGAGATGCGCGCCGCCGCCGGCGACTCCATCACCCGCGGCATCGACGTGCCGGCTCTGAACCGGGAAAAGCTCTGGGACTTCGTGCCTGTGGCCAAGCCCGGCGACAAGGTCGGCCCCGGCGACGTGTTGGGCACCGTGCAGGAGACCAGCGCCATCCTCCACAAGATCATGGTCCCGAACGGCGTCAAGGGCGAGGTCGTGTCGGTCGTGGCGCAGGGCAGCCACGTCGTCACCGACTGCATCGCCGTCGTGCGCGACGAGAAGGGCAAGGAGCATGAGCTGACGATGATGCAGCGCTGGCCCGTGCGTATCGCCCGCCCCTATGAAAAGAAATATGTGCCCAGCCGCCCGATGAACAGCGGCCAGCGCATCATCGACACGATGTTCCCCATCGCTAAGGGCGGCACCGCCGCCGTTCCCGGCCCCTTCGGTTCGGGCAAGACGGTCGTGCAGCACCAGCTGGCCAAGTGGTCGGACGTGGACATCGTGGTCTATATCGGCTGCGGCGAGCGCGGCAACGAGATGACCGACGTTCTGATGGAGTTTCCCGAGCTGAAGGACCCGCGCAACGGCGAACCCCTGATGAAGCGCACCGTGCTCATCGCCAACACCTCCGACATGCCTGTGGCGGCCCGCGAGGCCTCTATCTACACCGGCATCACCATCGCCGAATACTTCCGCGACATGGGCTACGACGTGGCCGTTCTGGCTGACTCCACCTCCCGCTGGGCCGAGGCCCTGCGTGAGATGTCCGGCCGTCTGGAAGAGATGCCCGGTGAAGAAGGCTATCCCGCCTACCTCGCGTCCCGTCTGGCGCAGTTCTATGAGCGTGCCGGCGTCATTGAGTGCCTCGGCTCCGACGAGCGCCGCGGCTCCGTCACCGCCATCGGCGCCGTGTCGCCTCCGGGCGGCGATATCTCCGAGCCCGTTTCCCAGGCCACGATGCGCATCGTCAAGGTCTTCTGGGCGCTGGACTCCTCCCTGGCCTACGCCCGCCACTTCCCGGCCATCAACTGGCTGACCTCCTATTCCCTGTATCTGGACACGCTGGAGCCCTGGTACACCGAGCAGTTCGGCGAGGCCTACATGCAAAACCGCACCAAGGCCATGCACATCCTGCAGGAGGAGAGCGAGCTGCAGGAGATCGTCCGCCTGGTCGGCCAGGACGCGCTCAGCCCCGCTGACCGCCTGACCATGGAGACCGCGAAGATGATCCGCGAGGACTTCCTGCAGCAGAACGCCTTTGTCGACGAGGACGCCTATTCCTCCTATGCCAAGCAGTTCCGTCTGATGGACCTCGTCCTGCGCTACGACAGCTTCTGCCGCGAGGCGCTGGACAAGAGCGTCGATCTGAACGCGCTGTTCACCATCCCAGCCCGTGAAAAGATCGGCCGCGCCAAGATGGCGGACGCCGCGACCTTCGCCGCCGATTACGACGCCATCGAGGCGCAGATGAAGAAAGAGATCGCCGAAGTCATTGCCGGAGGTGAGGACGCATGATCAAAGAGTATAAAACCATCCGTGAGATCGCCAGCCCTCTGATGGTGGTCGAGCACGTCGAGGGCGTCACCTACGACGAGCTGGGCGAGCTGGAGCTGCCCAACGGCGAAGTCCGCCGCTGCAAGGTGCTGGAGGTTGAGGGCGACAAGGCCGTCGTCCAGCTGTTTGAGTCCGCGCAGGGCATCAACCTCGCGCAGACCAAGGTCCGCTTCCTGGGCCATCCCCAGCAGCTGGCCGTGTCCGAGGACATGCTCG
>CAMNOV010000097.1 GCA_946547105.1 uncultured Clostridia bacterium | reverse complement strand
CCGTGCCCGGGCGCTTCAAGGACTATATCTCCACCCCCAAGCCGAACCTCTACCAGAGCGTGCACACCACCGTCATCGGCACCGAGGGCATCCCCTTCGAGGTGCAGATCCGCACCTGGGACATGCACCACACCGCCGAGTACGGCATCGCCGCGCACTGGAAATACAAGATGAACGACAGCGGCGCCTCCCTGCGTCTGGGCGACGAGGACAAATTCGCCTGGGTGCGCCGCCTGCTGGAGAGTCAGCAGGAATCCGACGCGCAGGACTTCTTCCACAATCTCAAGATCGATATGTTCGCCGACGAGGTCTTCGTCTTCTCCCCCAAGGGCGACGTCATCAACCTCCCTGCCGGCGCGACCCCCATCGACTTTGCCTATATGATCCACTCCGACGTCGGCAACCACATGGTCGGCGCCAGCGTCAACGGCCGCATCGTCACCTTTGACTATGTGCTGCAAAACGGCGACATCGTCGAGATCCGTACCTCCAAATCCGCGCCCGGCCCCAGCCGCGACTGGCTGAACGTGGCGCAGAGCGGCTCGGCCCGCACGAAGATCAAGCAGTGGTTCAAAAAAGAGCGCCGGGATGAAAACATCCAGCGCGGCCGCGACATGCTCGCCGATGAGCTGCGCCACAACGGCATCGCGCTCGACGAGGTGATGGACGAGGAGCTGATGGCGCCGGTGCTCAAGCGCCTGTGTTTCAACAGCCCCGACGATCTCTTCGCTGCCATCGGCTACGGCGGACTGACGGCGGCGCGCGCCGCCAACCGCCTCAGGGACGAGCTGGCCCGCAGCGCCAGGGACGAAAAGAAAACCGCCCTCGACAAGGTGTCGCAGGCGGCGGAGCGGCGGGAACAGCAGGCGACGAAGCGCGAGAGCAAGCCCATCCAGGGCATCCTGGTGCAGGGGCTGGACAACTGCCTGGTCAAATTCTCCCGCTGCTGCACTCCGGTGCCGGGCGACCCGGTGGTCGGCTTCATCACGCGCGGCCAGGGCGTTTCCATCCACCGGCTGGACTGCGAGAACTTCATCAACCGCAGCCGCGATCCCGCCGAGGACGGCCGCTGGATCAAGGTTTCCTGGGCCGATGAGATCACCGAGCGCTACAACACCTCCCTGATGATCTACGCCAAGGACCGCACCGGTCTCGTCATGGACATCGCCACCGTGCTCAATACGCTCAACGCCAAGGTGCGCACGCTCAACGCGCGCGACAACGGCGGCCTTGCGCAGATCTACGTGACGCTGGAGGTCAAGGACGTGCAGGAGCTGCACTATATCATCAACAAGCTCAGCCAGATCGGCGGCGTGACCGACATCACCCGCAATGGCAAGTAGTTTTCAGTTCTTAGTTTTCAGTTTTTAGGAGAGTGCGACATGCGCGCTGTTGTTACCAGAGTCAACCAGGCCTCCGTCGTCATCGACGGCGAGGAGGTCAGCCGCATCGGCAAGGGCTTTCTGATCCTGCTCGGCGTCCACAAGGACGACACTGAGCGCGAAGCCGAAAAGATCGCCGACAAGATCTGCGGGCTGCGCGTCTTTGAGGACGAGGCCGGCAAAATGAACGTCAATCCCGCCGATGCGGGCGCCGAGCTGCTGATCGTCAGCCAGTTCACCCTCTTTGCCGACTGCCGCTCCCGCCGCCCCGGCTTTTCGCTGGCCGCCCGGCCGGAGACCGCGATCCCGCTTTATGAAAAGGTCATCGAGCTCTGCCGCGCGCGGGGCTTTACCGTCGGCACCGGCCGTTTTGCGGCGGAGATGCAGGTCTTTTCGCAAAACGACGGGCCCATCACCATTCTTTTGGATACCAAGGAGCTGTAAGTCATGCTGATCAAAACCATCCCTGTCGGCCAGCTGGAGACCAACTGCTACGTGGTCACCGACGAAGAAAGCCTCCGCTGCGCCGTGATCGACCCCGGCGACGAGAGCAACGCCATCCTCGACTATCTGGAGGAAAACCACCTGCGCTGCGAAGCCATCCTGCTGACCCACGGCCACTTTGACCACGTGGGCGCTGTGGAGGCCGTGGCGGAGGAGACCGGCGCGAAGGTCTGGCTCAACCGCCGCGACGATACCGGCGGCAGCGATCTGCACCGCCCCTTCACGCTGCCCGCGGGCGGCTCATATTACGACGAGGGCGATGTCGTCAGCGTCGGCGCGCTGCGCTTTGAAGTGATCGCCACGCCCGGCCACACGCCCGGCGGCGTCTGCCTGCTGTGCGGCGAGGCGCTTTTCACCGGCGACACGCTCTTTCGCGGCAGCTGCGGGCGCACCGACCTGCCCGGCGGCGACATGGAGGAGGAGCTTCGCAGCCTGAAAAAGCTCTGCGAGCTGCCCGGCGACTACGAGGTCTACCCCGGCCACATGGACCCGAGCAGCCTGGACCGCGAGCGTGCGCTCAACTACTACTGCCGCCAGGCCATGCGGATGTAAATCCATATAATCGGGACGCAAAAAGGCGGCTCCGCAGAATCCTGCGGAGCCGCCTTTGCTCTTTTATTTTCTGATCGCCTTCCAGCCGTAGTCCTCGCGGGCGCTGATGGCATCGTCGGTGGTATACACGGTCTGCTCTACGTCATTGAGGATCCAGGCGAGCTGTGCGCCGGATGCCGCGGCCAAGGTCTGCAGTTCGTCCGCCGACGCGCAGTCCTGCAGGCGAAGATTCAGCAGGCAGGCCTCCACCGGATCATCCGCGACGACCATCGAGCCGAGCAGCAGGCTCCGGTGCTCGCCCGAAGCCGGGAGCCGGGGATGGCGCAGCACGCCGTCCAGCTCGTAATAGCCGGGCTCCCCTTCCCAGGCGGCAAAGCAGCGGATCACACTGGCCGCGCGCCCGCCGACGGCGGGCGTGACGGCCGCCGGGGTCATGCCCTCGGCGCTGCGCCCGTACAGGCAGAGCTCGCCGCCCGGATTGCCGGGCAGCACCACGGTGACGCCGCTTGCCATGCTGAGATATCCGCCGCCGAAGCCGGCCTGCGTCAGCGCATCGCGCAGCAGGCGCAGCTCATAGGCGTCGTGCAGCAGCCCAAGGTCAAGCACCGGGCCCTCCTGCTCGGTCTCCCGCAGCACGCGGCGGTATTCCTCGGAGATCTCCAGCCGCAGCACGTGCTTTTCATCGTCCACGGGGATCAATGCGCAATTGGCCGGATCGCTCGCCGCGGCCAGGAGCTTCTGCAGGCGCTCGCGCTCGGTGTCGCTGCGCAGCGGGTCGAAGTCCTGCGGCTCGGCCAGGTAGAGGATGTCCTGCCAGGCGCGGAGGAAGGGGCCGCCGAAGAGCAGGAAGCCCTCTCCCGCCCGGCTTTTCTCCTGCGCGTCCAGCAGCAGCTCGTAGAGCTCTGCGTCCACGGTGAGATCCTCGCCGGGATGGGCGTTGAGCGAGGCGATATTGACCAGGCCCTCGTACTCCGTCTCCGCGTCGAGCAGCCTGCTCACGCGCAGCAGCGCCGGGGTATAGACGGCGGTCAGCTCGTTGACGGCGCGTTTGATCTCGCTGCTGCTCCCTTTCAGGTAGACCTGAAAGTCTACGCTCTGCGACAGCTTCAGCGCTTCGGGGTCGGACGTCGCTTCGATATGCTGATAGCCGCTCTCCTTCCGGCCGATGGAGGTCACGGCGACGGTGAAGGCGCCGACAGCCACAGCCAGCGCCAGCACGAAGCCGATCACGCGCAGCCACAGATGCTCGGAACTCGGTGTGATTTGTTCTTGCTTATTCATAGCTGAAACAGGAAAAAACGAACCGCGGCTGCGGTTCGTTTTTTCTTCTCCGTAACTTACTCGCCGAAGCGGATCTTTTTATACTTTTCGATCTCGCTGGGGCTGCCGAAGACCATGTGGCCGTTGCCGATGTCCACCAGGGAGGGCTTCTCCACCGAATAGTCGTGCATCTCGGAGGGATTGTAGACAAAGAGCTTCTTTTCCTTCTCGATGATCGGGTCCGGGATCGGGATGGCGGAGATCAGAGACTTGGTGTATGGGTGCAGCGGATAGGCAAACAGCTCCTCGGTCTCCGCGATCTCCATCAGGCGGCCCTTATAGATGACCACGATGCGGTCGCTGATGAAGCGGACGATGGACAGGTCGTGCGCGATGAAGAGATAGGTCAGTCCGCGCTCCTGCTGGAACTTTTTCAGCAGGTTCAGTACCTGGGCGCGGATGGACACGTCCAGCGCGGAGATCGGCTCGTCGGCCACGATGAACTCCGGCTCCATGACGATGGAGCGGGCCAGGCCCACGCGCTGGCGCTGGCCGCCGGAGAACTCATGGGGATAGCGGGTCA
>CAMNOV010000096.1 GCA_946547105.1 uncultured Clostridia bacterium | reverse complement strand
GCCGCCGACCGGATCGCGGAGCTGGCGCAGGCCCGTTTGGACCAGCGCGCGCAGGAGATGGAGAATTATCTGCCGGACCAGCTCCAGATCGTGAAGCAGGCGAAGCTCGTCCGCGAAGGACGCTTTATCGGCCTGTTCGTCTCTCCGGACGCGGACGCGATGGAAGAAGCCTTCCGCGCCGCGATCGCAAACTGAACGATGGTTTTTTCCAGTCAGGTTTTCCTGTTCCTCTTTCTGCCGGCGGTGCTGCTGTGCTATTATATCGCGCCGCGGCGGTGGAGGAACCCCGTGCTGCTGTGCTTCAGCCTGCTTTTTTACGCCTGGGGCGAGCCGCGCTATCTCGCGGTCATGCTCTTTGTCATCCTGGTCAACTACCTGGGCGCGCTGGCTGTCGCACGGCGGAAGGAGAGGGGCAGGGGCGCAGGCGGCGTGCTCACGCTGACGCTCGCGCTCAACCTCGCCACGCTCTTCTATTTCAAATATACAGCCTTTTTCCTGCGCAGCCTCCAGGCTGCGCTTCCTGTGTTTTCGGAGCTTTCGATCCCCCGGATCGTGCTGCCGATCGGCATTTCCTTTTATATTTTTCAGTCCATGAGCTACACCGTCGACGTCTACCGCGAGGCGGTGGAGCCGCAGCGGAATCTCCTGGACTTCGGCACCTACGTGTCGCTCTTCCCGCAGCTGATCGCCGGACCCATCGTCCGTTACCGGGACGTGGCCGATCAGCTCCGGCAGCGGCGGGAGAGCCTGAGCGGCTTTGCCGCGGGCGTCGGGCTGTTCGTCATCGGGCTCGGCAAAAAGCTGCTGCTGGCCAATCCCATGGGCGCGCTCTGGGAGGCGCTGCAGCTGCAGCCCGGTACGGCCGCCGCCTGGATGGGTATGGCCGCCTATACGCTGCAGCTCTACTTTGATTTCTCCGGCTACTCGGATATGGCCTGCGGTCTCGGCCGCATGTTCGGCTTCGAGTTTCTGCCCAACTTCCGCTATCCCTATGTGTCCGAAAGCATCACCGAGTTCTGGCGCCGCTGGCATATCTCCCTGTCCGCCTGGTTCCGGGAGTACGTGTACATCCCGCTCGGCGGCAACCGGCGCGGCCTGCCCCGGCAGATCCTCAACCTGGCGATCGTCTGGGCGCTGACCGGCCTCTGGCACGGCGCGAGCTGGAACTTCGTGCTCTGGGGCCTGTACTACGCCGTGCTGCTGATCGCGGAAAAGCTCTTTCTGCTCCGGCTCGGCGAAAAGCTGCCGCGCCTGCTGCGCCATCTGCTGGTGCTGCTGGCGGTGTCCGTGGGCTGGATGCTGTTTTACTTTGAGGACCTGGCCGCGCTCGGCGCTTTTCTGACGCGGCTGGTCACGCCGGCGGCCTCCGGCGGTTACGCGGCGGATCTGATGCTGTCTTATCTGCCGATGCTGCTGGCCGCGGCCTTCGCCGCAACGCCGGCCGCCGCGAAGCTCTATGAGCGCGTGCGCGGCAAACGCTGGGCACCCTGGCTCCGGCTGGGCGGCCTTGCGCTGGTATTTCTGCTCTGTGTGGCGGCGCTGGCCAGCCAGAGCTACAATCCCTTTATTTATTTCCGCTTTTGAGGTGAAGAGATGAAAGCGACGAGACTGGAAAAAGTCACCTGCCTTCTCTTCGGCGGCGCTGTCTTTCTGATGGCCCTGCTGTTTCTGCTGCTGCCGGAGAAAAAGTTCTCCGCCTTCGAAAAGCGCTATCTCAGCACCGCGCCGGAGCTGAGCGCGGAGGAGCTGTTCTCCGGACGGATGGCGGAGGATATGGAGTCGTATATGGCCGATCAGCTGCCCGGACGGGACTTCTGGGTGGGCCTGAACGCCTATTGGGAGCTGTTCACCGGCCGGCAGAACGGCAAGGAGATCGTGCTCGGCACAAGTGGGCGGCTGTATGAGCGGCCCGTGCGCTGGGATGCGCAGACGGTCGAGGAGAATCTGACGGCCATCCGGGACTTCGCCGACGCGATCGGCCGGACGCCGGATCTGATGCTGGTGCCCTCGGCGGGCTATGTGCTGCGCGGGGATCTGCCGAGTCTGCGCGAAGCCTACACCGACGGCGACATGATCGCCGCGATCTACGCGATGGCGGGCGAGAAGGCAAACTGCTTCGACCTGCTGCCGCTTTTTGAGGCGGCGGAGGACCCCGGCGCGCTCTATTACGCCACCGACCATCACTGGACGAGCCTCGGCGCCTATACGGCCGCCGCGGCCTGGTTGCAGAGCAAGGGCCGGGCGATCACGCCCGCCGGGGACTATAGCGTCACGCGTGAGGACGGCTTTACCGGCACGACCTACGCCCGCAGCGCGCTCTGGCTGCATCCGGGGGAGAGCATCGAACTCTGGGACAGCGGCAAGGACTTCAGCGTCGAGCTGTCCGAACAGGAGGGCGTGCACGAGGGCCAGTTTTTCCGCGAGCGCCTGGCAGAGCCCGACAAGTACACGGTCTTTCTCGACGGCAACCACTCGCTGGTGCGCATCGAAAACCGCACGCCCGGCGCCTCCGGCAAACTGCTCGTGATCCGCGACTCCTTTGCCAACTGTCTGGGCGGCTTTCTGGCCGAGGGCTATGAAACGGTGGTGCTGGCGGATCTGCGCTACTACAAATATCCGCTGTCGGAGCTGGTCGAGGCCGAGGGCTTTGACGACGTGCTGATCGTCTACAGCCTCGGCAATTTCCTGAGCGACGCGAATCTCCTCTGGCTGGAATAAGCGGAGGCAAGGCCAAAGTTTTTGTTGACATCCGGCCGCTTCCATGCTAATATGCTACGGAACGCCCGCGCACTGCGATCCGGGGTCATGCCGCCGATGCGGCGTCCTTTCCGCCCCGTTTCCCGGCCGCTGGGTATAGATTATCATTGAAAGGGGAAACATCACCATGATCACCAAGGAAAAGAAGACCGGCGTTATCGAAGCCAATGCCGTGCACGAGGGCGACACCGGCTCTCCCGAAGTCCAGGTCGCCATCTGGACCGAGCGTATCCGCGAGCTCACCGAGCACCTCAAGCAGCATCCCAACGACGACCACAGCCGTCTGGGCATGTACCAGCTCGTCGGCAAGCGCCGCCGCATGCTGGACTATCTGGCGAAGAAGGACATCGAGCGTTACCGCGCGATCATCGCCAAGCTGAACATCCGCAAGTAATTGCCGGACGTTTGCATCTGAAGCGTATGAAGGTTTGACACAGGGAGACAAGTGAATACTGTCTCCCTGTGTTTTTTACTTTCAAAAGACACAAACCACCGGCTCGTCAGTATTTGAAACAGCGCCCGCGAGGGCGGACCTTGTTTCAAGTGCTGAACGCCGGAAACGAAAGAAAGGAACAGAACCAATGATCATCACCAACAAGCAGTTCCCGAACTACCGCAAGTATGAAATGATGTACGAGGGCCGCCCCCTGTCCATGGAAGTGGGCAAGATGGCCGAGCTCTGCAACGCCGCGGTCCTGGTCAAGTACGGCGAGACCACCGTGCTCGTCACCTGCACCGCCTCCGCCCGCCCGAAGGACGGCATCGATTACTTCCCCCTCGCCGTGGACTTCAACGAGAAGCTCTACGCCGTCGGCCGCATCCCCGGCAGCTTCATGCGCCGTGAGGGCAAGCCCAGCCTGCCCGCCGTGCTGGCCTCCCGCCTGATCGACCGCCCGATGCGCCCGCTCTTCCCGAGCGATCTGCGCAACGACGTTGTCATCGCCTGCGAAGTGCTCTCCGTCGACCGCGACTGCAGCCCCGAGATCACCGCCATGATCGGCGCCTCTGCCGCCGTCAGCATCTCCGACGTGCCCTTCAACGGCCCCATCGCCGGCATCGTGCTCGGCTGGGACGGCGAGAAGTACCTCTTCAACCCCACCCAGGAAGAGCGCAAGCATAACCGCATGATCACCACCATCGCCGCCACCCACAAGAAGATCGTCATGATCGAGTCCGAGGCCGACCAGGTCCCCGACAAGGTCATGTATCAGGGCATCGTCGAGGCGCACGAGCATCTGCAGCCCGTGCTCGACCTGATCGACACCATGGTCCGTGAGATCGGCAAGCCCAAGTTCGAGTATGAGCACGCCTCCTTTGACGACGAGCTGTTCGAGAAGCTGGTCGCCAACGAGTTCGAGTCCATGGAATACTGCATGGACACCGACGACAAGAACGTCCGCGAAGCCCGCGTCAACGACTGGATCACCATGGTCGAGCAGAAGTACGGCGAAGAGCATCCCGACCTCATGAACTACATGGACGAGATCCTCTACAAGCTGCAGAAGAAGGTCGTCAAGAAGTGGCTGC
>CAMNOV010000095.1 GCA_946547105.1 uncultured Clostridia bacterium | reverse complement strand
TCGGCTTCCGCTGCGGCTTCCTCGGGATGCTGCACATGGAGATCATCCAGGAGCGTCTGGAGCGCGAATTCGACCTGGAGCTCGTCACCACCCTGCCCTCGGTCATCTACAAGGTCATCAAGTCCGACGGCAGCGTCGTCATGGTCGACAATCCCCACAATTACCCCGACCCGACCCAGATCCTGGAGGCGCACGAGCCCTACGTCAAGGTCTCCATCATCACGCCGAACGAATTCGTCGGCAACATCATGCCCCTCTGTCAGGACCGCCGCGGCGAGTACAAGAACATGCAGTACCTCGACACGCGCCTGGTGGAGCTGCATTACGAGATGCCGCTCAACGAGATCATCTACGACTTTTTCGACACCCTCAAGGCCCGCACCAAGGGCTACGCCTCGCTCGACTACGAGCTGTCCGAGTACAAGCCCTCGGAGCTGGTGAAGGTGGACATGCTCTTGAACGGCGATCCCGTGGACGCGCTCAGCTTCATCGCACACCGCGAGAAGGCCTATCCCCGAGCCCGCAAGCTCTGCGAGAAGCTGAAGGACAATATCCCCCGCCAGCTCTTCGAGGTGCCGATCCAGGCGGCCATCGGCGGTAAGATCATCGCCCGCGAGACGGTGCGCGCCATGCGCAAGGACGTGCTGGCCAAGTGCTACGGCGGCGACATCACCCGCAAGAAGAAGCTGCTGGAAAAGCAGAAGGAAGGCAAAAAGAAGATGCGCCAGCTGGGCACCGTTTCGATCCCCACCGAGGCCTTCCTCGCCGTATTGAAGCTTGACGAATAAAACCGACAGACAGGAAGCGCTCACCGAGCGCCTCCTGTCTGTTATTTTCCAGTCTCTTTCTCTTGCCAAGTCGAATTTTGCGGCGTAGAATGATGCCATGTTTACCGATGAGAAAGTCAAGAGCGGCCTCAAGGCCTGGTATATGTTATGCCCCTTCCGGCACTTTCTGATCCTCGTCAGCGCGGTGCTGATCCTGCTGCACCTGCTGATGCGGCCTTTCCGCGCCCTGAACGTCTGGCTCAGCGCGCATCTGGTCCGGCCAGCGCACCTGTGGCTGTCCGTGCAGAGCGGGCAGGTCCCCTTTTCCGTGGCGGAGCTTCTGATCGCGCTGGCGGTCATCCTGCTGGTGTATTATCTCCTCTCCCAGCTCGTCCGTCTCTTCACCCGGCCGCAGTTCTTCCTCCGGCTTTACCGCACGATCGCTACGCTGCTGGCGCTCGGCCTCACGGTCTACGCGGGCTTCTGCCTGCTCTGGGGCGTGTATTACTACGGGGACGATTTCATCGCGCAAAGCGGCCTTAAAAGCGAGCCGATCTCCGTCGAGCAGCTTGAGCGCGTGACGGCCTACTTCGCCGATCTGTCCAGCGAGTACAGCGGCCGCGTCGCGCGGGACGAAAACGGCGCCTATGCCGGCGACCGCGGCGCGATCCTGGACCGCTCCCCCGCGCTCTACCGCGCCGTGGAGGCGGATTTCCCCTGCCTGGAGGGCCCTGCGCTGCGCGCCAAGGGCGTGATGTGCTCGCGCATGATGAGCTATCTGGATTTCACCGGCTTTTTCTTCCCCTTTACTGCGGAGGCCAACGTCAACCTGGACTTCCCGCCCGCGCTCTTTGCCTCCACGGTCGCGCACGAGCTGGCGCACCAGCGGGGCGTGGCCAAAGAGCAGGAGGCCAATTTCGTGGCGGTGCTTGCCTGTTTGGAGAACGGCGATCCGGACTACGTTTATTCCGCGGCGCTGCTTGCCTACACCCACCTCGGCAACGCCCTGCACAAGGCGGATCCGGAGGCATGGGAGCGGGTCTACGGCCGGCTGAACGAAGCCGTGCTGGCGGATTTCGCCGCCGGGCGCGCCTACTGGAAGCAGTTTGAGACGCCGGTGCAGAGCGTGTCCAACACGGTCTACGAGGGCTTCCTGCGCAGCTACAGTCAGGAGCTTGGTCTGAAAAGCTACGGCGCCTGCGTGGATCTGTTGGTCAATTACTATGATCCGCGGCTGCCGGACGCGCCGGTCTCCCTCCCGGAGGAGACGGAATCCACGCCCGACGAGGGCGGCTTTTTCCCCGAGGAAACGCCCTCGCCGGAGTCCGTACCGACGGATGAAAAAAATCCTTGACAAACGCGCAAAAATCAGTATAATAACTTTTGCGTTTAGCGGGATTGTGTAAAGGTAGCACAGCGGACTCTGACTCCGTATGTGAGGGTTCGAATCCTTCTCCCGCTGCCAAAATAAGAGGACCGTCCTTGTGGCGGTCCTCTTATTTTGCTTTTCGGTCAGGATTCGAACGGGAGCGGTGTCAGAAAACGTGCCGGTGGCACGTTTTCCCCGCGACCTGGCCTCCGCCGCAGCGGAGGTCGAATCCTTCTGCTTTCCGCTTCACGCATAATCTGTCTTTCCTTCTCTGCACTTGCGTGATATAATTGTTTTCGACAACAAACAATCAAGGAGGAACCATCATGGGTGTACTTTCAAAAGTCCATCGCTTCCGCGAGGCCGGCGAGGACGCGAACGTCAACAACGTGGAGCGCTTCGGCCAGCCCGCACGCTCGCTGTTTACCAGCACCAAGGTCATGACGCTCCATCACCGCATCGAGATCACCGACGCGGGTGAGAACGTCGTCTACCGCGCGGAAACCAAGTTCCCGTCCCTGCACGACAAAACCGACGTGTTCGACGCGGCCGGGCGGCACGTGGCGCACATCGAACGGAAATTCTTCACGCTCCACGAGCGCCACTTCGTCACCATGGCGGATGGAACGGCCTTCGAGCTGTCGAACGAGCTCTTCCACCTGGTCAAGGACGTCACCAACATCGTTGGTCTCGGCTGGCAGCTGCGCGGCAACATCCTCGGCCTCAACTTTGAGCTCTACGACGAGAACGGACAGGTCATCGCCGTCATCGCGCAGAAGCTCTTCTCCCTGCACGACAAGTACTGCATCGATATCTACCGGCCGGAGTATGAACCGTTCGTCGTCGCGATCCTCGTCACGCTCCAGCACATGATCCGCGACCGGGAGGCCGCGTCTGCGTCCAGCTCCTCGTCCTCTTCGTCCAACGACTGATCCAACGACCGGCCCATCCGAATGGATGGGCCGGTTGTTGCCTTTTCAGATGCACAGCGCATGGATCAGTCGCAGCAGCAGGCAGCAGCCGAGTCCGCAGAGCGTCGGCACCAGCGCCGCAAGAAAGACCCATTTCCAGCGCCCGGTCTCCTTCTTGACCGTCCACAGCGTCGTCGAGCAGGGCCAGTGAAAGAGCGAAAACAGCATCACCGCGCCCGCCGTCCAGGCCGTCCAGCCCTGCGAGGCGAGGAGAGCGCCGAGCTCCGCGGCCGACGAGGGCTCGCTGAGGCTTCCCGCCGCGCTGTAGACCATCAAAATCACCGGCAGCACGATCTCATTGGCCGGCAGGCCCAGCACAAAGCCCAGCAGGATCGCCCCGTCCATCCCCAGCAGCAGCCCGAGCGGGTCGAGCGCCCCGGCGAGGATCGTCAGCAAACTCGTGCCGCCGGGGCGGAGATTGCCCAGCAGCCAGAGCAGCGCGCCCGCGGGCGCGGCCACCGCCGCCGCACGGCCGAGCACGAAGAGCGTCCGATCGAGCAGCGAGCGCACGAGCACCCGCCCGATCTGCGGCATGCGGTAGGGCGGCAGCTCCAGCACGAAAGGCGTGGGCTCTCCGCGCAGCAGCGTGCGGCCGAGCAGCCAGGTCGCCGCAAAGCTCATGCCGAGGCTCAGCGCCAGCAGCGCCGCCACCCAGAGCGCCGTGATCAGGCTCCGCCCCGCGCCGGCACGGCCGGCCAGAAACAGGCCGCTGAGCGCGATCAGGGTCGGGAAGCGCCCATTGCAGGGCACGAGGGCGTTGGTCAGTACCGCCAGCAGCCGCTCGCGCTCGCTGTCGATGATGCGGCAGCCCGTCACCCCCGCCGCATTGCAGCCAAGCCCCATCATCATGGTTGAGGAAATCTGGGGTGTCAGGAGAAAACGCGCAGCAGCTGTATCGCCTAACAGAAAAGAAAATGCACCGCTTTGACCGCTCAGATTATAAACGGCAAAAGAGGTGCATTTATGCTATTTTTGAACGATTTTATGATCCTTCACTTCATGCGACGCACTTCTGTTTCTTTCTGTATGGAGAACGTTTTTCAGCTTCTGCGATCTCCCTATACGGCGCCAAATTATTAGACCATTTTTCGCATCATTATGCCGCGACGGCGTTGGCATTGACCCGCTCGATGATCTTGCGGATACCAATCCAGACCGAAAGATCGGTGAAGACCTCCACGATGCTGCCCTGATCGGTGAAGGGCGTCTCCTGCA
>CAMNOV010000094.1 GCA_946547105.1 uncultured Clostridia bacterium | reverse complement strand
CCGAAGGTCATCGAATACAACTGCCGCTTCGGCGATCCGGAGACCCAGGTGGTCCTGCCGCTGCTGGAAAGCGACCTCTTCACGATCATGCGCGCCGTCACGGAAGGGCGCCTGGCCGAGACGGAGGTCCGCTTCCGCGACAAACGCGCCTGCTGTGTGATCCTCGCCTCCGCGGGCTACCCCGAGCACTATGAAAAGGGCTTCCCGCTGGAGATCCCTGCCGCGGTCCGCGACAGGGTCTACGTCGCGGGCGCCGCGGTCAGAGACGGGCAGCTCGTGACGAACGGCGGCCGCGTCGTCGGCTGCACGGCCGTGGCGGATACGCTGCCGGAGGCGATCCGGGATGCCTACGAGATCGCCGCGCAGGTCCGCTTTGAAAACAAATTCTGCCGCCGGGACATCGGTGCGAGAGCCCTGGCGGCCAGTGAGGCGTAAGATGGTCTATCGAATTTTTGTTGAGAAGAAGCCCGGCCTGGACAACGAGGCGCGCGCTCTGCTGAACGACGCCCGGAGCCTCCTGGGGATCAATACCTTGGAGAAGGTGCGGCTCCTCAACCGCTACGATGCCGAGGGCGTCAGCCGCGAGCTCTTCGATTACGCGGTGAAAACGGTCTTTTCCGAGCCGCAGCTCGACCTCGCCTGTGAGGAGCCGGCGCTGGACGGCGCGGCGGTCTTCGCCGTCGAGTATTTGCCCGGTCAGTTCGACCAGCGGGCGGATTCCGCCGCCCAGTGCATCCAGATCCTCTCCCAGGGCGAACGGCCGCTCGTGCGCTCGGCGAAGGTCTACGCCCTGTACGGCGCGCTCAGCCCCGAGGAACTGGCCGAGATCAAAAAATATGTCATCAACCCCGTGGAGGCGCGCGAGGCGGCGCTCGAAAAGCCCGAGACCCTCGCCGTCCGCTACGACATCCCCACCAGCGTGGAGACCCTGCGCGGCTTCAACGCCCTCAGCAGGGAAGAGCTGGAGCGGTTTGTCAAACAGTACGGCCTTGCCATGGACGCCGACGACATCGCCTTCTGCCAGCAGTATTTCCGCGCCGAGGGGCGCGAGCCGACCATCACCGAGGTGCGCGTGCTGGACACCTACTGGTCCGACCACTGCCGCCACACCACCTTCAACACCGTCATCGACAGCGCAAGCTTTGCCGATCCGCTGCTGCAGAAGACCTATGAGGATTATCTGAATACCCGCCGCGAACTCGGCCGCACGAAGCCCGTCTGCCTCATGGATCTGGCGACGCTCGCGGTCAAATACCTGAAGGCGAACGGCAAGCTCGACAAGCTCGACGAGAGCGAGGAGATCAACGCCTGCACCGTGAAGGTGGAGGTGGAGGTCGACGGCGTGAGCGAGCCCTGGCTGCTGCTCTTCAAGAATGAAACCCATAACCACCCCACGGAGATCGAGCCCTTCGGCGGCGCGGCCACCTGCATCGGCGGCGCGATCCGCGACCCGCTGTCCGGGCGCGCCTACGTCTACGGCGCGATGCGCCTGACGGGCGCGGCCGACCCGACGGTCCCCGTGAGCGAGACGATCCCCGGCAAGCTGCCGCAGCGCAAGATCGTCACCACCGCCGCGGCTGGCTATTCATCCTACGGCAACCAGATCGGCCTGGCCACGGGCATCGTGGACGAGCTCTATCACCCCGGCTACGCCGCCAAGCGCATGGAGATCGGCGCGGTCATCGCCGCCGCTCCCGCGGAGAACGTGCGGCGCGAGCGTCCCGCTCCCGGCGACGTGGTCATCCTCCTCGGCGGAAGCACCGGGCGCGACGGCATCGGCGGCGCGACCGGCTCCTCCAAGGCGCACGACGCGCACTCGGTGGAGACCTGCGGCGCCGAGGTACAGAAGGGCAACGCCCCCGAGGAGCGCAAGCTCCAGCGGCTTTTCCGCAACGGGGACGCCTGCCGCATGATCAAGCGCTGCAACGACTTCGGCGCCGGCGGCGTATCCGTCGCCATCGGCGAGCTGGCCGACGGCCTGGATATCGACCTCAACGCCGTGCCCCGCAAATATGAGGGTCTGGACGGCACGGAGCTTGCCATCAGCGAATCGCAGGAGCGCATGGCCGTGGTCGTCGCTGAGGAGGACGTGGGCGCCTTCCTCGCCTTGGCGGAGGCGGAAAACCTTCAGGCCAGCCCCGTGGCGGTGGTGAAGGAAGATCCGCGCCTGACCATGCGCTGGAACGGCGTGAAGATCGTGGACCTCAGCCGCGCCTTCCTCGATACCAACGGCGCGAGCAAGCACATCGAAGTCTCCGTCGCAGCGCCCCAGGACTGCCGGAAGGCGGTCTCCGGCGGCTTTGCCGAGAACATGCGCGCGCTCGTTTCCGACCTCAACTGCTGCTCCAAGCGCGGCCTGTCGGAGCGCTTCGACTCCACCATCGGCGCGGGCACGGTGCTCATGCCCTTCGGCGGCAAAAATCAGCTCACCCCCATCCAGGCCATGGTGCAGAAGATCTCGGTGGAGAAAAAGCACACCGACGACTGCTCGCTCATGTCCTGGGGCTATAACCCCTATATCACGGAAAAAAGTCCCTACCACGGCGCTTATCTCGCGGTGACCGAATCGCTGTGCAAGCTGGTCGCCACCGGCGCGGAATTCAGGGACGTGTACCTGAGCTTTCAGGAGTATTTCGAGCGCCTCGGCAGGGACCCGAAGCGCTGGGGCAAGCCGCTCGCCGCGCTGCTCGGCGCCTTCCGGGCGCAGAAGGAATTCGGCGTCGGCGCGATCGGCGGCAAGGACTCCATGAGCGGCAGCTTTGAAGACCTGCACGTGCCGCCCACGCTGGTCTCCTTCGCGGTCACGACCGAGAAGACGGCCCACATCGTCTCTCCGGAGTGCAAGGCCGCCGGACATCAGATCGTGCGCCTCGCCCCGGCAACCGGCGCGGACGGGCTGCCGGAGGCTTCCTCTCTGCTGGCGCTCTTTGACAAGGTCACCGGGCTTCTGCGCTCCGGCAAGGCCGTCGCCTGCTATACCCCCGGCATGGGCGGCGTCGCGGAGGCCGTGTTCAAGATGTGCATCGGCAACGGCTTCGGCTTCCGCTTTGCGGAAGGCCTCTCCATGGACGCGCTCTTCGGCTGGGACTACGGCGCCTTCCTGCTGGAGATCACCGGGGAGCTTCCCGGCGCCGAGCTGATCGGCACGGTCACGGACGACGGACTGTTTTGCCGCGGCGATGAGGCGCTTTCCATGGACGAGCTGCTCTGCGCCTACGAAGGCCGCCTCGAGGAGGTCTATCCCTGCAATATCCCGAGCCCCGACATGCCGCTGGAGGTCTTCTCCTGGACGGCCGACCAGCGCGTCGCTCCGGCGGTCAAATGTTCCCGGCCCAAAGTGCTGATCCCGGCCTTCCCCGGCACCAACTGCGAATTCGACAGCGCCAAGGCCGTGCGCGACGCGGGCGCGGAGCCCGAGATTCTGGTCATCAACAACCTCTCGGCCGAGGGCATTGCCCGCAGCGTCGACCGCGTGGCCGCGGCGATCCGTGACGCGCAGATGATCTTCCTGCCCGGCGGCTTCTCCGGCGGCGACGAGCCGGACGGCTCGGCCAAGTTCATCACCGCCTTCTTCCGCGCGGCCGCCGTCAAGGAGGCCGTCACGGAGCTCCTGGATGCGCGCGGCGGCCTGATCTGCGGCATCTGCAACGGCTTCCAGGCGCTCATCAAGCTCGGCCTCGTGCCTTACGGCAGGATCATCGACACGGACGAGAGCTGCCCCACCCTGACCTTCAACCGCATCGCCCGCCACCAGTCGCGCATCGTGCGTACGCGCATCGCCTCCAACAAGTCCCCGTGGCTGGCGCTCACGCAGGTGGGCGAGATCTACAGCGTGCCCATCTCCCACGGCGAAGGCCGCTTCCTGGCGGACGAGGCGCTGGTGCGAAAACTCGCGGAAAACGGCCAGATCGCCACGCAGTACGTCGATCTGGACGGAAAGGTCAGCGCGGACGTACACTTCAATCCCAACGGCTCGATCTTCGGCGTCGAGGGCATCACCTCGCCCGACGGGCGCGTCTTCGGCAAGATGGGCCATGCCGAGCGCATCGGCGCGGGCCTCTACCGCAACGTGCCCGGCAGCTACGATCTGCGCATGTTTGAATCCGCGGTACAATATTTCAAGTGATCCGGAGGTAAGATCATGGCTTACAAAACTGACATTGAGATCGCCCAGGAATGCGAGCTGCGCCCCATCACCGAGATCGCCGCACGGGCGCATGTGGATGAAAAATATCTCGAGCCCTACGGCCGCTGGAAGGCCAAGGTCGATCCCGCGCTGCTGCGCGAGACGGACCGGAAGGACGGCAAGCTCGTCCTCGTCACGGCCATCACGCCCACGCCCGCGGGCGAGGGCAAGACCACCACGACCATCGGCCTGGCCGACGGCCTGCGCCGCATCGGCAAGGACGTTACGGTCGCCCTGCGCGAGCCCTCGCTCGGCCCGGTGTTCGGCGTCAAGGGCGGCGCCGCCGGCGGCGGCTATGCCCAGGTCGT
>CAMNOV010000093.1 GCA_946547105.1 uncultured Clostridia bacterium | reverse complement strand
TGTAGAAGGGGTGGCACTTGGAGCAGATTTCAACGGTGATGTTCTGCTTGGTGGAGCCGGTCTCGATCACGGCGCCGCAGGCGCAGCGGATGGTGGTCGGCTGATAGTTGGGATGGATTCCTGCCTTCATTGTTTGTTTCTCCTCATCTAAGGCTGCCTTGATTGTGCCGGCGGGCATAGTTACAAGGCGCAGAGAGAATCATAACACAGCATCCCCGTTCTGGCAAGTCTTTTTTTGAAAAAATCTGTTTTCCCGCAAAAACGGCCTCCGCCGGATGGCAGAGGCCGTTTTTTCATTTCGGATCAGCTCTCGGACTTGGCGGGCTCTTCCGTCGCTTCGACGGGCTCTTCCGTCGTCTCGGCAGGTGCTTCCGTCGCTTCGACGGGCGCGGGGGTGGCGATCGGCGCCGTCACAGGATCCACCAGCGCTTCTTCAGTCCCGACGATCGCGGGAATGGAAACGCCGTCCAGCCAGCCGTCCATCGTCTTCTGGCTGAGGGAATTCTCGGCCAGCAGCTTGCTGTAGAGCTCGCCCTCGCCGACGAAGTACATCACGTGGTAGCCGGCATACTGGCCGTTCGAGCCGTAGACGACCGCCGTGTCGCCGGCCTTGCGGCCCTCGTCAAAGCAGAAGTCGTTGAAGGCCTCGACCATCTGGCCCTTGGCTACGTTTTCGTACAGGCCGCCGTTGGCCTTGGAGCCCTCGTCCTCGGAATACTGCTCGGCCAGCGCGGCAAAGCTCTCCTCGGTCTGATCCCCGGCCTTATACTCGTCGAGGATGCGGTTGGCCTCGGCCTGGGCCTTCGCCAGCGCTTCCTCGCTCCAGGTGCCGTCCTCGCCGGCCTCGGCCTGGATCAGGATGTGGCGCACGTTCACGGTGGGATACTTGGCGTCCTGGTGATCCAGGAAGAGCACGACGTACTGGCTGCCGTCGTCCTCGATGGCGGTCACGTCGCCGGGCTGACGGGCGGCGTCCTTCAGCCAGTCGGCGTAAACGCCGCTGATGTAGGAGCCGTTCATATTGTCGCTGCGGGTGGCTTCGCCGCCGAGCTCAGACTCGATATAGCCGTTGAAGCGGTCGTAGAGATCCTCCACGTCGTCGCCGTCCTGATAGGAGGCGATGATGGCGTCGGCCTCCGCCTTTGCCTCGGCAATGGCCATGTCCGTGGGCTCCTCGCCCTCGGCCGCCTGCGGCGTCACGCGGTAGTAGGCATAGCTGTAGGTATCATAGTTGCCATTGAAGGAGGCGTATTCCTCGTCGAGCTCCTCGTCCGTGAAGCTGAGGCTCTCCTGATAGGCGCTGTAGGCCTTGTTGGCCAGCGCAGAATCCTGCTCCAGGCCGCGGATCAGATCCATCGTGATGCCCTTGCCGAGATTCAGCTCCAGGAACTGGTCGACGCTGGGATAACCGTAGGTGTTCGCATAGGTCTCAAAGCTGGAGATGTTCTGCTCCACCTGCGCCTTTTCCTCGTCGCTGAGCGTGATGCCGTTTTCACTGGCATACTTCAGCAGGCCCTGGGTCTGGCTGAGCTGCGTGTACACGGTGTCAAGGAAGTAGTCGCGCCAGCTGGCATAGTTCTTGCCCTCGGCCGCAGGGCCGGTATAGGCGACGGAGCCGAGACCGCGGGGGCCGCTGCTGGTATCCAGACCGTAGATCGTCGCATAATAGCTGTTGGCGAAGTTCTGATACTGATTGGTGTAGAGATAGCCGACCTCGGCGGGGCTGTAGCTTCTGTCGCCGATGGTAACGGCAACACCGTCGGTATAGCGGCGCAGCTCCTGCTTGTCGCGGATCGCGGGGATCACGTTCAGCAGGATCGCGGCCACAACGATCAGCGCAACAAACGCGATGCAGAGCGTCATGGTGCGCTTTTCCTTTGCTTTCTTTTCATCCCGCTCCTTCTGGGCGGCCTGCTTTTTGTAGGTGCCGGCCTCGATCTCGGCCTGGCGTGTTTTTCTCTTGGTCGATGCGCTCATTGCTTTCATCCTTTTTCCGTTGTTCTCATGGCCGTCTGCCGCAGGGCGACAAAACGACTGATATATTATAGCGCAAAGCGCATGACGATTCAAGATGCCCCGTCACAAAAAGTTTCCCGTTTTTTCGACCCTGCCGCCGTGCTATGCTGAGGCGCAGCAGGCTGAAAAGGAGGAATGCGCCATGAAAAAGCCATGCCGCGCGATCCGGCGGGCTCTGCTGCTGGTGCTGACGGCGGCGGCGCTGAGTGCGGACAGCCGCTGGCATCTGCAGCTGAGCGAGGTTTCCCTGCGCTTTCCGTCGCTGCCGCCCGCGCTGGACGGCTACCGGATCGTGCTGCTCAGCGACCTGCACGGCGCACGCTTCGGGCGGGAGAACCGACGGCTGGCCGAGACGGTCCTTGCACAGCAGCCGGATCTGATCGCTCTGACCGGAGACTTTGCGGGGAGCTTCGAGCAGCTGGGCGCGACGGACGAGCTGCTGCGGCAGCTACAGGGCGCGGCGCCCATCGCCTGGGTCAGCGGCAATCACGACTGGGCAGGCGGCGCGCTGCCCGCGCTGCGGCGTATGCTGGACCAGTACGGCGTACTGCGCATGGAAAACCGCTATCTTCCCCTTCCATGGAACGGCGCGCGGCTGATCCTGGCTGGGGTGGAGGATCCGAACGGCCCGGCGGACATGATCCGTCCGGAGGCGCTGGCCGCTCAGCTGAGGGACGAATATCCGGACGACTTCGTCCTGTGGCTCGCGCACCGCAACGACTGGGTGCGCACCGCCCCGGCGCTGCCGGTCGACCTGATCCTCTGCGGTCACGCGCACGGCGGCGTGATCCGCCTGCCGCTGATCGGCGGCCTGCTCGGTACCGGAAGGCGCTTCGGCGCGGACTACGAGGCGGGCGTCTACCGCGGCGAGCGCTTCCTCATACTGGTCTCCCGCGGGCTTGGCAGCTCCTCCCCGGTCCCGCGCCTGTTCAACCGCCCGGAAATCGTTGTGATCACTCTGCATAGCGGCCGCGGCGGGCGCATAGAATGAGTATATGCTGACATGGAGGGAGTAAAATGGAAAACGACGTCGACGATCTGATCTTCGGGGATTCGGACCCCGGTCCCAGCGCACGATAAAACGAGCTCCCCGGTTTTCACCGGGGAGCTCGTTCTTATTTTATAAAACTTACTGCACGTTCGCCTGATACTCGTGAATGGCTTCCAGCACAGCGTCCGCATCCAGGCCGTGAACGGCGCAGGCCTCTTCCAGCGACTCGCCGATCGAAGAGGGGCAGCCCACGCAGTGCATGCCGCACTGCATCAGCACATAGGCGATGCCCATGTCGCTCTGCAGCATTTCGCCGATGAGGGTTTCTTTCGTGATCTCCATAGGTTCTCCTTTCCGCTCCGCGGGAGCTTATCTATTCCCCAGTATTATAATGAATATATGTTGACGAAACGTCATTCCTGACGTTTCGCCGAGCAGCTTTGCTGCCCGACAAAACAGCTTTGCTGTTTTGTCATATATTCATTGCAATAAGCATCGCGCAAATAATTGTTCCAATTATTTGCCGCCAAACAAGAGTTTGGCAGCAAAGACAATCTAAGCTTAGATTGTCTTTGCTTAGCGGTGATTATTATAACAGGAATTAGATAAAAAACAAGCGGCCTGAACAAAAACATTTTATGAACGGCTTTTTGTCTTGAAAAAACCTGTCCTGCGTGGTAGAGTAAAAATGTTGGAAACCCATTCAATTTGCAAGATAAATACTACAGGAGGATACAGAACATGTTTGAAAACCTGATCGAGGTCCTGAAGGCCAATCCCCGCAAGATCGTTTACACCGAAGGCCATGACGCCCGCATCCTGGAGTCCGCCGCCCGTCTGAAGAAGGACGGCTTCCTGACGCCCGTGCTGGTCGGCAACGTGGAAGAGGTCAAGGCCGCTGCCGCAAAGGGCGGCTTCGATATCGAGGGGCTGGAGATCCTGGATCCCGCGACCTACGTCAAGATGGATGAGATGGTCGAGACCATGGTCGCCCTGCGCAAGGGCAAGATGACCGCCGAGGAATGCCGCGCGGCGCTGTCCAAGGGCAACTACTTCGGCACGATGCTGGTGAAGATGGGCGTGGCCGACGCGCTGCTGGGCGGCGCGACCTACTCCACGGCCGATACCGTCCGTCCCGCGCTGCAGCTGGTGAAGACCCGCAAGGGCGCCAACCTCGTCTCCTCCTGCTTCATTCTGGTCCGCGGCGACGAAATGATCTGCATGGGCGACTGCGCCATCAACATCGCCTATGAGGACCGCAAGGACAAGGAAGGCAACGTCGTCCTCTCCGCCGCGCAGCAGCTGGCCGAGGTCGCCGTCGCCACTGCCGGCACCGCCAAGGTCTTCGGTATGGACCCGAAGGTCGCCATGCTGAGCTACTCCACCAAGGGCAGCGGCAAGGGCGTCAACGTCGACCTGGTCCGCAACGCCACCGCCATCGCCAAGGAGATGGCTCCCGAGCTCGCCATCGACGGCGAGATGCAGTTTGACGC
>CAMNOV010000092.1 GCA_946547105.1 uncultured Clostridia bacterium | reverse complement strand
CGCTGTAGATGATGCCGTCGGGGTTGGAGTACTTGGGCACGCACCACATGCCCTTGACTTCGGGATCGCGGATCAGCTCTTCGACCACGTCCATGTCCGGGCCGTTCGGGGTCATCGGCACGGTGATCATCTGCATGCCGAAGGTCTCCGAGACCTTGAAGTGGCGGTCATAGCCGGGGGCGGGGCAGAGCCATTTGACTACGTCGAGCTTGGCCCAGGCCTTGTCGCTCATGACGCGGCCGTGGGTATAGCACTTGGCAATGGTGTCGTACATCAGCTGCAGCGAGGCGCTGCCGCCGATGAAGACGTTCTCCGGCTGCACGCCGAGCACGTCGGCAAACAGCTTGCGGCAGGAGGGGAGACCCTCGAGATTGCCGTAGTTGCGCGCGTCGATGCCGTCGCACATAAAGTCGCTGTCGGATTTCAAAACTTCGGTGATGTCGCTGACCATGTCCAGCTGCTCTTTGCCGGGCTTGCCGCGGGCCATGTTGAGGCTGAGTCCCTGCGCTTTCAGCGCATCGTATCGCTCCTGCACGAGCTCCAGCTCGGTCTGAAGCTCTTCCTTCGTCATGTCTGCGTATTTTTTCATCGTCTGTTCCTTTCGTTTCCTGCGGCGGCATTATGCTGCGCGCCGCTGATTTAGTCGCGGGGATCAGGACGGGATGCTTTATCTGTATCATAGCATAGAACGTGCGAATCATCAAGCCGTCCTGTACGATTTCAAAACAAAATGAATGTTTATGCGCCGATTCCCTTTTCAATGCATGAATTGTGTGTTAAGATACAAAAAAGAGGGGAGGGACGCATGTGCAGGCGATGCTGTTTCCGATGGAGCTGTCGGCAAAAATGCTGCTGATCGTGGTCATCGGCGTTTTTCTTGCATCCTTTGTGGACGGTGTGGCCGGCGGAGGCGGGATCATTTCCGTGCCGACCTATTTTCTGGCGGGGCTGCCGGCGCATCTGGCGCTCGGCACCAACAAGCTCTCCTCCTGCATCGGCACTTCGGTGTCCACGGCACGCTTCATCAAGGGCGGTTTCGTGGATTGGAAGCTCGGCGTGCCCTCGATCCTGCTGGCGCTCTACGGCGCGCATCTTGGGACGCGGCTGCAGCTGGCGCTGGACGAGCGATATCTGAAATGGCTGCTGCTGGCGGTGCTGCCGGTTGTGGCCATCGTGGTGCTGCGGCAGAAGCAGCTGCCGGAAGAGCGGGGCGAGATCGCCGCGGGAAAACAGGCAGCCATCGTGCTGACCGCATCGTTAATCGTCGGCGCATACGACGGCTTTTACGGCCCCGGCACCGGGACCTTTCTGATCCTGATCTTCTGCCAGCTCGGCAGAATGGATCTGCGCACGGCCTCCGGCAACGTCAAGCTTGTCAACCTGGCCAGCAACATCGGCGCGCTGGTCACTTCCATGATGAGCGGGAAGGTTTTTATCGTCCTCGGCCTGATCGGCGCCGTGGCCTCGATCGCCGGGCACTATATCGGCTCAGGTCTCGCCATCAAGGACGGCTCGAAGATCGTCCGGCCGATCATCCTGCTGGTGCTGGTCCTGCTGGCCGTGAAAGTGATTTCGGAATTGATTTAATATGGGCCCCTTGTCGAAAGGGGGCTGTCAGCGAAGCTGACTGGGGGGTATTTATGAAAAAAACGATCGGAATCCTGGGCGGCATGGGGCCGCTGGCGACGGCGGACCTGCTGATCAAGATCACCACGATGACCAAGGCGGACTGCGACAACGAGCACATCCGCGTCTACATCGACAGCAACTGCGCGATCCCGGACCGGACGGGCGCGATCCTGCACGGCGGACCGGATCCCGTGCCGGAGATGACGAGCGCGCTGCGGAACCTGGAGGCATGCGGCGCGGACTGCATCATCATGGCCTGCAACACCGCGCATTATTTCCTGCCCCGGCTGCAGCCGCTTACCGATATCCCCATCCTCGACATGCCCGCCATCACGGCCCGCCGCTGCGCCGAGCTGTTTCCGGGAAAGAAAGCGGCGCTGCTCGGAACGACCGGCACTCTGCAGACCGGGCTGTACAACGCGGCGATGGAAAACGCCGGGGTCTCATACCTCCTGCCGGACCAGGAGGAGCAGGCATGGCTGATGCACCTGATCTATGACATCGTCAAGGCCACCCGGCCCATGCAGCCGGAGGAAGCGAACTGGAGCCTGCTGCTGGAGAAGCTGCGCGGGCGCGGCGCGGATTACTTCATTCTCGCCTGCACGGAGCTGCCGATCGTGGCCAATACTCTGCCGGACGAGGGCCCCTTCATCGATCCGACGGCGGAGCTGGCGCGGGAGGCCATCCTCTTCTGCGGCTATGAACTGAAGGAATCGGCGGGTGAATAAAGCCCGTCGATTCCTTTTTTACGGTTTAATTCGTTAAATCGCAAAAATTCATTGTGCAAAATTTGTGCATTTCAACGAAAATCAATAAAAATACATAAATTATCTTAACATTTATTCACAAATCATTTATACTCTTCATATAATCTGGCGGATGCCGGATCGGTATTTAAAAATTTAGGAGAAGGGAGAATCATACGCTTATGAAAAAGAAAATGAACCTGGGCGTGAAGATTCTGATCGGCTTGGTGCTCGGTATCGTCGTCGGCGCCATTTTCTGGCTGACCATGGGCGCGGAAGCGGCCAGCGGCTTCACGGCAAAGTACATCAAGCCCTTCGGTGATATCTTCGTCAACCTGCTGAAGTTCATTGTCGTTCCGCTGGTGCTGCTGAGCATCATGGACGGCGTGATCGCCATGCACGACATCAAGAAGGTCGGCAAGATCGGCTGGAAGACCGTGGCCTACTTCCTGGTGACGACGGCGATCGCCTGCGTGATCGGCCTGGTCGTTGCAAACCTCTTCAAGGGCAGCTTCCCCGTGCTTGAGCTGCAGGAGGGTGCGGCCTATGAGGCCAAGAGCGCCAACCTCATGGACACGATCGTCAATATCTTCCCGAACAACGCCATCAACCCGCTGTCCACCTCGGCCATGCTGCAGATCATCTTCATCGCCATCATCTTCGGTTGCGGCGTTCTGGTTGCCGGTGAGAAGGGCAAGCCCTTCGGCGATTTCATCACCTCCTTCAACGAAGTGACGCAGCGCGTCATGAGCTTCATCCTGGAAGTCTCCCCCTACGGCGTGTTCGCGCTGATGGTCTGGGTCGTCGCCGCGCAGGGCCCGAAAATCCTGGGCTCCCTCGGCTTGGTACTGCTGGCCGCCTACATCGGCTACATCCTGCACACCATCCTGGTTTACAGCCTGTCTGTGAAGATCTTTGCCAAGATGTCCCCGTTGACCTTCTTCAAGAAGATCTTCCCGGCCGCCGCCTTCGCTTTCACCTCCACCTCCTCCGTCGCCACGCTGCCCATCACCAAGGAATGCTGCGATGATATGGACGTTCACGGTGAGATCTCCTCCTTTGTCCTGCCTCTCGGCGCCACGGTCAACATGGACGGCACCGCGATCTACCAGTGCGTGGCCGCGATCTTCCTGGCCAAGTGCATCGGCGTCGACCTGACGATAACCCAGATGATCGTCATCATCGTCACCGCAACGCTGGCCTCCATCGGCACGGCCGGTACCTCCGGCGCCGGCATGATCATGCTGGCCATGGTACTTGAATCCGTCGGCATCCCGCCCACGTATATCGGCATCATCTACGGCATCGACCGTCTGTTCGATATGGGCCGTACCACGCTGAACATCATCGGCGACGCTTCCTGCGCTGTCTGCGTGAATACCTGGGAGTCCAAGAACGAGGACAAACAGGCGGCCTGACGGACCGTTTGAAAGGATCAACCGCAAATCACACAAGAAAAGAGCGCCCGCGGAATGGCCGATGCTCATAAGGAAGTTGAACACAAAAAACTGATTTGGGCATCTGTCTGAAAGGGTTGGCCGACAAGAAAACCGGGATGTTGCGTACAGAAATGTGCGTAACATCCCGGTTTTTCTGCGTTTAAGGGTTATTTCTTCTTCGGCTTATTCTTGCCGCGCTTGTTCGGTTGGATTTTGAGCAGCGAGGATTTCTTCAGAATTCTGATCAGGCTGGCGAAATCTTCTTTTGACAGTTTGTCATAGTCGATCCCGAGCTGCCGACAGAATACGCGAACTTGACGCTCCTGGGGGCTGCCTTCGTAGCTCATGGCCGCTTCCAGCTCCTGCCGCACCGTGTCGGAGGGATTGACTTCATCTGCGGTGGTCGAATCCTTCTTATGCGCCTCGCGGATGTCAGCAATGATCTTGTCAAGGTCACCATGGACGATCCGGCTGAAATACTCGTCTTCGTCGATCTGCGCCAGCTCCAGCGTCCGCATATACAGATCGTTCTCGCCGGAGTTGTGCTTTTCCATGACGATTTTCTGTGCTTCCGCAAGAACGACATTCATATCATGAACCCGCATGGCAGCGATCCGATCCACGCAGATCTCCGTGTCCACCATAAGGCGCTGAAAATCCTGATGTGTGGCAATCTCACACAGCAGGCGGTTGTTGATCTTCCCGCTTGCCAACAGCTTCATCATATCATCACTCAGATGCAGACCGGCCAGGTCTGTGTCTGGGTGATTTTTCATTTCC
>CAMNOV010000091.1 GCA_946547105.1 uncultured Clostridia bacterium | reverse complement strand
GGCCGAAGGCCACCGCGCCGTGGTGCGGGAAGCGCTTCTGGATCAGCACGTGGCGGTAGAAGCGCCCCATCTCGTGGATGGCGAACACGCCGATGCCGCCGAAGCTGGTGGTCGCCACGGGCAGCACCTCGCCCTCGGCGATGTAGGAGCGGAGCTTGCCCTCGCTGTCGCACTGCAGGCGGAAGAAGGTGATCTCGCCCGGCGCGATGTCGCCCTCGAGCGTGCCGCGGGTGAAGTCGGGATCACTGCCTTCCGGCTCAAGCAGGCGGTGCTGGATGAGCTGGTACTTGACCGCGCGGTCGCTGCACATCTTGCAGCTGGGGGTGTTGCCGCAGTGGAAGCCCATGAAGGTGTCGGTCAGGCTGTAATCGAACTGGCCCTTGATCTGCTCTTCCCACATCTTGGCGGGTACGGAGTTGTTGATGTCGAGGATGGTGACCGCGTCGCCGGAGACGCAGGCGCCGATGTACTCGCTCAGCGCGCCGTAGATATCGACTTCGCAGCTCACGGGGATGCCGCGGGCGGCCAGGCGGGAGTTGACGAAGCAGGGCTCAAAGCCGAACTGCTCGGGGAAGGCGGGCCAGCACTTGTCCGCAAAGGCGACGTACTTGCGCGCGCCCTTGTGCTCCTCCGCCCAGTCCAGCAAGGTCAGTTCAAACTGCGCCATGCGCTCGAGCAGGTCGGGGAAATACTTGCCCTCGCCCATCTCGGCGGCCATGTCGGCGCAGACCTCGGGGATGCGCTTGTCGCCCGCGTGGGCCTTGTAGGCCACCAGCAGGTCAAGCTCGCTGTTCTCCTCGATCTCCACGCCCAGCTCATACAGGCCCTTGATCGGCGCGTTGCAGGCGAAGAAGTCCTGCGGCCGGGGACCGAAGGTGATGATCTTCAGATTATGTACACCAATCACCGCGCGCGCAATGGGGTAAAACTCCTTGATCATCCGGCCGATATCCTGCGCCGTGCCGACGGGATACTCGGGGATGTAGCCCTTGAGGTGGCGCATGCCGAGGTTGTAGGAGCAGTTGAGCATGCCGCAGTAGGCGTCGCCGCGGCCGTTGATGAGGTCGCCGTCGCCCTCGGCGGCCGCCACGAACATGCAGGGGCCGTCAAAGTATTTGGCAATCAGGGTCTCGGGCGTTTCGGGGCCGAAGTTGCCGAGGAACACGACCAGGGCGTTGCAGCCGGCAGCCTTCACGTCCTCGACCGCCTGGAGCATGTCTTTTTCATTCTCCACGGTGACGGGGCACTCGTAGATGTTGCCGCCGCAGGTGCTGACGATGGCCTCGCGGCGCGCGATGGACAGGCCGATGGGGAAGCAGTCGCGGGAGACTGCGATCAGGCCAAGCTTGACTTCGGGAATGTTCTGCATATTATTTGACCTCCTGAAACAGATTTTTCATGGCGGGATAGATTTTGCGGAATTTCTGATACGCTTTCTCATAGCGGGCGGCGATCGCGGGATCGGGCTCGACCGACTCGCGCACGTGCACAAGCTCCCTGGCGCAGGCGGCCACGCTGTCGTAAGCGCCGCTGCCGACCATGGCGAGCATCGCGCCGCCGTAGCCGGGGCCCTCCTCCGTCTGCGGCAGATCCAGGCGGATATTCAGGACGTTTGCCAGGATCGTCCGCCACAGCGGGCTTTTCGCCCCGCCGCCGCAGAGCATCGACTGCGTCGGCGCGACGCCGAGGCTTTTGGCCACCTCGAAGGAATCGCGGATGGCGAAGGCCACGCCCTCCAGCACCGCCTGCATCAGCTCGGCGCGGCTCGTGTCCATGGACATGCCGATGAAGCAGGCGCGCGCGTCGGTATCGTTGATAGGGCTGCGTTCGCCCATCAGATAGGGCAGGAAAAAGACCCGGTTCGCGCCGAGACGGTCCGGCGTTATGTCAACCTGTTCCGCGGCGTAATCCGCGGTTTTCAGGATCTGCTCGCAGAACCATTTGTTGCAGCTGGCCGCCGAAAGCATGCAGCCCATCAGATGATAGCCGCCGTCGGCATGGGCGAAGGCATGCAGCGCGTTGTTGGGGTCCACGCCGAACTTCTTCGAGGAGATGAAGATCGTGCCGCTGGTGCCGAGGGAGATGTTGCAGCCACCCTCGCCGACGACGCCCGTGCCAACGGCCGCCGCGGCATTGTCGCCCGCGCCGGCCACGACCCGGCAGTCGCGCGGCAGGCCAAGCGCGCCGGAGACAAAGCCCCGGACCGTGCCGATGACCTCATAGCTTTCATAGAGCTTCGGCATCTGCGCTTCACTCACGCCGCAGATCTCCAGCATTTCCTTTGACCAGCATTTGTGCTCCACGTCCAGCAGCAGCATGCCGCTGGCATCGGAATAATCGCAGGCGTGCACGCCGGTGAGCCGGTAGTTGATATAGTCCTTGGGGAGCATGATCTTTTTGATGCGCGCGAAGTTTTCCGGCTCATGCTTTTTCAGCCACAGGAGCTTCGGCGCGGTGAAGCCGGCAAAGGCGATGTTCGCCGTGAGCTTCGAGAGCTTTTCCCTGCCGACGGCCGTGTTGAGCCATTCCGTCTCCTCGGCGGTCCGTCCGTCGTTCCAGAGGATGGCGGGACGGATGACTGCGTCGTTCTCATCCAGCGCGACGAGCCCGTGCATCTGCCCGCCGCAGCCGATGCCGCGGATCTCCGACTTGTCCACATGCTCGGTCAGCTGCAGGATGCCGTGCTGCACGGCCTTCCACCAGTCCGCCGGATCCTGCTCCGACCAGCCGGGCTGCGGAAAACGCAGCGGATACTCCTTTGTGACCGTTTTGAGGATCCGGCCGCTTTCATCCACCAGCAGCAGCTTGACCGCCGATGTGCCAAGATCGACGCCGATATACATATTCACATTCTCAGCCCCCTTCATGATTTTATTCATAGTATTATAACGCAGTTTCCCGTATGAATCTACTGTAAAATATGAAATTCCCGTCCATGCGGGAAATAAAAAAACAGCTGCCCGAAAGGAGACGCTGCGTAAGGAAGCGCCTCCTTCGGGGATTTTAGGGCAACGCAGCAGAGAAATAGACTGTTTGGAGACATTTGACCATGCCGAATAGGGATGGTATAATCATCCCGGCAGTTTTGGAAACGGCAAGGAGGTATATGTATGACGTGGAGAGAGATTCCAAAAATTGATTCTCATGTTCATATCATTCCAAATGAGGTACACGCTGCTAACCCGGATTCGACCGATGAATTCTCTTTTGCAACTACTCTCGGTTATCAAAAGTATATGGATCAATTCCATATTCAAAAAGCGATCATTATGCCGTTCAATGATCCTTGGCTGATGTCAATGAGCTTTACGGTCGATGCTGTTCACCAGAATATGCTCAACATATGTGAAGGGGATCACCGATTCAGATGCTTTGCTGATGTAGATATAAGGAACACACCCGAAAACACATGCTCACAGTTACAGAAAGCGTTTGAGCATTCTGAATTCTGCGGCATCAAGCTTCACCCTGATAACAGTGGAATGAATATTGATGACATATATAATGACGCCATCGCGGATTTTGCTTTGCGGTATGATTATCCTATAGCAGTTCATTCCTATCCTTCCAGCGCAAGAGAGCAGGACCGGGACGAGTACTGTGCGCCGGAAAGAATTGGACGCTGGATGAACAGACATCCTGGGTTAAAAGCTATTGTTTGTCATCTCGGAGGGTTTCAGTGGAAAGATGCCGTTGAGCTGGATGCGTATTTTGACATATCTGCGATCCTCCCGGATCTTGTTGCGCGATATGGTGTAAAAAGGGCAAATATGATACTGAGAGAATTCGGGACAGGACGGCTTCTGTTCGGTACAGACTGGCCCTGTAGCAGAAGTGTTAAACCGGCTGATATCATGGAGTATTATCTTGATATACTGGACCAAATGGATTTTACGGAAGAAGAGATGCACAGGATCGGTCATATAAATGCAGAAGAGCTCTTCGCCTTTTAATACGACGTATTCCATTCGGCAGGGATGCTCCTGGCTTTAGGTTTGCAAAAGAGTTCTCTTGTCCACATTCATATCGAGCATCGGATTTTGCCCTAAAAATCCAAACAAATCCGACAAAACCGGCGTGACCGTTATTGGCCACGCCGGTTTCATGTCCCTTTAGGTGGTTATACCCTGGCTCAATCAACAACTATTTTTGTATAGAAGCACTCTGTCATTGTGAGGAGCGAAGCAACATGGCAATCCGTTGACCACCTCATCCGTCAGCATTGCGGCTGACAGCTGTCTCGCTGCGGCTCGGTCACCGCGCGGCTCTGACAGTCCAACGGACTGTCATTCACTCCCGCGCGGCCGCTTCGCTGCCCTCAAGGGGAAACCATTGATTGTCCCGCGCCTCAAGCCTTCCCCTTGAGGGGAAGGTGGCGCGGCGTCAGCCGCGACGGATGAGGTGGAAAGTCTTGAATCAAACAAGCAACTCCAAATTAAGAAAAAACGCACAGAGGCTGCGCCGCGAGATGACGAAAGAGGAGCGCCGACTCTGGTATGACTTCCTGAAACAGCTACCCGTTACTGTCAATAGACAAAAGGTTATCGGCCATTACATTGTGGACTTCTACTGTGCCTCTGCTAAGCTTGCAATCGAGTTGGAC
>CAMNOV010000090.1 GCA_946547105.1 uncultured Clostridia bacterium | reverse complement strand
CGGTGGAGAAGACCTGGCTCTTCTTGGTGGGGATGGTGGTGTTGCGCTCGATCAGACGGGTGCACACGCCGCCCAGGGTCTCGATGCCCAGAGACAGCGGGGTGACGTCCAGCAGCAGGATGCCCTCGACGTCGCCGCCGAGCACGCCGCCCTGGATGGCGGCGCCGATGGCCACGCACTCGTCGGGGTTGATGCCCTTGAAGCCTTCCTTGCCGACCAGAGACTTGACCATGTCCTGCACGGCGGGGATACGGCTGGAGCCGCCGACCAGCAGGACCTTGCTGATCTCGCTCGGCTGCAGGCCGGAGTCGGACAGAGCCTGCTTCACGGGGCCCATGGTCTTCTCGACCAGGTGATGGGTCAGCTCGTTGAATTTGGCGCGGGTCAGGGTGACGTCCAGATGCTTCGGGCCGGTCGCGTCAGCAGTGATATAGGGCAGGTTGATGTTGGAGGTGGTCACGCCGCTCAGCTCGATCTTCGCCTTCTCGGCGGCCTCGCGCAGGCGCTGCATGGCGACCTTGTCGTTCGACAGGTCAATGCCCTCGGCCTTCTTGAACTCATCAACCAGGTACTTGGTGATGCAGGCGTCGAAGTCGTCGCCGCCGAGGCGGTTGTTGCCCGCCGTGGCCAGCACTTCGATGACGCCGTCGCCGATCTCCAGCACGGACACGTCGAAGGTGCCGCCGCCGAGGTCGTAGACCATGATCTTCTGATCGTTTTCCTTGTCCAGGCCGTAGGCCAGGGCGGCCGCGGTCGGCTCGTTGATGATGCGCTTGACCTCAAGGCCGGCGATCTTGCCGGCGTCCTTGGTGGCCTGGCGCTGCGCGTCGGTGAAGTAGGCGGGGACGGTGATGACGGCCTCGGTGACGGGCTGGCCCAGATAGGCCTCGGCGTCGGCCTTCAGCTTCTGCAGGATCATCGCGCTGATCTCCTGCGGGGTGTAGGACTTGTTGTCGATGTTCACGCGGTAGTTGGAGCCCATCTCACGCTTGATGGAGGAGATGGTGCGGTCGGGGTTGGTGATGGCCTGGCGCTTGGCGACCTGGCCGACCATACGCTCGCCGTTCTTGGCAAAAGCCACGACGGACGGAGTGGTGCGGGCGCCTTCGGCGTTGGCGATGACGACGGCTTCGCCGCCTTCCATAACGGCAACACAGCTGTTGGTGGTGCCAAGATCGATTCCTATGATTTTACCCATGATGTTTTCCTCCTGTATATCGCAATTTTTTATCAACAAATTTATCTGAAACGGCTGGATGCCGGTTCATACATACTAAGCACTAATTGGCAACCTTCACCATGGCGAAGCGGATCACCTTTTCGCCTATCATGAAGCCGTCCTGGAAGACCTCGACGATCTCGTTCTCACCCTTTTCCTCATCGTCCACGTGCATCACCGCGTTGTGGAGCTTCGGATCAAAGGTCTTGCCGAGGCTCTCGATCTTCGTGACGCCGAGCTTCTCGAGCGTTCCGCAGAACTGCGTCATGATCATCTCTACGCCCTTGCGGAAGGCCTCGTCCTCGGTGGTCTGCGCAAGCGCGCGCACCAGATTGTCGTACACCGGCAGGAACTTCGTCACCGTCTCGGCCTTGATGTCGCCGTAGAGGTTGTCCTTTTCCTTCTGACTGCGCTTGCGGTAGTTGTCATACTCGGCCAGCAGCCGGAGATAACGGTCGTTGGCACCGTTGAGCTCGGCCTTGTAATCGGGCTCCTTCGGCTCTTCCTTCTTCTCCTTCTTGGCCTTTTTCTCCTCTTTTTTCTCTTCCTTTTTGCCTTCCTTTTCGGATTCGGCCTCCGGCTGCGGCGCCTCGGCCTTCTGCTCTTCCTCCGTGTCGGGGGAAGTCTCGTTCTTTTCCTTATCTGCTGCCATCACTGTTATCTCCCTTGATGATCAGTTTGTTATGCATGCCCTCCGGCGGCGCCTCTCCGCCGCCCAGACGGCGGCTGAGCCCGGCTGCCAGGAAGCTGAGCTTCGCGGCCACGGCGGAATAGTCCATGCGCGTCGGCCCGACCACACCGATCAGGCCGCGGGTGTTGTCGCCGGCGTCGTAGCTGGCGATCACGACGCTCGAATCCTTCAGCTCCTCGGCCACATTCTCCGGGCCGATCAGCACCCGCACCTCGTCGGTGCCGCCGAAGCTGTCGTCCGCCGGGAGGATGTGCCCGCCGCCGGACAGATAGCTCATCAGGCGGTGCGCCTTGTCCGGGTCGCGGAACTCCGGCTGCCCCAGCAGGCGGTTCTCGCCGCTGACGGCGGCAGTGGGCGTGCTGCTGTCGGTGAGCACCTCGATGGCGAAGGCAGCGATCACGGAGCTCAGGCCCATGCTGTCGTCCGCGGCGCGCTCGGTGCTGTTGATGAGTAGCGGCGTGATCTGATCCTCGGTGATGCCGGTGAAGCTCGCGTTGAAGAGGCTGCTCAGGCGCTGGATCATTTTCTGGTCCACCGAGATCGGCAGCCGCACCAGCTTGTTGCGCACGCTGTTGTTCGAGAGCATCACCACGAGGATGAAGGTGTTGGCGTCGACGTAGATGATGTCGAAGCGCTTGATCGTCACGGCGCTCTGCGTCGTGAGCGCGAGGGCCGGGTAATCGGTCAGCTGCGAGGCCAGGCGGCTGACGTTGTCGATCGTATCGTCCAGCTCCTGCAGCTTCTGGTTGAGGCGGCGGTTGATGTCCTCCGTCTCCTCCAGCGAAAGCTTCTGCCGGTCCATCAGTTCGTTGACGTACATCCGGTAGCCCATCGGGGTGGGCACGCGCCCGGCGGAGGTGTGCGGCTGCTCTAGATAGCCCATGTTCACCAGCTCCGCCAACTCGTTGCGGATCGTGGCGGGGGAGCAGCCGAGGTTCGCGGTCTGCGCGATGGCTTTGCTGCCCACTGGCTCGGCGGTGCGGATGTATTCGTCCACCACGGCGGCCAGAATCTTCTTTTTTCGATCACTTATCGTGCTCATGGTCTCACCCTGTCCGGATTAGCACTCTCGCCTCTCGACTGTTGGCACTCTCAACTTTCGAGTGCTAATATAGCATCAGCCCCAGCTTTTGTCAATAGTTTCGCCGGAAGATGGCAGGAAAATTCACAATTGATTCACGAAGTGTCGGCTTCGGCAAACAGCAAAAAAGCACCGCGCAGCGGTGCTTTTTTCGCTTGTGTCACAGCGGGCCGCGGCGCGGGCGCTTGCGGCGCTGCAGGTTTTCGGCCTCGACGAGGATGATGTCCCCGCCGATGCGCACGATGCATGGCCAGGGCAGCACATAGTCGTCCTCGCGGCCCAGCAGGCCGAACCACTTGGCTCTGCCCGGTGTGATCAGCGAGCAGAGCCGTCCCTCCTGGTCGTCGAATTCCGCGTCGCAGACGTATCCCAGGCGCAGCCCGCTGTGCACGTCGATGACCTCCTTGTAGCGCAGGTCGGAAAAGAAACTGATCATATCATCACCGCCTCCCTGCATCTTATGGCGGAACGGGGCGGATTATGTATGTTCGCGGGATTTCGGGATGGAAATGGTCAGGATCAGCGCGTCGTCCGTCTCCCGGCGCTGCATGCCGGCCTCGATGCCGCCCTGCTTCATCAGCTCCAGGCTGCGGCTGACCGTGTTGAGAAACACCCGCACGTCCTTCAGGATGAAGGTACGGCGCGCATCCGACTTTTCCGGGCTTTTTTCGGCGCTGTTCAGCAGCGTTTCGATATAGGCGTCGGTCGCCGCCACGCTCAGCCCTTTTTCCACGATGTGCTGCAGCGCCGCGCGCTGGAGATCCGCGTCCTGCAGCCGCAGCAGTGCGCGGCCGTGGCGTTCGGAGAGGCCATGCTCTTTCAGCGCATCCAGCACGTCCGGCGGAAGCCGCAGCAGACGCAGCTTGTTGGCTACGGCGGACTGGGATTTGCCCAGGCGGCGGGCCGCCTCCTCCTGGCTCATGCCGAACAGCAGGATGAGCTGCCGGATGCCCGCCGCCTCCTCGATGAAATCCAGGTCCTGCCGCTGCAGGTTTTCCACCAGCGCCAGGAGGCTCGCGTCCTCCATGTTGACGTCGACCAGCAGGCAGGGTACCTCCGCCAGGCCCGCCAGCTTCGCCGCGCGCAGGCGGCGCTCCCCGGCCACCAGCTCATATCGCCCGCCGCGCAGCCGCACGGTCAGCGGGTTCAGAATGCCGTAGCTTTTGATGCTCTCGCTCAGCTCGGCCAGGCTCTCGCCGTCAAAGCTCCGGCGCGGCTGGACGGGGTTGGGCAGCAGCTCGTCCGTGGATAGATATAAGATCCCGCCCCGTCTCAGGCCGGGGCGGCTTCGCAGTGCTTGCATGGGCGTCCTCCTCGTGAATGTGGATGAGCCAAGCATACACGGCCTGCCGCAAGAATCCCGGCGAAAGGCGGGGCGGGAAAAATGGGAAACTACGCCGCGAGATCCTGCGGCGCGATCCCGGCTTCGGCCAGCATATCCGCGATGCCGATGCCGAAGCCCCGGCAGGGATCGCTGACCAGCACATGCGTCACCGCATGATGGCTACACCTTGGGGAGCCTGGGATACAGGTCAATGGAAATCATTCCGTCCTCTCCCCGGTAGTACTCGATCTTGTAAAGGATGGTCTTCAAAAGCTCGTTGCGCTCCTGTACGGTCATGT
>CAMNOV010000089.1 GCA_946547105.1 uncultured Clostridia bacterium | reverse complement strand
GGTCGTGGATGATGATGTTCTGCTCCAGGATGCCCTGGTCGTCGCAGCCCCAGGTGATGAAGGTCACGTCGTCGCCGCACCAGGCGCGGAACTGCTCCAGCGCGTCCGGGAAGGGCAGCCCGTGGGACAGCCGCTCCTTGTCGAAGCCGGTGATCTTTTTGACTTTATAATGCATGCGCCGGAAGTACACGGGCTTGACGTCCACGGTGAATTCCTCGCCGGGCGTGAAGTCCTCGTTGAGCTTGACGGCGCCGATCTCGATGATCTCGCCCCGCAGATGGATCGGGAGCTTGTTGAAAACGGAGGATTTGGAGCTCATGGCCTGGTTCCATTCCAAGTCCACCACGACATAGTGCATAGGACACAATTCCTTTTCTAAATCAATTACGGTTTGGTATTATAACACATCTCTTTTCCTCTTGCACTACCTTTTTTCGATTCCCTCAAATATTCTTTGCGTAAACGCGGTGCATATGGTATAACAGTATGGAAAATGAGGAATGAGAATAAGGCTCCCTTTCGCAAAAGGGAGCTGGATGGACGCACAGCGGCCAGACTGAGGGTTTCTTCTGCAATATGTGCTTCGGAGATCGAATCAAAGAAACCCTCCGGCCTCGCTTCGCTTGCCCACCGCCCTTCTGCGGAAGGGAGGCTCTGCTATTTCCGTTGATTGATGAAAAGGGATGACTGTATGGATGGCATGACGATACGAAAAGCGGCGCTCGCCTGCGGAGGACAGCTTCGCGGCGCGGGCGACTTCGAACGCGAACTGGGGCGCGCGGTGATCGACAGCCGCGCCGTATGCGAGGGCGATCTGTTCGTGGCCTACCGGGGCGAGCGCGTCGACGGGCACGACTATATCGCCGCCGCCTTTGAGCGGGGCGCTGCCTGCTGCCTGGCCGAGCGCGTACCGGAAGGGGAGACGCGGCCCTTGATTCTGGTCGAAAGCGTGCAGAAGGCGCTGGAGCAGATCACGGCCGCCTACCGCGAAACGCTCTCCCTGCCTGTGATCGGCATCACCGGCAGCGTGGGCAAGACCTCGGCCAAGGAGATGATCGCGGCGGTGCTGTCGCAGCGCCTGCGCGTGCTCAAGACCGAGGGCAATCTGAATAACCAGATCGGCGTGCCGATGACCCTGTCGCGCATCACAAGCGAAGACGAGGCCGCCGTGGTGGAAATGGGCATCTCCGGCTTCGGCGAGATGACGGAGCTTGCGCGCATGGCAAGGCCGACGGCGGCGGTGTACACCGTGATCGGCAGCGCGCACCTGGAGTTTCTGCACGACCGTGACGGCGTGCTGCGCGCCAAGGGCGAGATGCTCGATGAGATGGACGAAAACGCGCCGGCCTTCGTCAACGGGGACGACGACAAGCTGTGCGGTCTGAACTGCCGCCAGGAAAAGATCCTCTTCGGTCTCGGAGACAACTGCAAGGTGCGCGCGGAGAACATTCGCCTGCTGCCTGACGGCGGCACGGCCTGCGACATCGTGTCCGGCGCGCGGCGCATCCCGGTCGAGATCCCGGCCTTCGGCAGGCACATGGTCTATGCCGCCCTCGCGGGCGCGGCGGTGGGCCTGTATTTCGGCCTGACGGACGCGGAGATCGCGGCGGGCGTGGCAGCCTACGAGACGGTCGGACGCCGCGGCGCGGTGACGGACACCGGCAGCCTGACGCTCATCGACGACTGCTACAACGCCAATCCCGATTCCTGCCGCAGCGGCGTGGACTCTCTGCTGCAGCTACCGGGGCGGCACGTGTGCATCTTCGGCGACATGCTGGAGCTGGGCGAGGACGCGCCCGCCATGCACGCGGCGCTTGGTCGGTACGCCAGGGAGAAGGGCGTTTCGCTGGTTTTGACCTGCGGCCCGCTGTCCGAGGAGACGGCGAAGATGGCAAACGGCGTGCATTATGTTAACCGAGAAGAATTGATCGCCGACCTGCCTCGCCAGCTCCGGAAGGGGGACGCGGTGCTGGTGAAGGCCTCGCGCGGGATGCGCTTCGAGGAGATCTCCGAGGCGCTCAAAAGGCTGAAATTGGAGTAAAGCCATGGCAGACAGACAGAGATGGAGCATTTTCCTGGATCTGGACAACACGATCCTGGATTTTTCAAAGGCCGAGCGCATCGCGCTGACGCAGACGCTGACCGAGCGCGGCGTGACCGTGACGGAGGCCGTGCTGCTGCGCTACCGTGATATCAATATCTACTGCTGGGAGCAGCTGGAGGACGGGAAAATGACGCGCGACGAGGTGCTGCGGCGGCGCTTTGAAATGCTGTTCGAGGAACTCGGCCTGTCCTGTGACGGGCAGGAGGCCACCGAGCGCTACGAAGGCCTGCTGCATTTCGGCCATTGGTTCATCCCCGGCGCGGAGGAGCTGCTGAAGACGCTTGCGCCGGACTACGACCTGTATCTGGCCTCCAACGGCGTGGCGAGCGTGCAGCACAGCCGCATCGCCAGCGCGGGCATCGAGCCGTATTTCAAGGGCATTTTCATTTCCGAGGAGATCGGCGCGGTCAAGCCGCAGAAGGAATTTTTCGAGGCCTGCTTTGCCCGCATCCCGGACTTCGACCCGGCGCGTGCGCTGATGGTGGGCGACAGCCTGACCTCCGATATCCGCGGCGGCATCAACACGGGCATCAGGACCTGCTGGCTCAATTATAACCATAAGCCCGGTCGCCCGGACATCCGCCCCGACTACGAGATCCACGCGATCACGGAGCTTCCGACGCTGCTCGAACGTTTATAATATCAAAAAGATCCTCCTTCCAAAGAAGGAGGATCTTTCGCTTATAACAGATAATGGATCGCGAGCAAAATCAGCACGCCGGGGATGCCGATGAAGCCGGAGACCAGGCAGTTGACCAGCGTCGGCTCCAGATAGACGCCCAGCGGCGCGCCGAAGTAATTGACCAGAAACAGCAGCAGAAAGCCGAACACGGCGTGCAGAATGAATTTGACGATTTTTTTGAGCGGCCGCGTGAAAATGCGCAGCAGCAGCAGGATACCGACGACCGCGGCGACGACCGTGAGCGTGCTGTAGGAAAACAGATCCATGAAACCGTCCTTTCCGGCGGAAAAACTTGCCTGTGTAGATCGGCGCGCCCTGCACATACTATCCTCGGACAGGGCGCCGGGGCGCGGGAAAAAGAGAGCGCCCGGCTGTCGACCTTCTATTCTGCTATAGAAATACAACCAAAACGACGTCTTGTCAAGCGCCGGAGAGTTTTCCGGGGAAAAGAAAATATCCGGCACGGAGCGGGCTGCAGCATGCAGCCCGCTTTCTGCATGCCCGAAAACCGCAAAGCCCCGGTGGGGGACTTGCAAAAGCGCGCGGACTGCTGTATACTATATAAGCTAAAATAGACGAAATATGTCTCATAATCAATACAAGATATGGTAAAAGGGTAACATTTATGACAAAAAGCAGCGTATCCTACGGCAACGACAGCATTTCCCAGCTCAAGGGCGCCGACCGCGTCCGCAAACGCCCGGGCGTGATCTTCGGCTCGGACGGGCTGGACGGCTGCGAACACGCGGTCTTTGAGATCCTCTCCAACTCGATCGACGAGGCGCGCGAGGGCTACGGCGACCAGATCACCCTCACCGCCTTCGAGGACGGCTCGATCGAGGTGGAGGACTTCGGCCGCGGCTGCCCGATGGACTGGAACCCCAACGAAAAGCGCTTCAACTGGGAGCTGGTGTTCTGCGAGCTCTATGCCGGCGGCAAGTACCAGAACGCCGACGGCGGCGATTACGAATATTCCCTCGGCCTCAACGGACTGGGCTCCTGCGCCACGCAGTACGCCTCCGAGTACATGGACGTCACCGTCTGGCGCGATGACAAGCGCTACGACCTGCACTTCAAAAAGGGCAAGGTCGTGGGTAAAAAGGGACAGGAGCTGTCGATCCAGCCGGCCGACCGCAAAAAGACCGGCACCACGATCCGGTGGCTGCCCGACCGCGAGGTCTTCACCGAGACCGACATCCCGGCCGATTACTTCCGCGACACGCTGCGCAAGCAGGCCGTGGTGAACGCGGGCGTGCACTTCCGACTGAAGCTGCAGCACGGCAGGAGCTTCGAGACTGAGGAATTCTGCTACGAAAACGGCATCCGCGACTACGTGGCCGAGATCGCCGGCGAGGGCGCGCTGACGGCGCCGGAGTTCATCCAGGCCGAGCGCCGCGGCCGCGACCGCGAGGACAAGCCCGAATACAAGGTGCGCCTGTCGGCCGCCTTCTGCTTTTCCAACAAGGTCACGGCGCTGGAGTACTACCACAACTCCTCCTGGCTGGAAAACGGCGGCGCGCCGGACAAGGCCGTGCGCAGCGCCTTCGTCTCCGCCATCGACGCCTACATCAAAAAGATCGGCAAGTACCAGAAAAACGAGACGGCCATCAAGTTCCAGGACGTGCAGGACTGTCTCGTGCTGGTGACCAACTGCTTCTCCACGCAGACCTCCTATGAAAACCAGACCAAGAAGGCCATCAACAACCGCTTCATCCAGCAGGCGATGACCGAGTTCTTCAAGGAGCGCCTGGAGGTCTACTTCATCGAGAACAAGAGCGATGCCGACCGCATCGCCGAGCAGGTGCTGGTCAACAAGCGCAGCCGCGAAACGGCCGAGCGCGCCCGCCAGGGCATGAAAAAGAAGCTCTCCGGCTCCATCGACATCTCCAACCGCGTGCAGAAGTTCGTCGACTGCCGCAGCCGCGATCCGGAGAAGCGCGAGATCTACATCGTCGAGGGCGA
>CAMNOV010000088.1 GCA_946547105.1 uncultured Clostridia bacterium | reverse complement strand
ACCCGCCAAAACGGCGATCTTTCGGCGCTTTTGGGCTTGTCGTCATTGACTTGCGGAAAGCAAGCCTGCTTCCTTCGCACCCAAAATCATCCGAAATCTCATCCGTTTTGGTCAAAGAGTTTTCCCAGAGCTGGAATTCGTCCAGCCGAGGCAAAAACGCAGGGAATACTTCCGTATTGCCGAGTATTTTAACGAAAGATGGGCGGATTCCAGCACGGGAAAACCGTGGTTCGGATTATCCCGCTTACCTTACCCGCCGGTCAGCTTTCGGCTGCTTCAGCCTCAGACTTGGGCTCCGGCGCTTCCTTCCGGATGATCTCGTGCGTCACGGGGTCGATGCGGTCGATGCTCTTGTATTCCTCCACGTCCGAGGGCAAGTCCCCGCGCTCCAGGCGCTGCTTGAGGAGCTTGTCGATGAAGGTGTAGATCACCACGAACACCGGCACGCCCAGCAGCATGCCCCAGAAGCCGAAAAGCCCCGCGCCCACGATGATCGAGAACATCACCCAGAAGCCGTTGATGCCGGTGGTGTTGCCGAGGATCTTGGGGCCGATCACGTTGCCGTCCACCTGCTGCAGCACGATGATGAAGACGATGAAGATCAGGCACTTGACGGGATTGACCAGCAGGATGATCAGCGCGCTGGGGATGGCGCCGATCAGCGGGCCGAAGAAGGGGATGATGTTCGTCACGCCGACCAGGATGCTGACCAGCAGCGTGTAGGGCATGCGGAAGGCTGCGCAGAACACGTAGCAGATCAGGCCGATGATGGCGGAATCCAGCAGCTTGCCGGAGATGAAGCCCATGAAGGTGCGGTTGGTGAAGTCCAGCGCGCTGCGGATGCGGTCGGCGGCATTGAGGCTGAAAAGGCTGTAAAGCAGCCGCTTGGAGCCGGCCCGGACCTTTTCGAGGTTGCCGAGGATGTAGATCGAAACGATAATGCCGATCAGCAGGTTGTATACGCCGAGCAGCACATAGTACACGCCGGTCGTCACGCTGGTGATGAAGCCGCCCAGCTTCGGCAGCACGCTGGTCTGCAGCCAGTTCATGATGTCCTGGTTGGCGTTGCCCAGGAGGTTGGTGACGTAGGCCTCCAGTTCCGGGAAGTCGGTCAGCCGGGCCTCCGCCCATTCGGTGAGCTGGGCGATATAGGTGTTGCTGTTGTCGACGATGGTGACGATGCTCTCATAGATCTGCGGCAGAATCATATAGACCAGGGCGGTCAGGATCAGCAGGAACAGCAGGATCGACAGGAACACGCTCATGCCGCGGGCAAAGCGCGCCCCGCCGGTTTTCGATTTTTTGAACAGCTTTTTCCCCAGCGGGCGGAACAGATGCTTTTCCATGCGCAGCATCAGCGGCGCCAGCAGATAGGTGATCACCAGGCCCCAGATGAAGGGGCTGAGGATGGCAGCCAGCTTTTTAAGCGCTCCGCTGATATCGGGCAGGCGGGTGATCAGCAGGAAGAAGAGGATCGAGGCAGCGATCACGCAGAAGGCCGTCAGTCCCCAGTACAGATATTTTTTGTCCCATTGGAACCTACGTCTCACAGTGCAGCCCTCCTTTTCATTTTATTATTGTACTATCCTCCCCTCCGCTCCGTCAACTTGAAATTTGTTAAAGTTTATAGAAGAAACATATTATGTAAACTGAAATTGCAGCTTATTCAGTTTTTATTTGTGGAAAAAACTGTGGGAAATGTTCAAAACCCGTGACGCTGACAGCGCTTTTCAAAGGCCGGACCAGCCGAAATATCCATCCGGACTGTCGAAATATACATAATTTTGTCAACCTCTGCATGCGAGGCGGCCGCGGGGCATAGGCTGTAGCAGACTGAGGAAGGGATCGGGAGGCAAAAAATGAATCGCTGGATCGCATGGATTTTGTTGCTTGTGAGCCTTGCGCCGGGGCGGGCGCTGTCCACGGAGCGCATCCCCACGGTTTCGCAGACGGAGAGCGCGCTGAGCGTCTCCGCGCCGTCGGCGCTGCTGATGGAGAAGGAGACGGGGACGGTGCTGTATGAAAAAAACGCGCATGAGCGTCTGTTTCCCGCCAGCGTCACCAAGGTGATGACGATGCTTCTGATCATGGAGGATCTCGACAGCGGCAGGCTGAGCCTGGACGACGTGGTCACAGCCAGCGCCAGGGCGGCCTCCTTCGGCGGCAGCTGTGTGTATCTGGAGGAAGGCGAGCAGATGACGGTGCGGGAGATGCTCAAGTGCATCGCCGTCGTCTCGGCCAACGACTGCGCCGTGGCCATGGCGGAGCACCTGGCGGGCTCCGAAGAGGTGTTCGTGGAGCGCATGAACCGCCGCGCGGAGGAGTTGGGGCTGGAGGATACGCATTTCACCAGCTGCAGCGGGCTGTTTGACGACGGGGAACATTTCAGTTCGGCTTACGACATCGCCGTCATGTCCCGGGAGCTGCTGAAGCACCCCGGCATCAAGGACTTCACCACCATCTGGCTCGACAGCATCCGCGGCGGCGCCTTCGAGCTCAACAACACCAACAAGCTCGTCTACTGGTATCCCGGCTGCACGGGGCTGAAGACCGGCTATACCTCGAGCGCGCTTTATTGCCTGTCTGCCAGTGCCGAGCGGGAGGGCGTGGAATATATCGCCGTGGTGCTGCGCTGCGAGAGCATCGAGAAGCGGAACCAGGACGCGAAGACCCTGCTCAACTACGCCTTTGCCGGCTACGGGCTTTGCCCGCTGCGCCCGGCGGAGGAGCTGCCGGAACTGCCGGTGGACATGGGGGTGAGGGTGAGCGTGCCGCTTCGCATCGAGGGCGAGCGCTTTGCCCTGGTGCCCAAAAGCGGCGCAGAGCCATCCTACCGGATCGAGCTGCCGGAACAGGCTGCCGCGCCGCTGCGGGAGGGAGAGCGCCTGGGGACGCTGACCGTGACGCTGGGAGAGGAGACGATCGCGCAGCTGCCGATCACGGCGGCGGAGGACGTGCCGCGCGTCGGCTTCGGCGGCGTGCTGCTTCGGCTGCTCGGCGCGATGCTGGGCATGAAAGGATGAAAAGAAAATCGGAAAGGAAAAAGAAGGTCCGGGGGACCTTCTTTTTTTCTGTTTTCACCAAAATCTGCACCTGTTTTTTTCCGCGCAAAGCGAGGGCGGAAAGCCTTGGATTTATTGACAAGAAAACGGCGATTTGGTATACTGCTATTCGTGTAGTTGGCACTAAAATACCCAAGTGTCGCTTGATTTCGTGTCAAAAAATTAACTATAGGGGGTTATCTGTTGAAAGATCTCAAACATCTGATCTACTTTGAGAATCTGCTTCAGGAAGCGAACAACGACCTGGTCAAACAGGCCAAGGCCGATGGCAAGCGCGCCATCGGCTATACCTGCTACTTCATGCCTGAAGTGCTTCTCGACCTGCCCGGCTGCTTCTCGGTGAGACTGAGAGCGCCGCGCTGCACCTCGCCCGACCTGGCGACCTATTATCTGTCCGGCCGTGTCTGCCACTATGCCCGCTCCCTGATGGAGCGTGCGCTCGAAGGCGGCTACAACTTCCTCGACGCGCAGATGGGCACCGAGACCTGCACCGCTACCTGCCGCTTCCAGGAGCACCTGCAGCAGAAGCACCTCGATTCCGTCGAGGATATGCGGATCATCGACAACGACGACTTCTTCTGCGAATTCACCGACATCCCCTTCAAAAACACCGAAAACAGCTACCAGCACTTCGAGACCCAGCTGCGCGCCCACGTGCTTGAGCCGCTGCACGAGCACTTCGGCATCGACATCTCCGACGAGGCGCTGCTCAAGACCATTGAGGACCACAACGAGGTCTGCCGCCTGATCAACGAGATCGGCGACTACCGCAAGCTGGACAACCCCACCATCACCGGCTATGAGTTCCACGTGATCCAGCTGGTGAGCCTGGCCTGCCCGAAGTACCTGATCCTGCCGTATCTGCGCGAGACCGCCGAAGAGCTGAAGACCCGCGAGCCCGACCTGAAGAAGAACTACCGCTGCAAGGTGGTCCTGGCCGGCTCCGAGAACGACGACCCCGACTTCACCAAGCTCATCGAGAGCTGCGGCGCCCTGGTGGTCTGCGACCGCTTCTGCTACGGCGCTGTGGAAAGCCGCGTTCCCATCGTTCTGGAGGAGGGCAAGAGCCCGCTGCGCTGCATCGCCGAGCACTACCTCAAGACCTCCAACTGCCCGCGCTTCATGCCGCAGGACGAGATGCGCGCCCGCAAGAAGAGACTGGCCGACCTTGCGAAGGAATACAAGGCCGACGGCATCATCATCGCCTCCAACAAGTTCTGCGAGTACTGGAGCTATGAGCGCGTGATCGACACCTTCATCCTCAAGCGCGACTACGGCCTGCCCGTCTGCTCGATCGAGAAGGAGTACATCAACTCCGCCTCCGGCCAGCTGCGCACCCGCTTCCAGGCCTTCGTGGAAAGCGTTGAAATCAAGCACATTCAGGAGGGCAAGTAAAATGGCGATTAGTTTTGACATTTCCAAGATCCAGGAAAAGCTCGCCGCCAAGAAGGAAGGCATTCAGAAGACCGTGGCCGAGCTGAAGGCCAACGGCTTCAAAAAGAACATGCACGACTTCTGGTACGGCAAGCCCCATACCGCCGAGCCCGGCGGCCGCCGCCTGGGCGAGCTGTACGAGGACAAGACCGGCCTTCTGACCCACCGCGAGTGGCGCGGCTTCAAGGATACGATGTACTACATGTACATGATCTGGGGCTATAACTATTTACATATGGTCACCGATATCCTGAAGTTCTCCAATAACCCCATCGACTTCCTCAAGGGCACCTGGCGCTACCGCTGGATGGGCCAGACCTATCTGCCCGTTATCCA
>CAMNOV010000087.1 GCA_946547105.1 uncultured Clostridia bacterium | reverse complement strand
CGACACGCGGATTTTCAGTCCGCTGCTCTACCTACTGAGCTACAGAGGCATATCATGAGTGGTGGGAACAACTGGACTCGAACCAGTGACCCCCTGCTTGTAAGGCAGGTGCTCTAACCAGCTGAGCTATGCTCCCAACTCGACAGCTCTGTTAATATACCATCGGCAGGACCGTTTGTCAATAATATTTTTTCTGATTTACTCGATTTTTTCCTTCCGCTGCTCCAGGATGCGGCGCAGGTCATCCGGCGTGATCGAGTAGTTTTTTCCACAGAACTGGCAGTCGATCGTGAAAACCCTGTCTTCCGCGATCATTTCCTCCAGCTCGGCGGGATCAATGACGGAGAGCGCGCCTTCCACCCGCTCGCGGCTGCAGCTGCAGCGGTAGCAGATGGGCTGTTCGGCGACCAGATGATAGTCGAATCCTTTGAGGACCTGGGCAAAAACCGCTTCATCGCCGTCTTCGTTCAGCACAGTAGTCAGCTGGTCCATCATGAAAATATTGTCCTCCAGGCGGCCGATCAGATCGTCCGGCGCACCGGGCATCAGCTGCACGAGAAATCCTCCTGCCGCCTTGATGCTGCCGTCGGTATCGACCAGAACGCCCAGCGCACAGGCGGAAGGCACCTGATCGCTGGCCAGCAGGTAGCTGGTGAGATCCTCGGCGATCTCGCCGCTGACAAGCTCCACCGATCCGATATAGGGCTCCTTGAGGCCGATATCACGGCTCACGGTCAGCAGACCGTCGCGGCCGACGGCGGCGCCGACGTTCAGCTTGCCGTCCGGGCGGCGCGGGGGATCGACGGAAGGATGGTCCACATAACCGCGAACGCAGCCCTCATGGTCGGACACGGCGACGACGCTGCCGATCGGTCCGCCGCCGTTGATGCGGATAGTGAGGCTGGCCTGCTCCTCCTTCATCGCTTCGCCCAGCAGGGAGGCAGCGCAGAGCGTCCGCCCGAGAGCTGCGGAGGCCGTGGGGGAGCAGCGGTGGATCTCCCGGGCATGTTCAACGGTCTCACGTGCGGTGATGACCGCCATTTTAATATATTCGCCTGCCGTGGCACGCAGAATCCTGTCCATTCTATTCTATGCTTCCTTTCGTTTGCAGCTCAGGAACAGGCGTCCTTCCGAAGCGGAGACAGCCTTGTCCTGCCAGGTAAAATCTTCAAATCCGGCCGCATACAGCAGTTCTGCCAGGCGCGCCGGTTCATGCGCGTACTCGATATGCTCCTCCCGGCTGCGGCGCCAGAGATCGTTTTCTCTCGCGAACAGATCCATGCCGTATACGATGGCCTGTTCCTGTTCGTCAAAGTCCGCACGCCACAGGCAGAGCACGTCGTCTGTTTCGTCTACAAAAATCTGCCCGTCGAGGCTTTTCAGCCAGTCCGGCGTGCGGATATCAAAAATCAGCATGCCGCCGGGACGGATGAACAGATGCAGCCGCCGGAACACCTCCGGCAGGGAAGCGGGCGGCAGATAGTTGATCCCGTCGAGTGAGCAGTAGGCCGCGTCGACCGTTCCGTACAGATCCAGTTCCTCGGCGCTCTGCAGCAGAAAAAGGGGCGGGACGGGAAGCTCAGTGCTCTTCTCCCGCGCCTGCATCAGCATGTCGACCGAAGCGTCCGCCGCGATCATCTCATAGCCGCGTTCGGCCATGATGGCCGTCAGCGTGCCGGTTCCGCAGCACAGATCAAGCAGAAGGCGGAATTCGCCGCCGCTGCGCGCAAACTCCGCCTCATAGTAATCGGCAAACTGCTCGTAGGGGACGTCGCCCGTCAATTGATCATACCAGGCGGCGAGCGGCCCGTAGCAGTTCATTTCTGCTCCTCCTTCATCCGGTCAAAGACAACGGCGTAGCCGCCGCTGCCGTACTGCAGGGAACGGTTGACACGGCTGATCGTAGCGCTGGAGGCGCCGGTTTCGCCAAGGATATCATTGTAGATCATTCCCTGATTCAGGCAGTCAGCCACCTGAAAGCGCTGTTCCATAGCCATCAGTTCAGCCCGCGTGCAGAGGTCCTCGAAAAAGCGAACGCACTCGTCAAAGGTTTCCAGCTTGAGTATGGCCTTGTAGAGATTGTCGTTTCTCGGCTTCTTCGGCAATTTGTTCATATCGTCCTCCCAATTCAGAGCAATAAAGTATTTGTAGGATTTGGATGAATTTTACACTAAATATTTACAAAAGTAAAGTGCGAAAGTGCGACTTTACAGTTTTTTCATGAATTGTACGCCGATTATTCTTGCTTGTGCCTGTGTATTGAGATATAATATGCCCAGAATACATGAAAGGAGTGCTTGTTCATGGGAGCTGTATTCTGGACCTGTGCGATCATCCTGTTTCTGGTCGTCGAGGCGATCGTTCCCGGTCTTGTATCCATCTGGTTCGCGTTCGGTTCGATCCCCGCCCTGATCTCCGCCCTGTTCAGCGGTCCGATCTGGCTGCAGGTCGCTCTGTTCCTGGTGACCTCCGTCGTCGCCCTGATCCTGACGCGCCCTCTGGCCAAAAAATATGTCAATTCCCGCGTTCAGGCGACCAACGCCGATATGATGATCGGCAAGGACTGCGTGGTGAAAGAGACGGTGGACAATCTGCAGGGCACCGGCGCTGTTTCCGTCGGCGGAAAAGTGTGGACGGCCAGAACGGAGCAGGAAGGCGTTATTTTGCCTGAGGGCTCGGTCGCCGTGGTACTGCGGATCGACGGCGTAAAGCTCATTGTCAAAGCCGCATCGTAAGTAATCAGTTTTTGATTATATAATTAAGGAGGAATCATTTATGGGACCCGGTACTATTGTTGTCATTGTTCTGCTGGTATTGCTGATCCTGGTCATTGCGCGCAACATCCGCGTCGTGCAGCAGGCGAGAGCCTACGTGATCGAGCGCCTGGGCGCTTATAAAACCACCTGGAATACCGGCATCCATCTGAAGGTCCCCTTCATTGAGCGCGTGGCCAAGGTCGTCTCCCTCAAGGAGCAGGTCGCGGACTTCCCGCCCCAGCCCGTGATCACGAAGGATAACGTCACCATGCAGATCGACACGGTCGTGTACTTCCAGATCACCGACCCGAAGCTTTACACCTACGGCATCGAGCAGCCGATGGTCGCCATCGAAAACCTCGCCGCCACCACGCTGCGTAACATCATCGGCGACCTGGAACTCGACCAGTGCCTCACCAGCCGCGATATCATCAACACCAAGATGCGCGCCATCCTCGACGAGGCGACCGACCCCTGGGGCATCAAGGTCAACCGTGTGGAACTGAAGAACATCCTGCCGCCGCGTGAGATCCAGAACGCGATGGAGAAGCAGATGAAGGCCGAACGTGAACGCCGTGAAGCCATCCTTCGCGCCGAAGGTGAGAAGCGCGCCGCGATCCTCGAAGCCGAAGGCGAGAAGGAATCCGCGATCCTTCGCGCTGACGCGAAGAAGCAGCAGCAGATCCTGGAGGCCGAAGGCGAGGCCGAAGCTATCCTGAAGGTGCAGACCGCTACCGCCGAAGGTATCCGCCGCATCAACGAGGCCAGCCCCACCGAGGCGGTCATCAAGATCAAGGCGCTGGAAGCCTTCACCGCCGCATCCAACGGCCAGGCCACCAAGATCATCATCCCGAGCGAGATCGCCGGCATCGCCGGTCTGGCACAGGGCGTGATCGAGGCCGTCAAAGACAAATAAATTTAGCAAAATCTTGAAAGGGGCTGTGCTCAGCCCCTTTTTTTATTTCGATCGATATGTTATAATACAGCAGCAAAATAACAATTCCGAAAGGAAGCAGCAGGATGAGCAGAGAGAAAGCAATGGATTTCCTGAGAATAAACGGGATGGATGCCGCGCGGATCGATCCGCTGACCGAAGCGCGCCATATGGTGGCCGCCATGGAGGAAGGACTTCGCGGAAAGGCGATCCTTCCCATGATCCCGACCTATCTGCAGGCGGATGAGTCTGTCCCGGAGGGGAAAAGCGCGATCGTGATCGACGCCGGCGGGACCAATTTTCGCTGCGGCCTGATCACTTTTTCCGAAAACGGTCCTGTTTTGAGCCGCGTGCAGAAAAGAATGATGCCAGGGATCGGAAAGCCCGCCTCCTGGGAGGAGTTCATCCGTTTCGTCGCAGATGCGGTCGAGCCCCTGACGCCCTATGCGGATGATATCGGCTTCTGTTTTTCTTATTCGGCTGTCATCACGCCGGAGATCGACGGGCGGGTGATCTGCATTGACAAGGAGGTCGTGATCACCGGCGCCGAGGGTAAGCTTGTCGGCGCATCGCTGATCGAAGAGCTTGAACGCCGCGGCATCCGCGGCAAGCACTGCGTCATCCTCAACGATACGGCGGCCGTGCTGCTCGGCGGGTCCGCAACGCTGGACAAGAACCGCTGCGGCGGTTTGATTGGCCAGGTCAGCGGCACCGGTACCAATACCTGCTGCGTCTTGCCGCTTGAGCGGATCCAGAAGCTCGGCCGGCCGGAGAAAAAGCGCATCATCGTCAATCTGGAATCCGGGATGTACGACGGACTTCCGCGCGGCGAGTTTGACCTTCTCCTGGATCGGCAGAGCCACAATCCCGGCATGAAGTGGCTGGAGAAGCTGACGGCCGGCGTTTATCTCGGCGAGCTTGCCCGGCTGATGCTGAATGCTGCCGCAGAAGAAGGACTGATCGTTTCGGAAACGCATGAGGCACTCTCCGCGCTGGGGCGCTTTGACTCTGCCGTCTTGGACGCTTGGGCCTGCGGTGAGCGGCTGGAGATTTGCGCTTCCGGGGAAGATCGGGAATTCATTCAAACCCTGGCAAAGGAGCTGTTTTACCGCTCGGCACGAGCAATGTGCGCCAATCTGCTTGCAATCCTTCTGCTGATCGATGAGGGAAGCGATCCGGATCGCCCTGTCGTTATCTGCGCCGAGGGTTCCCTGGTGCAAAAGGGAAGGTGCTATCGTCCGGCTCTTGAAGAGTTGCTTGAGAGCAGCACCGGTGAACTCGGCCGCTTCACCCGGCTCCAGGTCGGCGAGGAGACTACGCTGCCCGGCGCCGCCGCCGCAGCGCTGCTCAACTGCTGAGAAAAATTCGTCATTTTCCGTCATTTTCTGTAGCAATCGAACATCGTATGTGATATAATCTCTCCGATATAATGATCATCGGATGGCGAAATCAATCGTGGATTCGATTGATTTCGCTGCCAAACGATAAGTTTGGCAGCGAATGATTCTTCAGGATCATTCGCCCGATGCTCATTGCAATGAGTATATGGCAAAACAGCAATGCTGTTT
>CAMNOV010000086.1 GCA_946547105.1 uncultured Clostridia bacterium | reverse complement strand
CCTCGAACTTGGACTTGGTGAACCACAGCACAAAGTCGTTCTTGTTGCGCTTGTTTCCGTCCTCCTCCACGCCCTCGCGCACGCCAACGTCCAGATCCTCGGCATTGAAGTCGTTGAAGACGAAATACTTGTCCAGCTTGGAGGTGTCAAAGTACACGTTGCCGCCGGCAAAGTAGGCATAGCCGGTGTCCATCAGTTTGGAGATGATCTTGATATACTCGTCGATGCAGTTGGTCGCGGGCTCGACGACGTCCGGGCGGCGGATGCCGAGCTTTTCACAGTCGGAGAAGAAGGCGTCGGTGTAAAACTTCGCGATCTCCATGACGGTCTTGTGCTCACGGCGGGCACCCTTGAGCATCTTGTCCTCGCCCTCATCGGCGTCGGAAGAAAGGTGGCCGACGTCGGTGATGTTCATGACGCGCTTGAGATTGTAGCCGCTGTAGCGCAGATAACGGTCGAGGATATCCTCCATGATGTAGGAGCGGAGGTTGCCGATATGGGCAAAGTGATAGACCGTGGGGCCGCAGGTGTACATCTTGACGATGTCGGGGTGATTGGGCACGAAGTCCTCGCGCTTGCGGGTCAGGGAATTATACAGCTTCATAGGATAGGCTCCTTATTTGGAATCTTTGAAAACGTCGCGGTTCTTATAAAAATACTCCGCGCCGGAATAAACGGTGGTAAGAAGGATGACGGCGGTGCTGATATACGCGACGAAGTCCGGGGCGGAATCGCCGATCGACGGCGCAGGGAAAAACAGCATCAGACACAGGCAGACCATCGTCGCGGCGGTCTTGATCTTGCCGGATTTGGCGGCGGCGATGACGCGGCCCTGCTCCACAGCGATCAGCCGCAGGCCGGACACGCCGAATTCACGCAGCAGCACGACGGCCAGCGCCCAGCCGGGCATCCGTCCTGCTTCGACGAAATAGCACATCGCGGCCATGACCAGGACCTTATCGGCCAGCGGATCCATGAATTTGCCGAAGTTCGTGATCTGGTTATAGTGCCGGGCCACATAACCGTCCAGCATGTCGGAGAGACTGGCCAGCACGAACATCGCCAGCGCCCAGTACCGGTGACCGGTATAAGCCAGCACCAGAAAAACGGGGATCATCAGCACACGGAAAATCGTGATTTTATTGGCCGTTGTGTTCATGCTTCCGCCTCCCTGTGTCCAATCAGCAGCCCGTCTTCGACGGAGTCGATGCGTACGTCGGTCATTTCACCCTCGGTACATTCACCGGAGAAGAGCACCAGTCCGTCGATATCGGGGGAATCGGCGTAGCTGCGTCCGACGTGCAGGCCGCTTTCTTCATCGTCGTACTCATATAGCACGCGCAGCGTCTTCCCGACGAAGCCCTGCAGGAAATCGTCCATGATCGGCTGCTGCAGCTGCAATATCAGATCGGCGCGGCGCTGAGCCTCTTCGGCGTCCACATGCTCCATGGCGGCCGCGGGCGTTCCTTCTTCGGGGGAGAAGGGGAAGACACCGACGCGCTCGATCTTCGCTTCCTTCAAGAACTCGCACAGCTCTTCAAACTCCGCCTCGCCCTCGCCGGGCAGACCGGCGATCAGACTCGTGCGCAGCACCAGACCGGGGATGCGCTCGCGAAGCCGACGGAACAGAGCGCGGATCTCCGCGCCGGTGCCGCGGCGGTTCATCTTTTTGAGGATCGCGTCATTGATATGCTGGATGGGGATGTCGAGATACTTGACGATCTTGGGGTTGCGGGCGATCTCGTCGATCAGCTCCTCATCGAACTGGTCGGGATAGAGGTAGTGCAGGCGGATCCACTCAACGCCCTCGATCTGCTCCAGCTCGCGGCAGAGGCGCGCCAGGCTGCGCTTGCCGTAAAGGTCAGTGCCGTAGCGGGTGATATCCTGCGCGATGACGATCAGCTCTTTTACCCCGTGCGCCGCCAGATCCCGCGCCTCGGCCACGACGGTCTCGATCGGGCGGGAGCGGTAGCGGCCGCGGATGTAGGGGATGGCGCAGAAGGCGCAGAAGTTGTTGCAGCCCTCGGCGATGCGTAAATATGCCCAGCCCGGACCGGTGGAAACGACGCGCGGCGTCTCGTCGATCGGGCCGCTCTGATCGCGGAAGGAGGCGTAGGTCTCTCCCGCGCAGACGCGTTCGGCCGCGTCGACGATCTCAGAGAAGGAGCCCACGCCCAGCACGGCGTCGATCTCCGGGAGCTCTGCCAGAATACTGTCCTTATAGCGTTCGGAGAGGCAGCCCGTGACGATCAGTCCGCCGAGCTTTCCCTCATTTTTCAGCGCGGCGAGCGACAGGATGTTTTCGATCGCTTCGCTTTTGGCCGCGTCGATAAAGCCGCAGGTGTTTACGATCGCAAAGTCCGCGCCTTCCGGATCCGGCACCAGGCGGTAACCCGCCTCGTCGAGCAGATAGAGCATCTGTTCGCTGTTGACCAGATTCTTGGCGCAGCCAAGCGAGATCATGGCAAATGTTTTGTCCATCAGTTATCCTCAAGCTCCGCTTCCGCAGAGAAGCGGGCGAGCGCCGCGCGGATCTCGTCCCAGCCGAAGCCCCGGCGAAACAGGGCGGCCGTGACCTTGCGCACCTCATCCCGGTCATCGGGATCGTGCAGACGAGCGGCGATCAGTTTGTCTATTTTTTCGGTATTGTCGGGCCGCTGCCCGAGAGCCTCGTCCCAGTAGTCGCGGGGCAAGCCGCGCCGTTTGAGCTCCTGGCGGATGCGCCCCGGGCCGTAGCCCCTGGCGGCATAGTGCCGCACAATGGCTCCGGCGTAGCTCTCATCGTCGAGAAGCCGCTGATCCAGGAGCCAGCGCACACAGGCGGCCGCGCTTTTCGGATCGGCGCCCTTTTGAATCAGCTTGTCGTTCAGCTCTTTGGCGGACAGCGGGCGGCGGGAGAGGATCTCCAGCGCCTTCCCCTTCAGCAGCGCGAGGGCGGAGGCATTTCGGATCTCCTCCAGCCTGTCCGCATCCAGTTCCTGCCCGCGGCAGAGCCGCAGGTCGGCGACCACGCCGACCGTGGAGGGGATCTCCTCGCCATTCGAGAGAGCGATGCTCACGCGCTCCGGAGCGGTCTGCCGCAGCGAAGTGATGCTGAGCTGTTCAGGCATCAGCCTTCGTCAAAGTCACTGGCGCTGACGTCCACGGCGCGGCCGGAGACGATCGCAGCCTTCTTTGCCTGCGGGCTCAGCAGTTCGGTCGAACGGGCGCGGATCTGCTGCTCGATATCGTCGCAGACCTCGGGATTTTTGGTCAGGTAGTCCTTCACGCCGTCCTTGCCCTGGATGCGCAGGCCGTTGCAGGTAAACCAGGCGCCGCCTTTTTCAATGATGTCAAGCTTCACGGCCAGGTCGATGATTTCGCTGACGCGGGAGATGCCCTCGCCGTACATGATGTCGAACTCGGCCTCACGGAACGGGGGAGCGACCTTGTTTTTGACGACCTTGGCGCGGGTACGGTTGCCGATCATCTCGCCGTTTGCTTTCAGGGTCTCGATGCGGCGCACGTCGATGCGCACGGAAGCGTAGTACTTGAGGGCCAGGCCGCCGGGCGTGGTCTCGGGATTTCCGTACATGACGCCGATCTTCTGACGCAGCTGGTTGATGAAGATGACAGTGCAGTTGTTCTTGGAAATGGCGCCCGCGAGGCGGCGCATGGCCTGGCTCATGAGCCTTGCCAGCATGCCGACCACGGTATCGCCGATCTCGCCGTCGAGCTCGGCGCGGGGGATCAGCGCGGCGACGGAGTCGACCACCAGCACGTCGATCGCGCCGGAGCGGACGAGGGATTCGGCGATGTCGAGCGCCTGCTCGCCGGTGTCTGGCTGAGAGATCAGCAGGCTGTCGATATCCACGCCGAGGGCGCGGGCATAGGCCGGCTCCAGCGCGTGCTCAACGTCGATGTAAGCGGCGGTGCCGCCGTTTTTCTGCGCGGAGGCGACCACATGCAGTGCAAGCGTCGTCTTACCGGAGGCCTCGGGTCCATAGATCTCCACGATGCGGCCGCGGGGCACGCCGCCGATGCCGAGCGCGAGGTCCAGGGAAAGGGAGCCCGTGGACAGGGCCTCGACGTTCACGGCGATGTCGTCGCCCAGACGCATGATGGTGCCCTTGCCGTAGTCTTTTTCGATCTTGGCGATGGCGGTTTCGAGAGCCTTCTTTTTGTCGCTGTCGGCCGGGGAGACGACCGCGGATACTTTCTTTTTCTCTGCCATAATGATTCGTACTCCTTTATCTCAGACGGTGCGTCGCACCATAGTTTACATCACGCCGAGCACCACGCGGTCTACACCGAGCGTATCGCGCTTGGTTGCCGCGGTGCGGAAGCCGCCAGACAGCAGCATCTCGCTGACGGGCTCCGCCTGCCCCTCGCCGACCTCGAAGAGAATCATGCCGCCGGGCTGCAGAACGGATTTCCAGTATTTGATGATGGATTTGTAGAACTTCAGTCCGTCCTCGCCGCCGTCGAGCGCCCAGATCGGCTCGTAGTCGCGCACGGAGGCGTCGAGCGTGAGGATCTCGTCGCTGGCGATATACGGGGGATTGGCGACGATCAGATCGAACTGGCCAATGCTCATCGGGGGAGAGGAGGTCGCGTCGGCCTGCATGGTGATCGCGCGGCCGGAGAGGCGGTTCTGCGCCAGGTTCTTGCGGCAGATCTCCAGCGCGGTGGCGCTGATGTCGATGCAGACAAGCTTCGTGGCGGGCATCTCATGGCCGATGGCGCAGGCAATGCAGCCGCTGCCGCAGCAGAGGTCGAGGATCCTGGCGTCCATCTTGCGACCGGTCAGCAGCTCCACGGCGGTATCTACCAGCAGCTCCGTGTCCATGCGCGGGATCAGTACGTCGGGCGTCACCACCATCGGCAGACCGTAAAACTCCCAGGAGCCGGTGATATAGGCGACCGGCTCACCGGCCAGACGGCGGGCGGTATAGTCCGCGGCAGTCTTTTCCACCTGATCGGTGGTGTAGAGGCGCATGTCGCGCAGCAGCTCCTGCGTGCTTTTGTTGGCGGCGCGGGCGAGCAGCACCCGGGCCTCCAGCTGATATGCTTCAATGCCTGCGTCGCGCAGGGCGTTGCGCGTGGCGATCAGAATGTCGTTATACGTTTTCATTACCAGGCATCGCTTCCTTTTTCTTCGGGAATCACCAGCTCCAGGGCGCGGATCGCAACCTCGATCATCGAGTCGTCGGGCTCGTTGGTCGTGATGCGCTGCAGCCATTTGCCGGGCGCGGAGAGAACGGCGGACAGCCAATTGTCGTGGCGGCCGCACCAGCGGTTGATCTCATAGCTGATGCCGACAACGACCGGC
>CAMNOV010000085.1 GCA_946547105.1 uncultured Clostridia bacterium | reverse complement strand
TTCTGTCAAGCTTTTTAACGGATCCGACCTTTAGGCTTGTCGAACCATATGTCTCGGCAAGTTTTATTGTTTCCGAGACATGTAAAACACCCTAAGCTGTCCGAGAGTACGATTATCTACGGCATTAGGCTATGTATTGTTTATTAATGTCGAGTATGCTTCCTCCATATATCGGCTTTCGATCACGGAGCAGAAGACCGGCAAGCAGCGTGTCTTCACGGTTCCTCTGGTGATCTACCAGTGCATTGAGAACTACTGCCTGCGCAAGGGGATCTCGCGGACCGCTCTGATGTTCCCGATCACGACGCGCGAAGTGCAGAAGGTCCTTGCCCGCGTCTGCGATTATTTGGGCTATGAGGGCATCAGCACGCACTCATTCCGCAAATGGTACGCGACGGAGATCTACAAGAACAACGGCTATGACATCGCCCTTGTGCAGAGATTGCTGCAGCACAGCTCGGCCGCCGTAACGCAGCGGTACATCGGCATCGAGCCGCAAAGGATTGAGCGGGCAATCGAGGGCCACGCGGAGCTGCTGTAGCCGGAGGCGCCTATGGAATATAGCACTTTGGCGATCGACACGAAGCAGACCGGGCAGCGGATCGCGCAGGTCATGCAGGAGCGGGGCGTCACGGTCAGGCAGCTGCAAACTGTCTTCGGCTTTGAGGCGCCGAACGCGATCTATCGCTAGCTGCGGGGCAGCGCCCTGCCAACGGTCGACCACCTTGTCATCCTCGCGCACACGCTGAACGTCCGCGTGGACGATCTGCTGGCGGTCAGGGAGGAGACGGCGCTTGAATAAGATTATAGCTTTGGGGACGGTCAGCTTGGCCGCCCCCATTTGTATCTTGTATAGCCTCGTCAGCTTCCGCTCTGTTCCATGCGCAGCAGCGCATCAATGACGAGGAGGTGCATCGGCTTTGTGCCGCAGGACAGGAGCGCCACATGTCTTATTGGTTGACCACACCAGAAATATGATCGTCGGCCTTGTTTGTCATTTCAGCTTCTTCAGGGCCTCAACGCCACCGGCCATATACACAAGCAGCGCCCGCTGTGCCTCGTACCAGGCGTCGTCCTTTTTCCAGCCGAGCGAACGGTTGACAGCGAAAAGACCCATTACGCTAAAGAGAAAAACCTTCTCCGCAACCTCCTCACTGAGACCGCACTGCCGACAGATCGAATCCACGGAAGCGGCCCGTTCCTTCCGGAAGATACGCATGATGATATATTCGGACAGGAAATCATCCTTGAACAGCGAGCGATATTTGGGATGGTCGGCCACACGCTGGCACATCGGCATCAAATCAAGCCAAGCTTCCAGCGCGCGGGGATCGCTGTTCGCGCTGACCCGCTCAGCCAGCACGGCGATCGCTTCATGGTTATCCATCGGGGATCGCCGTGTTGCGCTGATCGCCTCGTCCGCCAATTCGTTGATCACGTCCATCAGCCCGGTATAATGGGTATAAAAGGTCGCGCGGCCGACGCCCGCCTCCCGGCAGAGCGAGGCAACCGTGACGTATTGAAAGGGCATTTTTGCCAGAAGATCCAGCATCCCGTCCTTGATGGCGCTTCGGGTGATTTTCGCGCGGTTGTCAGCCATGAAAAAGACCTTCTTTCACAGAGCCTCTCGATAGGTTGTATATAATTATAGACGCTTTTTGGAGAAGTGTCCAGTAATTTATGAACTTCGCCGAATGTGTATTGGTGTTTTTCTCTTTTTCCCGCTATGCTTACGTCAGAGTGAACAAGCTCAAAAAGAACAAGAAAAAGGAGAACACCCATGATCAGCTTTGAAATGGAAGACCTCATCGGCGTGCTGCAGGGGCTGACGCCCTACTTCATCGCCATCGCGCTCATCCTGATCGCCGCTGTCGCCGTCGGCGTCGCGGTGAAAAAGCTCCCGAAGGAAAAAAAGAAATTCTTCTGCGGCGAAGCCTGGCTGGCCGCTCTGCTCGCCATCCTGCTCGTCGTGAACCTGATCTGCATCGGTCCGATGGCCGCCCTACTGAGCCTTGTCGGCAGCGGCTCGACGCCCACCACTGTCTCCGACGAACTCGCAGCCGAGGCGGAGGCTGTCGCGCTGCAGATCGCGGAGGAGGGCTTCGTCCTGCTTGAGAACGAGGGTATCCTGCCGCTGAGCGGCACAAGCAGGCTCAACCTCTTTGGTTGGTCGAGCACCAACCCCGTTTACGGCGGCGCGGGCTCCGGCGGCCTGAACGATCTCTACCACAAGGTCAGCCTGATCGAAGGGCTTGAGGGCGCGGGCTTTGAGGTCAATCAGGAACTGGTCGATTTCTATCTCGGCTATGCCGAGAACCGCGCGGCGGTCTCCATCACCGCGCAGAACTGGAACCTTCCCGAGCCTCCCGCGGCCAACTACTCCGACGCGCTGATTGCCAACGCCAAGGCTTTCTCTGACACCGCGGTCATCGTGATCTCCCGTCTCGCGGGCGAGGGGCACAACGACATCCCGCAGGACATGGCCAACTGCGAAATCTACACCGACAACTCTCCCGACTACCCCGACTGGAACGAAGGCGACCACTATCTGATGCTCAACAACACCGAGCGCGCCATGGTAGAGCTCGTCTGCGCCAACTTCGACAAGGTCGTGCTGGTATACAACGGCGCCTACGCCTTTGAGCTGGGCTTTGCCGAGGAGTATCCCCAAATCCAGGGCGTCGTCTGGGCGGGCGGCCCCGGCAACGTAGGCTTTGCCGCGCTGGGCGAGATCCTCGCCGGTACGGTCAATCCCTCCGGCCGCACGAATGACACCTTCGTCTACGACATGAAGACCACCCCGTACTGGAACAACGCCGAGAAGCGCGACTACGCCAACATGACCCACATGACCGTGGACGGCATGAACTCCGGCGTCCCGACCCAGTACGCCCCCGCGTTCATCAATTACGTTGAGGGCATCTACGTCGGCTATAAGTTCTATGAAACCGCCTACACCGAGGCGCTGCTCGCCGCGGAAGAGGCCGCAGCCGCCGAGGTCGCCGAGGGCGAGGAGGCGATCGCGCCCGGCTTTACCTTTGACTATGACAGCGTCGTGCAGTATCCCTTCGGTTACGGCCTGAGCTATACGAGCTTCACCCAGAAGATGGGCGAACTGCAGGTCAACGGCGAGAGCGTCTCTTTTGACGTGACCGTGACAAACACCGGCTCCGTCGCGGGCAAGGACGTGGTTGAGGTCTACTTCAACCCGCCCTACACCGACGGCGGCATTGAGAAGGCCAGCGCGAACCTCGTCTGCTATACCAAGACGGGTATGCTCGAACCGGGCGCTTCCGAGACCATGACGCTTTCCTTTGACCTTGAAGATCTGGCCTCCTACGACGAGTACGGCGCGGGCTGCTACGTGCTCGAAGCCGGCGACTACGTGATCTCCATCAAGTCCGACTCCCACAACGAGCTTGACAGCAAGGTCTACACCCAGCAGAAGACCGTCGTCTACGACGAATCGAACCCCCGCCCCTCCGACGATCAGGCCGCTGTGAACGTGCTGCAGGACGCTCACGGAACGGCAACCTATCTCTCCCGCGCCGCTCACTTTGCAAACTACGCCGAGGCGACCGCCGCCCCTGCCGATCTGAACATGGCGGAGGAATACATCGCGGGCTATCACCTGAACCAGAACTATGATCCCAACGCCTATATTGACCTGAACGCGGTCATGCCCACCACCGGCGCGAAGAACGGCCTCATGCTCGTTGACCTGCGCGGCGCCGCGTTTGACGATCCCCGCTGGGAGAAGCTGCTCGATCAGCTTACCGTGGACGAGATGGCCAATATGATCGCACTCTCCGGCTACCAGACCCCGGCGATCGCCTCTATCGGCAAAGTGCAGAACGTAGACTCCGACGGCCCTGCGGCCATCAACAACAACTTCACCGGCGGCGGCTCCATCGGCTTCCCCATCGAGACCATCATCACCTGCACCTGGAGCCACGAGCTTGCGAGCAAGTGGGGCGAGATGATGGGCAAAATGGCCAAGGAGCTTGGCTCCACCGGCTGGTACGCCCCGGCCATGAACACGCACCGCTCCGCCTTCACCGCGCGCAACTATGAGTACTTCTCCGAGGACGGCGTGCTGGCCGGCTGGATGGCCGCCGACGCGGTCGCGGCCGCGCTGACCGAGGGCGTGTACTCCACGATCAAGCACTTTGCCATGTACGACTGCAACGGCAAGATGGTCTGCGCCTGGGCGACCGAGCAGTCCATGCGCGAGATCTACCTCAAGCCCTTTGAGATCGCCGTGAAGAAGGGCGGCGCGAACGCGGCCATGGAATCCTGGGCCTACCTCGGGAACATTTGGGTCGGCGAATCCTCCGCGCTCAACAAGACCATCCTGCGCGACGAATGGGGCTTCCGCGGCTTCGTGGTGTCCGACTTCTTCCGCAACAACGGACACGGCTTCATGAACGCCGACGAAGCGCTCGCCAACGGCGTGGACGCGATGCTCTCCACCTTCGCTGGCGGCCCGAACCAGGTCACGGACAAGACGGCCGCTTCCAACGTGCAGTATATGCGCGAGGCCACACACAACATCCTCTTCACGACCGTGAACTCCTGGGCCTATGACGAGGAGCACACCCAGCATGGCATGGAGGCCTGGAAGATCATCCTCATTGGTGCGGACGTGGTACTCTGCGCGGCGATCCTCTTCGGCGCTTGGAGCAAGTACAAGAAGTATAAAAAGGAAAAATAAAACTAGTAAGGGCTGCAGCGAAACGGGAAGTTGTGCTGCAGCCCCGTTTTTTGCCCGATTAAGAATAAGAATATCCGCGAGATGTCGATTGCGATAGAACCAGCGTTTGCTATGGGCTTGTTTGGGTCTCCTATAGTTTTATACTGCCTGGCGGACAAGCTCCGGTGCAGACAAGGATCTGATCGAAGCGATTGAGGACTGGCTGGCTATGAAGAAAAAGCAGATCCGTCCGAATTCCTACGAATCCTATCTCAACACCTATGAAGTCCACGTCAAGCCCTACTTCGAAAAGAAAAAGCTGAAGCTGGGTGACGTGACGGCGCGGGTCGTTATGCAGTACGTCAGGACGAAAGAGGACGCGGGTCTGTCCCGAAAGAGCATCCGCAAGCACCTGGTGATCCTCAACGGCGTTTTCACCGAGGCCATCGCCATGGGAGAGCTCAACTACAATCCCTGCGCGAACATCACGGTGAAGGACAACCGCGACGATCACTTCGAGGGCACCGCCTACGATATCGCTACAGCGAAGAGACTGCTGGAAGCGGTCAAGGGCGATCCCATCGAACCGGCGGTCTATCTGGGCCTCTTCCTCGGTCTGCGGCGCTCGGAGGTGGTGGGCCTGCGGTGGAAGGACGTGGACATGGAAAACGGCATCGTCCATATCCGCAACACCGTCGTCCGCTTTGCGACAACCTCGGAGCAGGAAAAGACCAAGAGCAAGGCCAGCAAGCGGGATCTGTTCATGCCGAACGCGCTCAAGGAGTTTTTGCAGACGGTCTGGGATCGGCAGGAAGAAGAACGCAAGCTTGTCGGACGCCCCTATTCCGACACCGAGCATATCTGCCAGTGGGCGGACGGGACCGTGTTCGAGCC
>CAMNOV010000084.1 GCA_946547105.1 uncultured Clostridia bacterium | reverse complement strand
GGGTGCCTTCCTTCCAGGTCCAGAGGTTGACCTTGACGAAGTTCATGCAGGTCTGGTAGTCGAGGTACTTCAGAACGTAGGCAGCGGGGATCTCGTCAAAGTAGCCGTAGCCAAAGGAGGTAAAGGGTCCGATCCAGATCTTCTGCACGAGGGGAACGCCGTTCATCTCGCAGAAATCTTTGAAGGGCATGGCCAGATCCTTCAGGTTGGGGTTGACGCCCTGGACCTTCTCGCGGCCCGGGGTGACGGCGTAACCGTCGTAGCGGCCCTCGGCAACGCCGCGGTGACCGTTCACGTCATAGCCCTTGTACTTGGTCTCCAGCAGTTCGCCGAAGGTCTTGAGCTGCTTCTTCATCTTCAGCAGCCAGGGATTCTTGATGATGTTGCCAAGGGTGCGGGCAAAGGGCTCGATCACGTTGCCGTTGCCGTCCTTGTAGTTGCGGTTGAGCTTCGGGCCGTCGTGGGTGATGCCGCAGAACTTCTCAACGTCTTCCACCGCATAGTAGGAGGGCACGCCCATGATGGCGCCCATCTCGTAGCGGCGGCCGTTGTAATACGGGGACCAGCACTTGCCGCCCACGCGATCGTTGCGCTCGTAGATCACGTAGTTCTCGTAGCCCTTCTTCTCCAGATACATACCGGCGGACAGGCCGGCAGGGCCGCCGCCGATGATGGCGATGCGGATGTTTTTATCCATGTCTTTACCTCCAACATAGAATTGAATAAAATGCGACCATATGAGTCGATGTAAGCATTATATAGCAAGTTTCCGTAAAATGCACGAGTTTTTTACAGTGTGCAAAAAAATTCTTTTCATTGATATCCGACTATGGTATACTTTTCATGAAAAATTGGGTCGGGAGGCGGTCGGATGCGTTTTCAGAGCTTTGAGGAAATGCTCTCGTACTGGGCGGAGCGGAAGGAAAACGGCCCTGCGCTGATCTTTGACGAGCACGGCAGAACCAGCTGGAGCTACGCCGAATTCCTGCGCCGCGTCCGCGAGCGCGCGGAGGAGCTGCGCGCCGGCGGAAAGACCTGCCTCGGCGTGCTGGCCGACGGCAGCCGCGATTGCGTGGTGGAGATCTTCGCCGCCGTGACGGCCGGGCTGCAGCTTGTGATGCTGGATGAAAACGCGCCGGAGGAGCTGCTGCGCCGCCTGATCGTCTATACCGACATCGACACGCTCTGGGGCGACGAGGATCTCTGCGAAGAGCTGGCCCCCGCCCTGACTGCGGGCGTGAAGGACGGCAAGGGGAAGATCCTCTTCTTCACCTCCGGCACCACCGAGCAGGCCAAGGCCGTGGTGCTCACCGAGCAGTCGCTCTGCGCCAGCGCCTGGAATGGGGGAGCCAAGCTCCCGCTGCAGCCGGAGGATACGCTTCTGTGCCTGTTGCCGCTGGGCCATGTGTTCGGCTTCGTGTGCGGGCTGCTGTGGGGCCTGAGCTGCGGCGCCGCCGTGGCGCTCGGGCGCGGGGCGCGCCATTACGGCGACGACTGCGCCTTCTTCGAGCCGACGGCGGTGTCCGTCGTCCCGCTGCTGCTGGGCTTCCTGCTGCAGCGGCGGCTGACCAATCCCGGGCTGAAGCTGGTGCTGGTAGGCGCGGGCGACTGCCCGGCGCAGCTGCTGGGCGCGGCCGCTGCGATGGGCCTTCGCGTCAGCTTCGGCTACGGGCTGACGGAGACGAGCTCGGGCGTCGCCATCAGCGTGCAGGGCGACCCCTATGCGATGGAGGTCTGCCCGGACGATACGATCACCCTCGCCGAGGACGGCGAGATCCTCATCGAGGCGCCCACCTGTGTGATGCAGGGCTATTACAAGCGCCCGGCGGACACGGCGGCGGTGCTCATTGACGGGGTCCTTCATACCGGCGACCTCGGCCGCTTCGACGAAGAGGGAAAGCTGCACATCACCGGAAGGAAAAAGGATATGCTCGTCCTGCCGGACGGCACCAAGCTCTATCTGCCCGAATACGAGGCGCGCCTGATGCAGGCGTTGGGGCACACGGAGCTGGCCGTGATCCTGCAAAACAGCCGCCCCGTGCTGGTCTACAGCGGCGAGGGCGAAGCGGAGGAGCTTCTCCGCCGTCTGCGCCCGGTGACGGAGGCGCTGCCGCGCGGCCAGCAGCTGGCCGGCGTGATTGTTGTCGACGAACCGCTGCCGCGCACGGCGACGGGAAAAATAAAACGCTGGGAGCTCCAGCAGAAAATGGAGAGATAAGCGCATGAACAGACAGGAAATCCTTGACAAGATCAGAACCGTGATCCTTGACTGCTTCCCCGATATGAGAGACATGACCATGGAAGAGGACACCGTCGTCAATACGGAAACGGCCATCGACTCCATGGGCTTCATCCTGGTCATCTGCAAGCTGGAGGCGCTCTTTGATATCAAGATCCCGCAGCGCCAGTGGAGCAAGATGTCCACCCTGGGCGACGTGGCCGACGCCGTACAGAAGGCGCTGGAGAAGAAATGAGCGTTTACCGCGAAGAGATCCTGCTGCGCAGCAAGGACGTGGACCTGTACCGGCGGCTGAGACTGTCGCGGCTGTTTGAACTGCTGCAGGAGGCCTCCATCCGCCACACCGAGCAGCTCGGCATGGGGCGCGAGAAGACCCTGGACAAGGGCCTCCTGTGGGTCGTGACGATGCAGCGCTGCGAGATCGAACGCATGCCCGAATATGACGAGCGCATCACGCTCACGTCCTGGCCGGGACCGATGATGCACGTCTTTTTCCCGCGCTATTACCGCCTCGCCGACGAGCAGGACAACACCCTCCTCTCCGCCAGCGCCCTGTGGATGCTGGTGGACGAAAAGACGCGGAAGATGGTCTTTCCGGACGAGTGGGGCGTGGAGATCGCGGGCGTCACGACCGGGCGGGAGATCCGCCTGCCCTCGGGGCTGAAAAAGCTGCCGTGCACGGACGAGGCTTCCTTCACCGTGCCCTTCAGCTACGTCGACCTCAACGGCCACATGAACAACACCCGCTACTTTGACCTTGCGGAGGACCATATTCCCGCCGCGGCCGAGGGGAAGCGGCTGAAGGCCGTCAGCACCGAGTACACCGCCGAGGCGCGCTTTCGCGACGCGCTCACGCTCCGCTGGGGCAGCGAGGGCGAACGCTGGTATATGGAGGGCCTGTCGGACAAGCCCTGCTTCCGCCTGGCCATGGAATACGAAGGATAAAGCCGTCCCCCGCTCTCCGGAGCGGGGGATGTTCGGCTTTTTCGTTAACATTGTCAAAAAATTCGTAGAAATACAGGGCGTGCTGCTTGCAAGAATGCCGAAATTGCGGTATCATAGCAATATCGTTTTATCGTGATTCTCGTGGCCGCGTGCCGAAAAGAATGACAGTTTTCAGCAGATAGAGGGGGTGTGCCAATGTCTTTTGAAGCAATCAACAGCGTCGTACAGGCGGAAGCCGAGGCAAAAGCCGCCGTCGCCGCCGCGGAAGCCAAAGCCAGACAGATGCTCAGCGATGCGCAGGCTGCCGGCAAGGCTGCGCTGGAGGCGGCCGGGGACAAGGCCGACAGCGCAATCTCCGAGCTTCGCCGCAAGGCGGACGAGGAGGCCATGAACAAGGCGTCCGAGCTGTCCTACGACGTGGAAAACAAGAAAGCCGCGCTTCGCGCCAGGGCGGAAGCCCGGCTCGATCAGGCGGCCTCTCTCGTGGTGGAAAGGATCGTGAAGAACTGAGATGGCCATTGTAAAAATGAAAAAGCTTCGGCTGATGGCTGTCCGCTCCGCCCGGGACGAGCTGCTGCGCGAGCTGCTGCGCCATGGCTGCGTGGAGGTGTCCGAGCCTGCGGAGCTGCAGGACGAGGCCTTCGCCTCCCTGCTCCGCCGCGAGGACGGCGGGCTGATGGCCGCCAGGTCCCGGCAGCAGGCGCTGCAGCAGGCGCTGGACATCCTGAACCGCTATGCGCCGGCCAAATCCTCCCTTCTCAGCCCCAAGCCCGAGGTGGCCGGGGAGAAGCTTCTCGATGAGGAGAGCTTCCGGCAGGCGCTGCAGACGGCGGAGTCGCTGCGCGAGAGCAGCGACCGCATCCGCCGCATCGGCGCGGAGGAAAGCCGCCTGCGCGCGGGCATCGAGTCCCTGCGCCCCTGGACGGCCCTCGACCTGCCGCTTGAATGCACAGAGACGCGCAGCAGCGCGGTCACGCTCGGCGCGATGCCGCTGCGCACGGAGCCAGCCAAAGCGGAGGAGGTCCTCGCGGCCGCCGCCGAGGAGGCGGAGTTGTTCCCGGTGTCGACGGACAAGAGCCAGCGCTATCTGCTGCTGCTCAGCAGCAAGGAGCAGACGAACGCCGCGCTCGACGCGCTGCGCACCGTCGGCTTTGCGCCGGTGGGCTTTGCCGGCATGAACGGCACGGCGCAGGAGAACATTGACCGGAATGAGGCGGAGCTGAAGACTCTGGCCGAGGAAAAAATCGCCTGCGAGCAGGCGATCGTCGACCTGGCCGGCGAGCGCGAAGCGCTCAAGCTGGCCCTGGATGCGGCGCAGACCCGCATCAACCTGGCCGAAACGCGGGAAAAACTCTGCGACACCGAAAGCGTCATGCTGCTGCAGGGCTGGATGCCCGCCGAGCGGGAGAACGAACTCCAAGAGGTCTTCGAGCGCCTCGGCTGCGCCTGGGAGACCGAGGACCCGCCCGAGGACGAATATTCCGAGGTCCCCGTTTCACTGAAAAACAACAAATTTACCAACGCGCTGAACATGGTTACGAACATGTACAGCCTGCCGGCCTACGGCACCGTGGACCCGAACCCGCTGATGGCCCCGTTCTTCATCCTCTTCTTCGGACTGATGATGGCGGACATGGGCTATGGCCTCATCATGATCGCGGCAGCCATCGTCGCCATGGTCAAAATGAAGCCCGAGGGCGGCTCCCGGGCCTTCTGCCAGCTGCTGCTCTACGGCGGCATCGCGACCTTCGCCATGGGCGCGCTGACCGGCGGCTTTTTCAGCGATATCCCGTACCAGATCGTGCATCTGCTGCATCCGGAAAGCACCTGGGAGGGCCTGCCCTATCTGTTCAGCCCGGAGAAGCAGAGTACGCTGGTGCTCTACGGCTCAATGGTGCTGGGCCTGCTGCATCTGAACACCGGCATGGCCGTGTCCTTCGTGCAGAAGTGGAAGGCCGGCAACAAGGGCGACGCGATCTTTGAAGAGGGCTCCCTGTGGGTGATCCTTCTCGGCGGCATCCTCTTTGCGCTCGACCTGCTGCTGCACAACCAGGTGCTGCACTATATTGCTCTGGCAGTGCTGATCCTCGGCGCGGCGGCGCTCCTCTTCGGGGCCGGACGCCATGCCAAGGGCTTCGGCAAGGTCACGGCGGCCTTCGGCTGCATCTACAACACGGCCACGGGCTGGTTCGGCGACGTGCTGAGCTATTCGCGTATCATGGCCCTGATGCTGGCCGGCGGCGTGGTCGGCAAGGTGTTCAACACCGTCGCCGTCATGCCCGCGCAAAACAGCGGCATCAACGTGGTCACGGTGCTGGCCTTCCTGATCATCTTCCTGCTGGGCCATGCGATGAACTTCGCCCTGAACCTTCTGGGCTGCTACGTGCACGACCTGCGCCTGCAGTGCCTGGAGTTCTTCGGCAAGTTCTACACGGACGGCGGCAAGCCCTTCCGTCCGCTTTCGTACAGCGGCAATTACGTCAAAGCAAAATAATTGGAATCATATAGTCTGAAAAAAACAGGAGGACAAC
>CAMNOV010000083.1 GCA_946547105.1 uncultured Clostridia bacterium | reverse complement strand
GCGTCGTTCTGGCAGAAGTGGCGGCCGCGCTCGATGCCCTTGAGCGTGCCGGAGGCCTCGTAGCGGAAGTCGTGGGCGATCTCGCCGATGCGCAGCGGCAGGTTGCGGTAAGAGCGCGGGCGGCTGGCGTAGATGCGCATGTGGTGCGGGCAGTTCATCGGGCGCAGCACGTAGGCCTCGCCGTCCACCTCCATGGCGGGGAACATGTTGTCCTTGTAGTGATCCCAGTGGCCGGAGGTCTTGTAGAGGTCGACCGTGCCGACGCAGGGGGTCATCACGTGCTGGTAGCCGAGGCGCAGCTCCTTCTGGACGATGTAGGCCTCCAGCTCCTTCCAGATCGTGTAGCCGTTGGGCAGGAACATCGGCAGGCCGCGGCCGACGAGGTCGTCGGTCATGAACAGCTGCATCTCGCGGCCGATCTTGCGGTGATCGCGCTCACGGGCCTCCGCCTGCTGCTTCTCCCACTCGGCCAGCTCCTCCGCCGAGCGGAAGGCCACGCCGTTGATGCGGGTGAGCATCTGGTTTTCGCTGTTGTTCTTCCAGTAGGCGCCGGACTGCTGGGTGACCTTGAAGGCCTTGAGAGCCTTGGTGTAGGTCAGGTGGGGTCCGAGGCACATATCGATGTAGTCGCCCTGCTGATAGAAGCTGAACTCGGTCTCATTGGCCAGGTCGTCCATATGCTCGAGCTTGAACTTCTCGCCGCGCTCCGCCATCAGCTTCTTGGAATCCTCGCGGTTGAGGACGAAGGATTTGATCGGCAGGTTCTGCTTGACGATCTTCTTCATTTCCTTCTCGATATTCTCGAGATCCTCAGGGCCGAGCTTTCTGTCGCCCAGGTCGACGTCATAGTAAAAGCCGTTCTGCGTGGCCGGGCCGTAGGCAAAATCGGCCTCCGGGAACAGGTGCTTGATAGCCTGGGCCATGATATGCGCGGCCGTATGGCGGATAACGTGGAGTTCTTCCTCCGGCGGGCACTCGTCCACGTGGCCGTCTCTGTAGATGATCTTCATGATGTTTCCTCCCCAATACAATAAAAATGCACCTTTGACGGTATTTTGCCGTCAAGGGTGCATGAAAATACACGGTTCCACCTTGATGTTTCACTCGTTGAGACAGTAACGCCGTCGCGCGGGGAGGCATTTCCTCCTCCCGGCTCGGGAGCGGTCGCATGGGACGCTGTTCCACGGGGCGGCTTGCAGCCGGTGGCCTGCCCTCTCTGTGCCGGAACGAAGTCCGCGTTCTCCGTCAAAGCCTTTGATGGATGGTACTATATCACCGAAAAATGCGCTTGTCAACAGGGAAAAGGCGGGCAAAACATTCGGGAAACCCTTCCACCGCGCAAACGCGGTCCCCCTCCCCTTTCAGGTGAGGTTTTTTCTGCTCAAAGGCTTCCCCTTGAGGGGAAGCTGTCGAGCGAAGCGAGACTGATGAGGTGGAAACGAACACCTCATCCGGCCCTCCGGGCCACCTTCCCCTCAAGGGAAAGGCTGATTCACATCTGCTCTGCGATGGCGGAGCGGGTGTAGGCCGCGTCCTCGGTGACCTCTCGGATGATGCCGAGATGGCCCGGGAAGTGGATGGGCGTGTCCTCCTCGCTCAGCTCGGTCTCGAGGATCGCCTTGTCGTCCCACATCGGATAGAGGTCGATCTCGAAATACTGCCCCTCGTGCGTCAGGCGGTAGCGCGTCTTGCGCACCTGCTTTTTGTTGGGGTCTGCCTCCTGCAGCAGATCCTGGTACTCGCGCTTACTCAGGCGCTCCTCCACCTCGACGCGGGTCGAATCGTCCAGCGGGTGGTTGTAGGTCTTGAAGTAAAAAACGCTGTCCCCTTCCGCGCGCTGATGGATACGCAGCGCCACGTCCTCGCGGGAGATGAGGTCGGTCTGCACGATCTCCATTTTGGTGGCCTCGGGCAGGCTTTCCAGCCAATCCAGATCCGGGTAGGCGATGAGGAACTTGCGCTGGATCTCGCGCGGCTGCGGCTCGCCCAGGAAGGCGCGCATCTCGGCGATCAGACGGCGCAGCTTGGAATTGAAGTCGGTGGCGTTGTCGATCACGCGCAGGTGCTTATGGCCCGACCAGGCGGCGATCAGCCGGTCGTCCACGTCGGCGGCCTGCTCGATGCTCTCATAGCGGGCCTTGTTGTTCTCCAGCGTATAAAACTGCGGCAGGCCCTTCGCGGCCGTCACCAGATGGAAGACCGCGTCGTAGCGGTCGAGAAGCTCCCGCTCGCTGCAGCCCACGTCTTCCAGCACCTGCGCGAAGTCCTCGTCCGTCATATAGACCTTGTTGTCGATCGCGCCGCGGTCGCAGACGATGAGGAGCTTGTCGGCCTTCATCGTGCGCGCAGCCTGCTCGAACAGGCGCTCCTTTTCCAGCTGCAGGCGCATCTGCACCTTCTGGTATTCGAGGTTGGTGCCGCAGGTCCAGGGTGCGACGCCGCCGGTGATGAACTCCGTTGCCGTCTCCGGCACGAAGAGCACGGTGTAGCCAAGTTTGGTAAACGCGTTCTGCACCCAGCTCATGGCGGTGGTTTTTCCGCCGCTGGGGCCGCCGGTGATGACGATCTTCGTGATTTTCACAGTGATTCCTCCCGCCGCTTTCTTTCTATATATAACAATACTGAAAAGCGTCGGAAAAAGCAAGTCCCCGCGCGAAAAAACTGCGGAGCGCTTCCGCGCTCCGCAGTATCGCGTCAATGTCTCGGCTTGATTTTTCTGTCCATGCTCTCCAGGCGGTTGAGCGCCTCCATCAGCGTCTCATCCTTTTTGGCAAAGTGCAGCCGGATCAGGTGGTTCACCGGCTCCCGGAAGAAGCTCGAGCCGGGCACCGCGCCCACGCCGACGTCGCGTGCCAGCACCTCGCAGAACTCCAGGTCGGACTCGAAGCCGTAACGGGAAATGTCCAGCATCAGATAATAGGCGCCCTGAGGCACGGTGTGGGCGATGCCGAGATCGTCCAGGCCCTTGAGCATCAGATCGCGCTTGCCGGTGTAGAGCTCGCGCAGCCAGTCGTAGTAGCCCTGCTCGAACAGCAGACCCGGCACCACGGCCTCCTGCAGCGGTGCGGCCGTGCCGACGGTGAGGAAGTCGTGCACCTTTTTGGCCACGTCCACGATCTCGGGCGGCGCGATGATGTAGCCGATGCGCCAGCCGGTGATCGAATAGGTCTTCGACAGCGACGAGCAGGACAGCGTCCGCTCCCACATGCCGGGCAGCGTGGCGAAATACACGTGCTCATGAGGCGCATAGACGATGTGCTCGTACACCTCGTCCGTGATGACGTAGGTATCGTATTTCTCGGCCAGGTCGGCGATGAACAGCAGCTCCTCGCGGGTAAAGACCTTGCCGCTGGGGTTGGAGGGGTTGCAGAGGATCAGCGCCTTCGGGTTCTGCCGGAAGGCCGCCTCCAGCTCCTCGGGCCTGAAGTTGAACTCCGGCGGATAGAGCGGCACGTAGATCGGCTCCGCGCCGGCGAGGATCACGTCCGCGCCGTAGTTTTCATAGAAGGGCGAGAAGACGATCAGCTTGTCGCCGGGATCGGTCACGGTCATCACGGCGGCCATCATGGCCTCGGTGCTGCCGCAGGTCACGACGATCTCGCCGTCGGGATCAATGGGGCGTCCCATAAAGCGGCTCTGCTTCTTTGCCAGCGCGTCGCGCAGGCGCTGCGAGCCCCAGGTGACCGCGTACTGGTGGAAATCCTCATGCGCCACCTGCTGCAGGCGGTCAAGGATCGCGGCGGGCGGCTCGAAGTCGGGAAAGCCCTGGCTCAGATTGACCGCGCCATACCGGTTGCAGACGCGGGTCATGCGGCGGATGACGGAATCGGTAAAGCCCTCGGTACGGGCGGACAGTTTCTTCATGGCTGATCTCTCCTTTAGTTAACAAAAGCAGTATAATCATTGCCGCGCTGTCCGTCAACAAAAACCTGCGCCGCAAGCCTCTTTTGCAGCACGGAAAGCGAGATATGGCGGCGAGGCTTTTCCTTTTCCGTACAATATAGTATCATCTGTATATGATCTCAAGCTTGTCACAAATTTCTGTTTTCTCCGTTATATCAGCAGAAGGGAGGGTGGCCGCACGAACAATGAATTGTTGAGCCGGCTGTATGAGCGCTACAGCCGGGAGATCTATCTGTATCTGTACAGCATGTGCCGCAGCAGCGCGCAGGCGGAGGACCTGATGCAGGAGTGCTTTTTACGGGCGATCCTCTCTCTGCCGGACGGGCACGGCAACATGCGGGCCTGGCTTTACCGCGTGGCCCGCAACCTGCTGACCGATCATCTGCGCTCGCAAAAGGACGGCGTATCCCTGGAAGATCTGCCCGAAACGCCCACGGACGCACCCGGCCCGCTGGCGCTGTATCTACGCTCGGAGCGGCATCGGCTCCTCATGGACGCGCTGGCCGCTCTGGAGCCGCGGCGGCGGGAGGTGCTGAGTCTGCAGTATTTCAGCGGTCTGAGCCAGAAAGAGATCGCCGCGCTGCTCCATATGAGTCACGAGAACGTGCGCGTCCTCAGTCTGAGAGCGCGCCGGGAATTAAAGCAGAAGCTGGAGGAGGTCGGATATGACTTTTCGTGAATTGCTGAAACAGTATCAAGCGGGGGCTCTTGACCCCGAACAGAAGCGCGAGGTGGAGGAGGCCATCGACCGGGAGGACGCGCTGCTGGAATACCTCGCCGAACGCGACGCCCTGCCCGAACTGGATGAAGAAAATGCCGCGCCGAAGGATGACAGCGAGCTGCGGATGGAGCAAAAGTTTCAGTCTGAGCTCAGGCGCGGTATTCGCCGGGCCTTCACTCGCCTGGGCGTCTGTGTGGGTGCGGTATTGCTGGTGATATTGTTGCTGGCGCAGTTTGTGCTGCCGCAGGTGGTAGACCTGTTCTACTATAACCCGGGCTATATCGTTACCGGCTTGCCGACAGACCATACCAACCGTATGACCCTGGATATGGCCGTGTATTCCGAACTGTTCCTGCCGGGGGCTTACCGGGACAACGTAAAAGTTGTGGAGCACGGCTACGGGGAATACGACGTGGTGATCGTGCAAAACATCAGCTATGCCGGGATGCCAGCTGTGGACGTGGCCGGACACATCAGCAAGGGGCGCTTGCTGCTCTATGACGCCAATCTGTTCAAGGCTCCGGTGGGCAACGCCTTTGAATGGGGGCTGAATCACCATGATCCGGCGCTGAGCCTCTCCGAACAGATCCCCGCCAAAGAATACGACGAAGAGACCGGGATCGGCACGATCCACGCCGTCGGCATGGCCGGATACCCGGAGGAGGCCCGCGAAAGGCTGGAGGCACTGGAGGACGGAAAGCTTTACGGCGGTTTTGTGAGTCTGGACCGGGTCATGGCTTACGACGACTTCTATGCGTTCATCAGCAAATTCCAGGATCAGCACATCTGGTGCGCGGTGCAGCTGGCGGAAGAGCCCTCGTATCTGGTGAACTGGGGCTTTGGCATCGACTACGGCGGCGGTGCCAATACGCTCGAATGGTATCGATACAAGTATCCGATGCTCAAACGCTCCGATGACGATCCCTTCGTGATCACAGACGGAGAGACGGCCAAGGCCCACATGCAGGATCTGCTGCGTTACCTAAACGATGCCCCATGGTTTGCGGAAATGATGAGCCGGGACTACGGTGCCTCCGGCTACACTGCCGTGACAGACCGCCCCGCCTTTGGCCTCACAGAAGAACGGGATCTCACACCGCTGATCGAGTATCTGGATGAACACGGCGTGCA
>CAMNOV010000082.1 GCA_946547105.1 uncultured Clostridia bacterium | reverse complement strand
CGGACGGTGGCCATGGCGCCCTTGCGGTACAGACGGCCGAGGCTGCGCTCGCCGTTGACCACGCGGTCCCACTTCTCCTTGTTGTCCAGCGCCATAAAGTCGGCGTATTCGCCCTTGATGCGCTCGCCGTCGGCCTTGAGGCCGTCGACCAGGCCCTTGCCGAAGGCCTGCCAATCGGTCTCCTTGAGCATCTCGCCAAAGATCCCGACGACTTCCTTCAGGTTCTCGCCCTGCTTTTTCCAGTCGATATTGTCCTTGGCCCGCCAGAACGCGGGATTCGGATACTGAATCTTTTCTTTCTTCGCCATTACTTGATGCCCTCCTCTTTATGGATGCGTTTGATTTCCAGCGACTCGACGAAGGCCTGAACGCGGGTACGCAGCTGACCGGAGTTGCCGTTGTTGTACAGGCGGTCGATGGAGAGGACGGGCCAGCCGTATTCGTCGTGCATGATGTGGCTGACCAGCGCACGCTCGAAGCCCCAGTAATCGCAGTACTTCATCTGTTCGTAGATGATGCCCTCGGCCTTGAACTCCTTGGCCAGACGGTCGGCCGTCTCGCGGCGCTGCAGGACCTTTTCGTCGGAGATATAGCGGGCGCACTCGGAGACCTCCATGTAGTGGCGGCAGATCTGCGTGAGCACGTCTTCCTCGTCGTTGAGCTCGATGACCTCGCGGCCCGGGGTGGAGCCGAAGCAGTAGCGGTCGGACACGACCAGCGCGCCGCAGCCTTCGATCAGCTTCGTGAGGTGGGGGTCGTCGATCTCGGAGCCGACGATCGCCACACGGGCACGGAAGGGGCTCTTCTTGTCGGGCTTTCTCTTCTTCAGCTCTTCCAGCGTCTCGCGCAGGTAGGGCAGGATGAGGGCCTTAGGGCAGGTGTAGGTCACCAGATTCAGCACGTGGAACTCGTAGCCGGTGACGACGGGGTTTTCTTCCTTGCGCATCTCGCTGATCTCGGTCATGATGCGGCAGACCTCGTTGTGCTCCTCGACGGCCTTGCGGATGGCCTCGTCGGAGACGTCCACGCCGAAGGTCTCGTGGATGCGGTCAAGCACGTGCACGCGCATCTGGCGGACGTAGCCTTTCACGGTGTAGTCCGTGATCTTGAAGGGCATGTCGCAGTGGGTGACGAAGAAGTTGGGCTTCTCGTTGACCTTCAGGATCTCGAAGTGCTCCATGGAGCGGTTCATCATCGAGCAGGCGTCCACGCCGATCAGCGCGTCCAGGAACTGGTAGCCGCCCTCGATGGCGCGCTCCAGCAGGGCGCGGGCGAACTCGCAGGTGTAGTTGGACATGTAGTAGGTGGCGATGTCGATGGAGCCGGTGTTGGGTGCGCGCAGTCTGGTGGAGAAGCAGTTGCCGACGTTGAGCAGCACTTCCGGGATATGGAAGCAGGTATAGCCCAGGCAGACGCCGCCGTCGGCCTTGGCCTGTTCGACGAGCTCATTGTCAGCATTCTCAAGCAGACGCTCAAAGTAGATCAGATGCTTAAGATCTTTCAAATGTTACACCTCTTCTTGTTGAAATTTAAAGGATCTCTATCTTTTGGAGTGCTTCCCTCACTCCTTTGAGTACGGCGGAATCCTCGGGCAGTTCCAGCACGCTCCTGCCCTTGATGTCGTTGGCGGCGAAGACCGCATCCGCGGGGATCGCGGAGAGGATCTCCACGCCGGGGACCTGGGTCAGCGGCACCAGCTCCGGATTGGTCACGCGGTTGATGATCACGCCGATCTTTTCATAGGAGATCAGCTCGTCCGCCACGCCCTTGATCGTGGTCACGACCTGAGCGCCCTTTTTGCTCTGGTCGGTGATCAGCAGCAGGTGGGTGACCTTGTCCATCACGCGGCGCTGGATCTGCTCGATCCCGGCCTCACCGTCGATGATGACGTAATCGAAGCTGTTGGCCAGCAGGCTGATGACCTCTTTCAGGTAAGAGTTCACCTTGCAGTAGCAGCCGGAGCTCTCCGGCCGGCCGATCGCCAGGAAGGCGAAGCCGGGCATCTCGACCAGCGCGTCGAAGATGCGGAAACGGGCCTCGCTGAGAAGCTCCATTGCCTCCCGGGTCTCCCCGTTTTCGACGCTGTCGACGATGCTCTGGCGGATGTCGTCCAGCGTCAGCTTCACGTCCACGCCAAGAGCAACGGACAGGCCAACAGCGGGATCGGCGTCGATGGCAAGGATTTTTTTGTCAGGATATTTCTCCACCATCAGGCGAACGATCGAAGCGCAGATCGAGGTCTTTCCCACGCCGCCCTTGCCTGCTACCGTGAGTATCTTGGCTTTGTTTTCCATGTGCGTCCCCCCTTAAAAGTGCACAGATAATGCGGGTATTTTATCGTGAGTATTGTAACACATTGTCATATCGTTTGCAAGAAAAAGACCCGCTTCCCGCATCAATTCATCGTTATTGACAAGCAGCGCGCCGCAAAATCGGCAAAATGCGCGAAAAGCCCGCCGCTCCCTTCCGGAGCGGCGGGCTGATGAATGATATGCTTATTTGGATGTATTGTTGAAGATTTCAAACGATACGGGCACGCCGTCAGCGACCGGATAATAGGAGTAAACTTGATCGCCTTCCAGCCAGATATATGCCTCATATGTCTTGACGACAAAACTGAGCTCCAGCTTGTCCTGTCCTTTTGCCGCTTCGGGCAATCCGTTTTGGGGAACGAGAACCGTATTGCCGTCAAGCTCCGCTCCGATGAAAGGGCCGATATCGGTTCCGTCGGCAAGCCTAACGTGGTCTCCAACGCCCACAGTGCGAATGACAAATCCGACTTTCCCTCTCAGCTTCAGTTTTGCCATGATTTCCAGATACTGCGTTTCCGACAGGTCTTGATACCAGGCGAGGCCGTTGCTCTCCGTCAGAAGATCGAAGCATTCGTGATCCGGGCCGAAGTCATAGTCGATCCGGGGCCCTTCTGCGCTCAGCACGTAGGAAAGGGCAAGCCTGTCCCCGTCATAGAAATTTTCGGTCAGCGTGATCGTCGTTCCGTCCGGAAGCACAGCGCTTTGCGCTGTCTTATCGGAGTTTTCGCCCATTTCGGCCCATTCATCCATCCTGCTGTTCCACTCATCGATGTACGCGGCGGCTTCCGGGCGTTCCTTTCTCATTTCTTCGTCGGGAACGGAGTGAGAAAGCTCTCTTGCGATTTCCGCAATGGCTGATCCGAGACCGGCGGCATACGCCGCTGCGCCCAGCGCCAGGATCAGCGCCGCGGCCAGGGCGAGGGTGATGATCCGTTTCTTTTTCATGTGCTTGATCCTTTCCGGGCCTTCCCGCGCAGAGGCCGGGTCCGGAAACGCCGCTTCGCTGACGAACCTGTCGTCGATATCGTTGAGCATCCGGGTGATCGTTTCCCGCTTCATACAGGCAAGCCCTCCTTTTCCAGATAAAGTCTGAGTTTCTCTCTGATGCGAAACAGGCGGACAGCCACGCTGCCGGCCGTCGAATGCGCCGCCTTGGCGACGTCCTTCACGGATTCTGCATACCAGTAGCGCCGCAGGAAGAGGAAGCGGTCGGCCGCGCTCAGCGTGCCCAGAAAGCCGTTGATCGCCGCCCGGAGCTCCTGCGCCTCCAGCTCCTGCTCCACGCCGCCGGCGGCGGCGAGCGTCTCCGCCAGCTCGTCCAGCGCCAGGTCGTACTGGCTGTTGCGTTTTTCCGCGGTGTTGGCGTGGTACTTCTTCGTCGCAAGATTGCGCGCGATCCTGCACACGAAGGTCCGCAGCGGGCTCGGCCTGTGGGGCGGGATGGCATTCCAGACCCCGAGATAGGTATCGTTGACGCACTCCTCCGCGTCCTGCTCGTTGCCGAGGATATTCCGCACCACGCGCGTCACCGCGCCGCCGTGCTGTCTGGCAAGCTCGTCGATCGCCTGTTCCGAGCGCTCAAAGAACAGGTTGATGATCTCCTCGTCCGTCATCGGCTGTCACCTCTTTTCGCCTTCACCCATATCCTACGCTTTCGCGCCCGTTCATTAACAAAAAACGCGATTTTTTATATTATACCACGCCGCCGCGCAAAAAGCCGCCGCTCCTTCCCGAGCGGCGGCCTTCAATCCGCATTGACATCGTAGGGGCGGGGCTTGCCCCGCCCGGCGCCTCTCGTTTGTCCCGTAGGGGCCGCCGCCCCGGCGGCCCGCATTTCCGTAGGGGCGATTCATGAATCGCCCGCCGCTGTTTTTCTCTCTTGCCCATCGGGCGCTTCGTGAAGCGCCCCTACGCCCTTTCATTCCGAATTCCGCATTCCGAATCCCGCATTTCCCCGCCGCCCCGCGTTCAATTCAAAATCGCGACGCCGAGGTTCAGATAGGCGGCGAAAAACAGCCAGATCAGATACGGGGTCAGCAGATCGCCCGCACGCTTTTCGATATAGCGAAACAGCATCCGGCACAGCAGCACGGCCGCGACCAGCGCCAGCAGCCACACAAAGGCAAAGGTATACCAGCCCAGCCGGAAGAAGAACAGCGGCCACAGCATGTTGATCCCCAACTGCACGCCGTAGACCGTCAGCGCCCGGCGTTTGCGCGGCATGGATGCCTCCGACGCGAGCACCAGGAAGCTTGCATAGCCCATCAGCAGATACAGCGCCGTCCACACGACCGGGAAGACCCAGCCAGGCGGCGACAGGAGCGGCTTATACATGGCCTCATAGCTGCCGCCGAAGCCGCCGGCCAGCAGCGCGCCGATCCCGCCGGCGGCCAGCGGAACGAGCAGACACAGCAGCAGCGTTTTCACTTGTTTCCCTTTCATCTCCATCACCCCGCTCTTACTGTATGCGTTCCGGGCCGCGCTTATACGCCAGCGCCGTGATCCTTCAAATTTTGAAAGTTTTGATTGCCATTTTCTCCGCGGCGGCGTATACTGGCGCTGTTGATAGGAGGTCTCGTCATGGACAAAAAGGAACTCTGGCGCGCCGCAAAATTCACGCTCTTCTCCGCCAGCGCCGGGCTGATCGAAATGGGCAGCTTCGCGCTGCTGACCGCCCTGACCGACTGGAGCTACTGGCCGCGCTATTTGATCGCGCTGACGCTGTCGGTGCTGTGGAACTTCACGCTCAACCGCAATTTCACCTTCAAATCCGCCGCGAACGTCCCCGTCGCCATGCTGAAGGTGGCGGCCTACTACGCGGTGTTCACCCCGCTGAGCACCTGGGCCGGGCATTATCTGGCCGACACCCTGGGCTGGAACGATTTTCTCGTCACCGCGCTCAATATGATCGTCAACTTCGTCACCGAGTTTCTGTATCAGCGCTATTTCGTCTTCGGCAAAAGCATCGACACGAAGTAGTTTTCAGTTTTCAGTTTTTAGTTTTCAGAAAAATATAAACGAAACAGGAGGATACGCTTTTGCGTATCCTCCTGTTTATTTGTTATGCAAAAAACTGAGATCTGAAGCCTTACTTATCCTTGCGCTCTTCGCCGAAGGTCTTCTTGGCCTCTTCCCAGCCGGCCAGCAGGGACTTGAAGCCGGCGGACAGCACGTCCTTGAGCTCGGCGCTCGCGTCAGCGGTGGCGGCGGAGAGCTTGTCGGTGGCGTCCTTCAGCGCGGCCTTGGCGGCCTCGACCTTCTTCTCGATGTCTTCCTTGTCGATATCGAGCTCGATCTTGACCTCGGTCTTCTTGGGCTCGGCTTCCTTCTCGGCCTCTTCCTTGATCGCGGCCTGCGCGGCGGCGAGGCGGGCGATGGGCACGCGGAACGGGCTGCAGGACACGTAGTCCAGGCCGACCTTGTGGAAGAACTCGACGGAGCTGGG
>CAMNOV010000081.1 GCA_946547105.1 uncultured Clostridia bacterium | reverse complement strand
TTACGATATGACAAAGATCCTGTTTGTCTGCCACGGCAATATCTGCCGCAGTCCGATGGCTGAATTTTATATGAAGGACCTGGCGGAGCGCGCGGGGCTTGCGGGCGAGTTTGAGATCCTCTCCGCCGCCACGAGCAGCGAGGAGCTGGGCAACGGCGTCTATCCCCCGGTGCGCGCGCTGCTTGAGCGGCAGGGCATCGACTGCGCGGGCAAGACCGTGCGGCTGCTGCGCGCCTCCGATTATGAGGCCTTCGACCTGCTGATCGGCATGGACGAGTATAATCTCCGCCAGATGCAGCGCCTTTTCGGCGAGGACGCCGCGGGCAAGCTGCATCTGCTGCTCGAATACGCCGGGCGTCCGGGCGAAGCGGTGGCCGACCCCTGGTACACGCGCGATTTCCGCGCCGCCTGGGACGACGTGACCGCGGGCTGCCGCGGCCTGCTGGAAACGCTGAGCGGCACGAAGCTCATCGACTTTGCCGGCTGCGAAAGCAGAGAGGAGCTCTATGCCGTGCTGCGCCGGGAGATGGCCTGGGAGGACTGGTACGGAGGCAACCTCGACGCGCTTTGGGACGTGCTGACCGGACTGCCGCACGAGGGCGAGCGCTTTACGATCGCGCTGCCGCGCGCCGACAGCCCCGTTTACGACTACGCGGAGAAGATCCGCGCGGTGTTCCGGGAAGCGGAGCGATAAATCATATGAGCAAAAGAACGGCCGGGAGGGCATTTCCCTCCCGGCCGCTTATATTTATATGAATGCGTATGTTTTCATCCGGCCCAACGCCTTTTCCAGTTGGCTCTTCGGCAGGGCCAGGTTCAGGCGGATCGAGCAGGGCCAGAAGAAATCCTCGCCGTTTTGCCAGATGACGCCGACCTCCGCGCCGCGGCGCAGCAGCTCACCGATCGTTACCCCGTGCTCGCAGCACCAGTCACCGCAGTCGAGGAAGAGCATATAGGTGCCCTGGGAGCGCATGACCTTCACGCCGGGGAAGTTTTCGCGGATGAAGTCGCAGGCCAGGCGCATGTTTTCGTCCACGACGGCGCACATCTCCTCCAGCCATTCCTCGCCCCCGGTGAAGGCGCCGATCAGCGCGTGCATGCTCAGCACGTTCGGGCTGTTGTAATGGCTCGTGTCGCTCTGGCGGCGCAAACGGTCGCGCAGGCGCTCGTTGTAAACAATATGGTAGGAGCCGACAAGTCCGGCCAGCGAGAAGCTTTTGCTAGGCGCGTAGAAGGCAAGCGTGCGCTCCCGCGCGTCCGCGGAGACGGACTGCGTGGGGACGTGCCTGTGCCCGGGCAGGATGATATCCGACCAGATCTCGTCGGAGATGACGAGGCAGTCGTTTTTCGCATAGATCTCCATGGCCTGCTCGATCTCCCAAGGCTCCCAGACGCGGCCGGTGGGATTGTGCGGCGAGCAGAAGATGGCGAGGTGGATGCGGTGTTCCTTGAGCTTTCGGTCCATGTCCTCGTAGTCCATGCGCCAGATCCCGTTCTCATCCGGCTTCAGATCACTGTGCACGGCCACTCGGCCGACGTTTTTCAGCACGTGCGTAAAGCCCACGTAGGTCGGCGCGTGAAGCAGGATTTCTTCGCCGGGGGCCGTGAGCATCTGGATCGCGGCGTTCACGCCGCCGAGCACGCCGTTTTCGTAGCCGATATCTTCTTTTTTCAGTTCCTCGACGCCGTTGCGGCGGCGCTGCCAGTCGATGATGGCCTTGTAATAGTCCTCTGGCAGAGGAAAATAGCCCAGAGAGGGAAAGTCCAGACGACGGCGCATGGCCTCCAGGATTGCCGGCGCCGTGGGGAAGCTCATGTCCGCGACCCAAAGCGGGATCGCGTCGAAGCCTTCCTTCACGGTGACGCCGGGGATGGGGATGTAGTCGGCGGCGATGGAATCGCGGCCGCGCCGGTCGAGCACGGTGGTAAAATCGTATGTCATATGGCGCTCCTTTGTATGTTTTCTACAGGCTTATCGTATCAAAAGCCGCGCCGCTTTGTCAATCGCCGGGCTTGACTTCTTGGAAAAAACCGCTATAATAAGTAGCACACTACGTATTAAACAGAGATCGTCTCTGCTTGAGGAAAGGAGAGAGCATGGAACGGAAAATGCCCATGGGGCTGCGCTTTTCGCTGCTGCATCGGGCCTTTATGAAGCAGCTCAACGAACGCCTGCAGGAAAAAGGGCTGACGGGAGTACAGTTCGGCGTGCTCAGCCAGCTGCGGCGGCTGCGGCGTGCCGGGCAGGAGGAGATCAACCAGCGCGACCTGGAAGAGGCCACGCACGTGACGCACCCCACGATGACGGAGATCGTCAAGCGCCTGGAAAAGCAGGGCTTCGTGACCTGCGCGCCGAGCGAGCGCGACCGGCGCTTCAAGTGCATCCGGCCCACGGAAAAGGCCGTGGCGCTGCAGCAGGAGATGGACGAGCTGGACGGTGCGATCTTCCGGGAGCTCTGCCGCGGGCTGAGCGAAGAGGAGGTCGGCAGCCTGACCGCCTCGGTCGACCGCCTGCTGGATAACGCCTATCCCTGCGCGCAGGAGCATCAGAAAGAAGGAGGAAGCAAGACCTGTGATTAAAACCTTCATGAAATCTATCCGGGAATTCACGATCCCGACGATCCTCACGCTGCTGTTTATCATCGGCGAGGTGTATATCGAGGTGCTGATCCCCTCCCGCACGGCGGTGCTGGTCAACGGCGTCCAGAGCGGCATGCCGATGAGCGAGCTGCTGCGCCTGGGCCTCATCCTGGTGGCGATGGCGCTCGTCTCGCTCTTCTTCGGCGGCGGCGGGGCGGTCATGGGCTCCAAGGCCTCGGCCGGCTTTGCCCGCAACCTGCGCGGCGACGTGTTCCGCCGCATCCAGGGCTTCAGCTTTGAAAACATCGATAAATTCTCCACCGCCTCGCTCGTGACCCGCCTGACCACGGACGTCGGCTACGTGCGCATGGCCTTTATGATGACCATCCGCGCGGCGGTGCGCGCGCCGCTGATGGTCGTGATCGCCGCCATCAAGGCCTGGCGCATGGGCGGCTCGCTCGCGATGACCTTCGTGGTCGTGATCCCGGTGCTGATCGGCGGCCTGCTGCTGATCGCCCGCAAGGCGATGCCCGCCTTCCGCGCGGTGTTCCGCAAGTACGACCGGATGAACGAGTCCGTCGAGGAAAACGTGCGCGGCATGCGCGTCGTCAAGGGTTTTGCGCGCGAGGAATACGAGAAGGAGAAGTTCGCCAAGGCGTCGAAGGACATTGCGAAGGACTTCACCAAGGCCGAGCGCATCGTGGCGCTCAACAACCCTCTCATGACCCTCTGCGTCAACTTCAACCTGGTCTTCATCCTCTGGGTCGGCGCGAAGCTGATCATCACCGGCCACGGCGAGATCATCAACGTCGGCGAGATCTCCGCCATGATCACCTACGGCATGCAGATCCTGATGAGCCTGATGATGCTCTCGATGATCTACGTGATGATGACCATGTCCTGGGAGTCGATGAAGCGCATCGCCGAGGTGCTGACCGAGGAGCCCTCGCTGCACAATCCCGCCGAGCCCGTGACCGAGGTCGCGGACGGCTCGGTGGACTTTGAAAACGTCAGCTTCAAGTATTCCCGCACGGCGCAGGTCGACGCGCTCAGCGGCGTGAACCTGCACATCCCGAGCGGCAGCACCGTGGGCATCCTCGGCGGAACCGGCGCCGGCAAGAGTACGCTGGTGCAGCTGATCCCGCGTCTTTACGATGTGACGGAGGGCAGGGTCCTCGTCGGCGGAAAAGACGTGCGCGACTACGACATCGAAACCCTGCGCGATGCGGTTTCGATGGTGCTGCAGAAAAACCTGCTTTTCTCCGGATCGGTCAGCGACAACCTGCGCTGGGGCGACCCCAAGGCCACGGACGAGGAGCTGCGGGAGGCCGCCAGGCTCGCCCAGGCCGATGAATTCATCATGGCCCACGCCGAGGGCTATGACCGCCAACTCGAACAGGGCGGTACCAACGTCTCCGGCGGACAGAAGCAGCGTCTGTGCATTGCGCGCGCCCTGCTGAAAAAGCCGAAGATCCTGATCCTGGACGACTCGACCTCCGCCGTGGACACCCGCACCGACGCGGCGATCCGCGCGGGCTTCAAGGCCTATATCCCCGAAACGACCAAGATCATCATCGCCCAGCGCGTGGCCTCCGTGCAGGACGCCGACCTCATCCTGGTGATGGACGGCGGCAAGATCGCGGCCCAGGGCACGCACGAGGAACTGCTGAAGACCAGCGAAATTTACCGCGAAATCTACGAGCAGCAGACGAAGGGAGGCGAGGAGCATGAAGAATAAGCGCGGCGGAAATCTCCGCGACAACTTCGCGGCCATGGCCTGGGCGATCAAAAAATTCTTCGGCTACTACCCGGTCCTCGCGCCGCTGGCGATGCTCTGCATCCTGTTTTCCTCCATCGTCGCGGCAGTCCCGAACTTCTTTATCGTCCAGAAGGTGCTCCACGGCGCGGAGCAGTGGATGCAAAGCGGCGACTGGGCCGCGGCCCGGGGCGAAATCCTTCCCTATATTTACATGCTGATCGGCGTGTACGTGCTGTCGATCTGCTCGCAGACCCTGGAAACGCAGCTGATGGCTGTGATGACGCAGGGCTTCCTCGACAAAATGCGCCGGGAGATCTTCAACGGCATGCAGGACCTGCCCATCCGCTTCTTCGACAGCAACAAGACCGGCGACATCATGAGCTACTTCACCAACGACATCGACACGATGCGCCAGCTCGTCAGCCAGTCTCTGCCCTCGCTGATCCGTTCCGGCGCCGTGGTGCTGGCGGTCTTCTTCGTGATGCTGTATTCCAGCGTCTGGATGACGCTGGTGCTGCTGCTGGGCGTGGCGGCCATGTTCTTCGTGGCCAAGACCGTCGGCGGCGGCTCCGCCAAGTACTTCATGCAGCAGCAGAAGGCCGTGGCGGCGATGGAGGGCTTTGCCCAGGAGTCGATGAACGGCCAGAAGGTCATCAAGGTCTTCTGCCATGAGGAGCAGAGCATCCGCGATTTTGACGCGGTCAACGACGAGCTCTACCGGGTCGGCTACCGGGCCAACGCCTATGCCAGCATGCTCGGGCCGATCATCTCCAACATCGGCAACATCCTCTACGTGTCGCTCGCACTGGTCGGCGGCGTGCTGATCCTCTCGGGCGTACCCAATCTCAGCCTTTCCGGCAACGTCTTCGACGTGGCCGTGCTGGTCCCCTTCCTGAGCAAGGCGCGGCAGTTCACCGGCAACGTCAACCAGCTCTCCCAGCAGATCAACTCCATCGTCATGGCCGGCGCCGGCGCGCAGCGCATCCTCAGCCTGGTCAACGAAAAGCCCGAGGAGGACGAGGGCTACGTGACGCTGGTCAACGTCGAGGAAAATCCGGACGGCACCCTCGCGGAGACGACGGAGCACAGCGGGAAATGGGCCTGGCGGCATCCGCACCAGGCCGACGGCAGCGTGACCTATACGCCGCTGCGCGGCGACGTGCGGCTGACGAACGTGGACTTTGCCTACGTCGAGGGCAAGGACGTGCTGCACGACGTGTCGGTCTATGCCGAGCCCGGCCAGAAGGTGGCCTTCGTCGGCGCGACCGGCGCGGGCAAGACGACCATCACCAACCTCATCAACCGCTTCTACGATATTGCCGACGGCAAGATCCGCTATGACGGCATCAACATCAACAAGATCAAAAAGGACGATCTGCGCCGCTCGCTGGGCCTGGTGCTGCAGGACACCAACCTCTTCACCGGCACCGTGATGGACAACATCAGCTACGGCCGCCTCGACGCGAGCGACGAGGAC
>CAMNOV010000080.1 GCA_946547105.1 uncultured Clostridia bacterium | reverse complement strand
ACGAGAAGCCCTTCGCCGGCGTCAACGGCAGCGGCAAGCACAACAACTGGTCCATCGCCACGGACACCGGCGTCAATCTGCTGAGCCCCGGCGACACGCCCTATGAAAACGCGCAGTTCCTGCTGTTTCTGGTGGCGGTCATCAAGGCCGTGGACGAATACCAGGGCCTGCTGCGCCTCAGCGTCGCCTCCGCCGGCAACGATCACCGTCTCGGCGCCAACGAAGCGCCGCCGGCCGTCATCTCCATCTTTCTCGGCGACGAGCTGAGCGCCGTGCTCAAGGCCATCGAAACGGACAGCCCCTATGCCGGCACGGAAAAGCTGCGCCTTCGTCTCGGCTCGGACGTGCTGCCGCGCTTCAACCGCGACACGACGGACCGCAACCGCACCTCCCCCTTCGCCTTTACCGGCAACAAGTTTGAATTCCGCATGGTCGGCTCAAGCGACTCGATCTCCTGCGCAAACATCATGATCAACGCCGCCGTGGCGGAAGCCCTGCGCCAGTTTGCCGATCAGCTGGAGAGCTGTGCCGAGGATTTCGACACCTGCCTGCACGCCCTGATCAAGGAGACCATCACGGCCCACCGGCGCATCCTTTTCAACGGCAACGGCTACGACGACGCCTGGATCCGGGAGGCGACGGAGAAGCGCGGCCTGCTGAACCTCCGCACGACCCCGGACGCGCTGCAGATGGTGCTCGCGCCGGAGAACATGGCCATGCTCGAGCGGCACCGGATCTATTCGGAGGCGGAGATCCGCTCCCGCTATGAGATCACGATGGAAAACTATGTCCGCACCGTGCGCATCGAGGCGCTGACCATGGTCGACATGGCGAAAAAGGAGATCCTCCCGGCGGTCCTGCGCTATACGGGCGATCTTGCGGCGGGCCTCAACGCGAAGAAAGCCGCCGCCCCCGCCCTTGCCTTCCGGGCCGAAGGGAAGCTGCTGGAAAAGCTCTCCTCCCTCTCCGACGATATCGACGCGGCCATCGAAACGCTTGAAGAGCGCATCGACAGCCGCGCCGGCAAAGACATCACGACACAGGCCTACTTCATCCGGGATGAGCTGCTGGAAAAGATGGCCGCGCTCCGCGCGCTCTGCGACGAGGCGGAAACGCTGACCGCCGCGGACTATTGGCCCTTCCCGACCTATGCCGACCTGCTCTTCGGCGTCTAAAGATGCAATAAAAGCGATAAAAAGCGAGAGGATCTTCCGATCCTCTCGCTTTTTATGCCTCGGCGATGATGATACGGCGGATGACCTTTTCGCAGCGTTTCTTATCGTAGACGACCGGCACGGGGCAGACAGGCTCGGCCTTCCCCCGGAAAAGAAGCGCAAACGGCTACGGATCCGCTGTCGGTGACGGTCAAGCTGTTCGGAACGCTGTCCCCGGCGTCTCAATGATGATGGTGCTGATGGTCGCTGGAGCCCTCGGAAAACAGCATATCCATCCCGTGGGCGATGGGAGCGATCACCGCGGCCAGGTTCTCCCTTGCCGCTTTTTCGCTGCCGGGAAGGTTTACGATCAGCGTCTTGCCGCGGATGCCAGCCGCGCTGCGGCTCAGACAGCCGCGCGGCGTGATCTGCAGACTTGCCCAGCGCATCGCCTCGGGGATGCCGCGCGTTTCCCGCTCGATGACGGCCAGCGTCGCCTCGGGCGTGATGTCCCGCTGGGAAAAGCCCGTGCCGCCGGTGGTCATCACCAGGGCGATCTTCTTTTCGTCCGCGCACCGGATCAGCTCCGCCTCGATCTGCTCCTTCTCATCCGGAATGATGCTGGTGTAGACGACCTCAAAGCCGGCCTCCTCCAGCATGGCCCTGACAGCCGGGCCGCTGGTGTCCTTGCGCTCGCCGCGGGCGCCCTTGTCGCTGACGGTGATGACTGCTGCCGTGTACTTCATGGCTTTTACCCTCCGATCTGATTCATATTTCGGTTTGCGTGACTGCGCTCGCTGTAGGACAGCTGCCCGTGCCACTGCGGCTTTTCCAGGATCGCCCGGCGGATCGTCTGTTCCATCTCCTCAAGGCCCATTCCCTTGATGGAGATCTCCTCCGAGGAGTGCAGACAGGGCTTGATCTTCCCGTCCGCCGTGATCCGGATGCGGTTGCATTCGGCGCAAAAATGCGCGCTGACGGGGCTGATGAGGCCGATATTCCCCTGCGCGCCGGGCAGACGGTAGAGCTTTGCCACGCCGCCGTCCGCCTTGACCGGCTCAAGCTCCGGCAGCCTCTCCGTCACGACCGTATAGGGGATAAAGGCCTCGGGCCCGAAGTCCCCGCTGTCGTACATGGGCATCAGCTCGATAAAGCGCACGTCCACCGGATATTGCCTTGTCAGCTCCGCGAGAGCCGGGATCTCGTCGTCGTTGAAGCCGCCGATCAAAACGGCGTTGATCTTGACTTTCTCAAAGCCCTCGCGCAGCGCGGCCTCGATCCCATTCAGCGCCTGCGACAGCTCGCCGCGCCGGGTGATCCTGCGGTATTTCTCCGCATCCAGCGTATCCAGGCTGATGTTCAGCCGATCGACGCCCGCCTCGCGCAAAGGTGCCGCCAGCCTGGGAAGCAGCGTTCCGTTGGTGGTCAGACAGAGCTCCCGGATCCCTTCGATCCGAGAAAACGCATGGCAAAGGGAGACGATACCGGGCTTTACCAATGGCTCCCCGCCGGTGATGCGCAGCTTGGTGATCCCCAGCGAAGCGGCGGCCCTGACCGCCAGTACCATTTCCTCATGCGTCAGCATATCCTCATGCCGCTTTTTGACCACGCCGTCCTCCGGCATGCAGTAGCGGCAGCGCAGATTGCACAGCTCCGTCACGGAAAGGCGCAGGTAAGTGATTTCCCGTCCGTATGTGTCTTTCATATTGTTGCCTCCTTTCCGATCTGCTCGGCCTCGGCCGCCGCGGAATCCACCAGATCATGTACCCTGCGGCAGTTTCCTGCGGGAAACAGCCACTCGGGGTCGCCGAGCTATCATATCGGCTCCCGCTCCGGGATCAATCCCAGGGCGGTGATGAGCGTGTCGCAGGACAGCTGTTTTTCTATGCCGCTGTCCAAATACAGCAAAGTCACGCTGCTGATCCTGCCCTGTCCGTGGATCTCAGCGACCGTCGTGCGAGTTGATCTGCTCACGGCCGTGGTTGGCGCCCAGGCTCACGGTCAGCTCCGCAGTCACCGTATAGTTCTCCTGCTTTCGACCCATGAGCCGCCCCAGCAGCGGCAGCATGAACAGCTGCGCCACAAAGCAGGCGGCCACCGGATGGCTGTCCGGCAGGATGCGCGCTGGAGCCGGCGCCCCGGTTGAGGATGGCGATATCCCGTCTGGCCAGATCACGCCAGCCGCTGATCTCCTTGCGGATCCTTCCATTTCTTTATTGGTATTATAACGGTTTTATCCAATCGATACAAGTCCTTCGCCGGGTTTTGCCCCGCGTTTATTTCGCACGTTCTCTTTCGCACCAGTTCACGCTGAAATTGCCGTGAACCTTGTGACGCCCCTGAAAAGCCGATATAATGTGACCAGAAAACCACGTTTGCGGGATAAAACAGATACTTTTTCGGGAGGTAAAACCATGAGCGGCGCATATGATGAAAAATCGCACGTATCAATACCGATGAGACGCTGAAGAAGCTCGGCTTTGACGAGTGCGTCGGAAAGGTAGATAATAAATTTGAAGGGAGAGGCTGCCCCGCCTCTCCCTTTTTGATGAAAAAGGATGTGATCCCATGATCGAAGGACGCTTTTTTGCCATGCCGGGCGACGATCTCATCGACAGGATCTACCCGGAGAGCGCCAGGCTTCAAGCGCAGCTGCCGGTACGCGAAAGCACTGGATGAGCTTGTGAAAGCAGAAGACGCCCTGACGGACACGCTCACCAAAAAGCGAAAGGAAATGTACGGGGACTTCATGACCGCCCAGCGAAACGGGCAAACGCAGAAAATCTGACATACGATCAGAGCCTGCAGGATACCATGGCCTGCAGGCTCTGAGCTGTTTTCCTGTCTTAGTCCAGCCGGATCTGCTCCTGCAGATACTCCGCAAGGACACGGTTTCCCAGTCCGTTGGGATGTACGCCGTCACCGAAATATTCCGGGTGTTCCTCCGTCAGCGCGTAAAGATCGATCACCTGCAGCTCATATTTCTGCCCGAGAGAGAAGACCAGCGGGCGGATCACGTCCCGGATCGGCTCGTTTTCAATGTCAAAGGCGACCACGCCGGTCTTTTCCTCCGGGAAGGCCCTGGGCGGGGTCATGAGCACCAGTCGGTGAGGCCAGGGCTTGTCCTTCAGTTCCTGAACCAGCTCCTCATATTCCCGGGCAAAGCGAGCCTCGTCCCAGTTGTAGGGCTTGGAGTCGTTGGTGCCAAGCATCAGAACGATGAGCTCCGGCTGCACTTTTTTGAGCCTCTTCAGGAAACCGATCCTGCGGTACGGGAAATCCCCCTCCCGCTGGAGGGTCGCTCCGGAAACGCCGTAGTTGAGCACCTGGAAGCTGCCGCCCAGGCGCTTCTGCAGAATAAACGTCCAGGCGTCCGTCTTCCGCGTCGCCGCCACGCCGGCTCCGAAGGTGATGCTGTCGCCGATGCAGGCAATGCGGCGGCGACTGAAATCCGCCTTCTCCGGATGAACGAATAAACGACCCAAGTACAGACCGAGATTCATATCATACCTCCAAAACGAGGACGCCGAAGGGCGGCAGGCTGATCGTTCCGGAAACGGGCCTGTCTTCCAGCAGATCGCGCATTTCTTCATGCAGAACGACTTCCTGCGCTTGGGGCAGATAGTTGAGCAGCATAAGGAAGCGCCGTCCGTCCTTTTGGCGCTCCGCGATCTCCACGGCCTTGGGTGCTTCCAGCAGCCCATCAAAGCGGCCGCTCAGCTCCGTGTATGCAAACAGCTTTTCGAGCAGCGGGCGGGAGAAGGTGCTGCCCCAGTGGAGGCAGCGGCCGGCGCCGAGCCTGTGCTCGATCAGCGCGGGCATTCCCGCAAACCAGGAGCTGTCGTACCGGGCCAGGACCGCGGCGTCCTCCGCCGCGTCAAGCTGATCCTGGAACACGGGAGCCTCGAAACGCTCTCCGTCCCAATTCACCGTAACGGTGGGTTCTGCCGGATGCTGGAAGCCGGATTCCCGGACCGTGCTGCCCGTGAGCTCGCGCAGAAGTCCCGGAGGCGGCAGCAGCACAGCCTGGGCGTTTTCCTGCTTGTAAGCCGTGCGGCAGCCGAGGATCAGCGTGCCGCCCTGCTCTACATAAGCCCTGAGCAGCGCCGCCCTTGCCTCGGTCATGATGGCCGGGTGCGGGTAGATCAGCACCGGATAGCGGCAGAGGTCTTCGAGGGCGGAGTCATCCGCCAGATGGAGATAGTCGCAGGGTATATGGCTCAGCTGCGCCTGCTGATAGATCGCGGATTCATCCGGAAAGCTCAGGTGCCCGTGCCAGACGTCGATCTCGGCGTCGCAGGCGTTGTCGTAGTCCTTGACGATGGCGAGCTTCGCCACATAGTCAGAGCCGCAGAGCGGCGCGAGCTTCTCCAGATCCGACGCGAACTCCGTCACCTCCTGCAGGCGGCGGTTGTCCCGGCCGTCATAGTCCAGGATGCCGTGCCAGTACATCTCCGTGCCGAAGCTGCAGGTCCGCCAGCGGAAGAAGGAGACGAAGTCCGCTCCGTGGGCCACGCTCTGCATGGCCCAGAGCCGGATCTGGCCGGGGCGGGGCTGCGGTCCCTCCATTCGACTGACCCAGCTGCCCGCGCCGGACTGCTGCTCCAGGATGGCGAAGTGGGGGCAGATGCCGCGCACCTCGCTGAGACTCTTTCCGCTCAGACGATCGTTCAGATCGCCCTCGATGCCGTAGCCCTGCTCCTTCAGCAATTCGCTGCGGT
>CAMNOV010000079.1 GCA_946547105.1 uncultured Clostridia bacterium | reverse complement strand
CATCTTCCCGGAGATCCAGTCCGGCAACATCGGCTACAAGATCGCCCAGCGTCTGGGCGGCTTCGCGGCCTACGGCCCCATCCTGCAGGGTCTGAATGCCCCGATCAACGACCTCAGCCGCGGCTGCGACGCCGAGGAAGTCTATCAGATGTCCATCATCACCGCCGCGCTGGCGTAATCAACGAAAACCCGCTTCGCTGGGCTTTTGCAGTCTGAACGGGGCTGTGGCGAAAGCCACAGCCCCCTGTTTTTATCATCATGCGTAAACATTTTCTGATCGTCTTTATGCTCCTCCTGCTCGCCGGCTGCGCGGCGAACGTGCCGGAGGCGACGCCCGCGCCGACGGATGCGCCCGCCGCTGCGGAGCCCGCGCCGACGGTCTCCGTGCTGGTGCCGCAGGGCTATTCCGCCGCTGACACGGCGGCCATGAGCGCCTATATGAGCGCCAACCGCTGCCTGATCGTGGGTCAGCGGCTCTACGGCCTGGAGTACGACGCCGAATTCCGCCCGGTACTGGCCTCCTATCTCCTGCGCGGCGGACAGCCCAGATCTTTCCAGATTCTCTGCGAGGACTGCGTGCCGGAGTATCTCGCGCAGGAGGGCAATTACCTCTACTTTCTCAACGGCGGCCGCCTCCAGCGGCTGGCGCTGCGGGGGCACGCGTTCGAAACGCTGCGGGAAGGGCCGGTCCAAAGCCTGCAGATCTATGACGGCGCGCTCTATTACACCGACGGCGAGGGCCGCTATTGCCGCTGCGCGCTCGATGGGACAGGCGGCGAAGTGCTGATCGACAGGCCCTGCGGCTATGCCTGGGCCATGAGCGAGGGCGTGATCTATCAGAGCGAGAGCGAGGGCAATTGCCTGCGCATGCGGCTCTGGGACGGCGCCGACCGGCGGCTGACCGCCGCGGCCTCCTATGCGCCGCTGCGCATCGGCAACACCGTCTGGTACTCCCAGCGCGACGGCGAGGGCAGCGTGCTCGCCTCCGTCGACCTCACGGACGGCACCGTCAGGCGCTGGGAAACGCCGGATCTGCGCGGCAAGGCCGAGCTGATCCCCTCCGGGGAGGACTGGCTGCTGCGCGTCTTCCTCGCCGGGGACGGCTGGAAGCAGCAGTTGCTGCGCCCGGGCGAGACCGAGGGCGAAGCCTGCGCTTACAGCGGCTACCGCCTCTGCGATTACGTCGGCGAAAGCTGCCGCATCGACGCGGCCTATGATCCCGACGGGCGGATCCGCTGCTTTGTGCTGGTCGACGAAGCCGGCGGCGAAACGCGGTATTTCGGCGGCAAGGTCCTGGATTGAGGAAAGGGTCTATGGAACACGAAAAATATATGAACGAAGCCCTGGCGCTGGCCAGGGAAGCAGCAGCCGCCGGTGAGGTGCCGGTGGGCTGCGTGATCGTCGGGCCCGACGGGAAAGTCCTCGGCCGCGGGCGCAACCGGCGGGAAGAAAACTCTGACGCGACCGCCCACGCCGAGATCGAGGCCATCCGCGAGGCCTGCGCCGCCCTGGGCGACTGGCGGCTCGAGGGCTGTACGCTCTATGTGACCCTGGAGCCCTGCCCAATGTGCGCCGGGGCAATCATCAACGCCCGCGTGCCCGCGGTCTATTACGGCGCTCGGGAGGCGCAGAGCGGCGCCTGCGGCAGCGTGATCGACCTGTTTTTCGAGCGCTTCGGCCATCAGCCGACCGTCTCCGCCGGGCTTTGCGGCGAGGCCTGCGCCGGGCTGATGAGGGAATTTTTCCGGCGGAAAAGATAAAGCCGTGCGGTGAACAGCTCGTTCACCGCACGGTTTTTCATGCCTGAGGGATTGCCGCTTTCTCCCGCCGGGCCTTCAGCCTTTTTCGCCCATAGCGAACCAGGGGCTTCTCCAGCAGTCCCGTCAGCAGGGCAGCCAGCACGAGCCCCGCCGCAAAGCACAGGATCGAATACTGCTGCTGCCAGGGCGCTTCGGCCGCCGCATTCGGCTTCTCGGCGACGTAGGGCGGGACGTGCCATTTTTTCAGCTGAACAGCCAGGAACTGATGCCAGATATAGAAGTTATAGGAGATGGCGGACAGCCAACGGGTCGCCGGGTTCCCGACGATCCTGCCCAACCCGTCAGAGATCAGGCAGCCGAACAGCAGGATATAGCCGCTCAGCAGACCGACGGGCAGCCGCCAGAGCAGCTGCTGACGGCGCGCCTCCACGTGATTCCCATAGGGCTGCACGTATATGATCTGCAGCAGGAGCAGGAAGCAGAGCAGCGCAAGGATCGGCGACAGCCGGGTGAACGCGCGGCCCGGTCTTTTGGCGGAAGCGGAAACGTAGACCGTTGCGGCGAGCATGCCGCAGGCGTAAAGGTCCAGCACACAGGGGAGCTGATTGACCAGCACGGTCGTATCCTCTGCCCGCAGCAGGATCCAGGCGCGCGCTGCAAGCGCAGCCAGCGTCAGCCCGGCGCAGACAGCGGCGGGGCCTTTCCGGTATAGCTTCATCAGCAGCGGGAAGAACAGGTAAAACTGCACCTCCACCGCCAGCGTCCAAAGCACGCCGGGAAGCGGCGTTGACAGATAGCTGTAGGTGCTCAGGTTGTGGGTAAAGCTCAGGTGCATCAGCAGGTCGCCGATGGCTTTCCCCGCGCTCGGATAGCTGTGCTCCGGCAGCGCAAAAGCGAAAAACACCACGGCGATCGCGAAAAAGTAGGAGGGAAAAATGCGCCAGAATCGCTTTACATAAAATTCCGCCGTTGAGGGAGGCGGGCGGTGTTCATACCTGGCGCGCGCATAGGGCAGCGTGAGCAGAAAGCCCGAGAGCACCAGCAGCACGTCCACCATCATATAGCCGGAGGAAACGAGGCCAAGCAGATGAACGGTCTTTCCGCCGACGGAGAAATTGGGACTCAGCCAGCTCTGCTGCCAGAAGTGATACCAGGCGACCAGCGAGATCGAGGCCACGCGCAGAAAATCCGCGACGGCGAAATACTCTCCGCGCGGCGCGGTCTGGATTGTATTCTCTGTTTTCTGCATATGCCTTCCTCCTGCCGCAAGGGCAGACCGCGCGCAAACGCGGTCTGCCCTTCTCCTTTTACTCCTCAGCGTCAAAGCGCAGGATCACCTTGAACAGGTCTCCGTCCACGGACAGCTCCATGTCGATGCCCTGGAGCTTGGCCAGGCTCGCCGCGATGGCGAGGCCGAGGCCGCTGCCCTCGGTGCTGCGGGCGCTGTCGCCGCGCACGAAGCGCTCGGTCAGCTCCTCCGGGCGGATGTTCAGCGGCTGGGCGGAGATGTTGCGGAAGCTCAGCTCCGCTTTGCCGTTTTTCTTTTCAAGGTTGAGATAGACTCTCGTCCCGGGCTGCGCATATTTTAAGATATTGTTCAGCAGGTTGTCAAGGATCCGCCACAAATGGCGGGGATCGGCCTGCACGTAGACGGGCTCCTCCGGCTTGGTCACGCGCAGATCGAGGTTTTTCTCCGCAAGGCGCTCGCCGTATTCCCCGGCGGTCTGATCCAGCAGCACGCCCAGCTCCAGCTTTTCCGCAGCCACCGGGAGGTTGCCGGTCGAGGCTTTGGAGGCCTCCACCAGATCGTCCGTCAGTTTTTTCAGCCGCGCGCTCTGGCGCTGCAGCACCTCGACGTATTCCTTCGTCTTCTCGTTCTCCGGCTCCTCGCGGGAGAGCAGATCGACGTAGTTGATGATCGAGGTCAGCGGGGTCTTGATGTCGTGGGAGACGTTGGTGATAAGCTCGGTGCGGAGCCGCTCGGACTTCATGCGCTCATCCACCGCGCGGCTGAGTCCGTCGCGGATGTGATTCAGATCCTTCGCGTGATCTTCGAGCGCGCCGAACAGATATTCATCGTCAATGACCACGTTTTCCTCACCCTGCGCGATGGCCTTCGCGCCCTTGCGAAGGCGCTGGAAGGCTATCGCGAGATAGAGGATCGCGGCGGCGATGAACAGTGCCTTGACGACAAGGCCGAGCACAAGCATATCCCCGTCGCGGTACCATTGCAGCGTCCAGACCAAATCAATGAAAAACAGGACCAGGAAGGGCGGGATCCATTTCCACACCAGCGGCAGCCCGCGCAGCAGCTTGCCGAGGGCGCGGGAGGCGGCCTTGATCCACTTCCAGCACCAGCGCAGGAAGCGCCAGGTGAGGCAGCTGTCAAGGAAGGCGCCCAGCTTGAGGCGCACGGCGGTGCTCATCAGGCACAGCAGCGCCAGCAGGCCCGCACCAAGCAGGCACAGGGCAGTGGTCACGAGGCTCGCCACCAGATAATTGTCGCTGAAAACATTTCCGGTCACGGCGATCAGCGCACAGATCCCGCCGATGCCGACCAGCCACAGCAGGTCGGCCGGGATCTTCTCCACAAAGCCAGCCTTCACCTCGCCGCTTGCGTCACGGTGCCCGGCGGCGGCCATCAGGAACACGAACAGCAGCACCGCCAGCATGAAGGATGCGACGGCGGCCGCGATCAGCTCATAGCGCCAGGGGTGAAGCATCTCCAGCATCTGCAGCTCCGTGCCCCAGGCACGCTGCTCGCAGCGATCCGTCCAGCACAGGCGGATGAAGTACACCAGCGTGCCCTCGGGCTTTTTCAGTTCGCCGCTGGTCTGCGGCTTCGGCGTGGGCGTGGGCAGAGGCGACGGCTCGTCCATCGAGCCATATTCTTCATAATCATCCGCTTCGTTCGTCCAGTTCAGGGATTCGCCGGTCACGAGCGGCTCAAACTCGCTCTGGAAGTACATCCCCTGGTAAAAGCCGCTGACCGGGTAGCTCATCTCGCGCAGGATCTCTTCGTCTTCCGCGAGATTGCCGGCCAGCACCTGCCAATTCTTGTCCAGCAGCTCAAAACGGACGTCTGCATGGGTGTAAACGACGTTGACCGGCAAAGCCCGCAGATCGTTCGTCAGCGGATACAGCCGGTTTTCCAGGCTGTTGTCCAGCAGGGTCTCGCGGACCTCGTCCTTGCTGCCGTGGTAAGCGCCCATGCCGTCCAGCCAGGCGATTCCGGCGATCGCGCCGCAGAGGACGAGGCAGCTTGCCGCCAGCAAGGTGATCGCGACGATCTTCGCCGCCAGGCTTCCTTTCAGTTTGTTCATAACGGTCTCCTTTCTATCCAAGCCCCCCTTGCCTAAAGGGGGGTGCCTCCGGAGGAGGCGGGGGGATATCCTCAGCAAGAACGAATCCCCCAGTCACACTCACTGCGCTCGTGCGACAGCCCCCTTTAGGCAAGGGGGCCTTTTTCAGTTCTCCATCTTATAGCCCTGGCCCCAGACGGCCTTGATCCAGCGCGGCTGGGCGGGCGTGATCTCCAGTTTTTCGCGCAGGTGGCGGATGTGCACGGCCACGGTGCTCTCTGCGCCGTAGGGCTCCTCGTTCCAGACGCGGCGGTAGAGCTCGCTGGGTGAAAAGACTTCGCCCGGGTGCTGCATCAGGAATTTCAGGATGTCGTACTCCCGCGGCGTGAGGCTGACGGGCTCGCCGTCGCGCGTGACGGTTTTTTTCTTGTCGTCGATCTCGATGCCGCCGAGCTTCATCGTGTCCCCCTGCGCAGCGCCGCCGCCGAGCTGCAGATAGCGCCGCAGCTGCGAGCGCACGCGGGCGATCAGCTCCACGGGGTTGAAGGGCTTGGTGACGTAGTCGTCCGCGCCGACGTTCAGCCCCAGCACCTTGTCGGTGTCCTCGCTCTTGGCCGTCAGCAGGATGACGGGGACGTTGCTCTCCTGCCGGATCTTCGAGAGCGCGGAGATGCCGTCCAGCTCGGGCATCATCACGTCCAGCAGCACCAGCTGCACCTCCTGCCCGCGCAGGATCTCCAGCGCCTCGCGGCCGTTATAGGCGGGCACGGTCTCGTAGCCCTCGGCCTGCAGATAGATCGTCAGCGCCGAGACGATATCCTTTTCGTCGTCGCAGATCAGAATTTTCGCCATCTCTCTTCACCTCGCCCTTATCATAGCCGAAACTTGTTTAAGTTCCAAGTCCCGAAGCGTTTAAAAATTGATTAAGAAAAACCGTGTGCTGAAATCCAGCACACGGTTTTTATATCAACAATGATCGATTACGCGTTCTTCGCCAGCTCGCAGAGAGCGGTGAAGGCGGCGGGGTCGTGGATGGCGGTCTCGGACAGCATCTTGCGGTTCATGTCGACACCGGCCAGCTTCAGACCGTGCATGAAGGTGGAGTAGTTCATGCCGTTGGCCTTGCAGCCCGCGCTGATGCGGGTGATCCAGAGCTGACGGAAGTC
>CAMNOV010000078.1 GCA_946547105.1 uncultured Clostridia bacterium | reverse complement strand
TTCTGTGCAACGAGTGCTGCTGGTTTGCCTGCCCGGACCGGAAGGCCTGCTATGAGGCCGTCAGCCGCAAGAATCTGGGCGAGGAAGGTGCCGATTACCTCTGCGCCTCGCCGACGGCCGCGCGGGGCTACCGCTTTTCCGACGCGATGCGCAATCCCGGCTTCATCGGGATCGGGGACATTCAAAAAATCTATTTGCCAAACGGCTTTTCCCAGTTTAAAATCGAAGGGCGGAGCCTGGGCAGCGCCGTCGTGCTGGAATTTCTGCTGTATTATCTGACCAAACCGGAGTATCAGCTGAAGGTGCGGGAGGAGATCTATCTCGACAGCACGCTGGACCTGTTCTGAGAAAAGCCGAACGAGAGGTGAGACCCATGAGACTTCTGTATGCCGAAGATGAGAAATCCCTGGCCAGGGCCGTCTCGACGATCCTGACCAGAAACAATTACGCCGTCGACGTCGTCCATGACGGGCAAAGCGCACTGGACTACCTGGCCACCGAAAATTACGACGGCGCGATCCTCGACGTGATGATGCCGAAGCTCGACGGCATCGAGGTGCTGCGGCGGATGCGCGCGCGGGGCGACAGCACGCCCGTGCTGCTGCTCACCGCGAAAGCCGAGATCGACGACCGGGTGACCGGGCTCGACAGCGGCGCCAACGACTATCTGACCAAGCCCTTTGATATGAAGGAGCTGCTGGCGCGCATCCGCGCGATGACGCGCGTGCTCTCCGTCCAGCCGGACAAGACCCTCCGCTTCGGCGCCGTCACGCTCGACTGTGCGGGCTACGAGCTCAGCGGCCCGGACGGCAGCTGCAAGCTGGCGGGCAAGGAATTTCAGATGATGGAGATGCTGATGCGAAGCCCCCGCCAGCTCATCTCCACCGAGACCTTCATGGACCGCATCTGGGGCTTTGACAGTGAGGCGGAGCTGAATATCGTGTGGGTCTATATCTCGATGCTGCGCAAAAAGCTCAAGTCGATCGGCGCGGATATCGGCATCAAGGCCCAGCGCGGCCTCGGCTATTGCCTGGAGGTCAACCCATGATCCGAAAACTCCGTAAAAAATTCATCGCGGCGGCGATCGCCGCGGTCTTCCTCGTGCTGCTGGTTTTGATCGGCGCGATGAACGTCCTCAACTTCCGCAGCCTGACCGTGCAGGCGGATGAGACTCTGCAGATCCTCTCCGACAACCGCGGTTCCTTCCCGCGGCAGATGTTCCGCGAGCAGGACCGGCCGACAGAGCCGGATTTCCCCGCGGACGCGCCTGTCCCGCCCGAAGGGGAGGGACGCGGAGACTTCTTCGACCAGCGGCGCGGCGGCAGCGGGGAGCTGGCCTACCAGTCCCGCTATTTTACCGCCTGGTTTGATGAAAGCGGCGGCCTGCAGCGCGTGAATCTGGACAATCTCGCCTCCCTTTCGGAGAATGAAGCCAAAGCCCTGGCAGAGAGCGTATACGCCGGAGGGAGAACGAAAGGCTTTTCCGGCGATTACCGCTACCGCCGCACCGCGTGCGAAGGCGAGACCATGCTGCTGCTTCTCAATTGCGAGCGCGAGCTTTCCACCTTCCGCAGTTTCCTCACCGCCAGCATCGGCATTTCCCTGGCGGGCACGCTCGCGGTCTTCCTCCTGCTGCTGCTGTTTTCCGGCCGGATCGTCCGCCCGATCGCGGAGAGCTATGAAAAGCAGAAGCGCTTCATCACCGACGCCGGGCACGAGCTGAAAACCCCGATCACCATCATCCGCGCCGACGCGGACGTGCTGGAAAACGAGCTCGAGGGCGAAAACGAGTGGATCGGCGACATCCGCCGCCAGACCCAGCGTCTCACGGAGCTCACCGGCGATCTGATCTATTTGTCGAAGATGGAGGAGGAAAATCCCGCACTGCAGATGCAGGAGTTCTCACTGTCTGAGCTCGTCGATGAGACCGCGCAGTCCTTCCAGGCGCTCGCGCTGACGAAAAACCGCGATTTTGCGGCTTCGGTCGCGCCGGATCTGCTGATTCGGGGCGACGAAAAGGCGCTGGCCAAGCTGGTATCCATCCTGCTGGACAACGCCATGAAATATTCGCCGGAGGGCGGCTGCGTTCGCCTGACCCTGGAGCAGAGCGGCAAGACCGCCCGCCTGCGCGTGAAAAACGACAGCGCGCCGATGGAACCGGGGAACGCCGACCGCCTCTTCGAGCGCTTTGCCCGGGAGGACCGCTCCCGCAATTCCGAGTCCGGCGGCTTCGGCCTGGGCCTTGCGATCGCCAAGGCCGTGACGGAGGCTCATAAGGGGAAGATCCACGCGGAGTCCGAGGACGGACTATCCCTGACGGTAACGGCAGAGCTGCCGCTGGCATGAACGAAAAACAAAAAACAGGATCCGGAGCGATTCCGGATCCTGTTTTTGTTTGCCTGTGATTGGCTCAGCGCCGGCCGCCGCCGAAGCCGCCGCCCTGACCGCCGGGGCCGCCGCCGAAACCGCCGCCCTGAGCGCCGGGACCGCCGCCGAAGCCGCCCATGCCGCCGCCCATCATCTGGTTGGGCAGGGTCGTGACCTGCTGGCCGTTGACATAGACCGTGCCGCCGCTGAGCGTGGCGCTGCCGTCGTAGTCAAAGGCGGACTGCCCGCTGACGCTGACGCTGCCGCCGCTGATGACGATGTTTCCGTTGGAGTCGACACCGTCGGTGTCGCCGGGGCCTATCGTGATCGTCACCGTGCCGCCGCGGATCTCCACGGTCGGCGTGTAGGAGGCGGACTTGCGCGCGGCGTTGATGCCGTCGTCTGTGGCCGCGATCGTGATCTCGCCGCCGCTGATGAGCACGTAAGTCGCCTCGATGCCCTCATAGGCCGTAATGTCCAGCGTGCCGCCGGAGATCTCGATCTTTTCGTTGGCGTGGATGCCGTCGTCGCGGCTGGTGAGCGTGAAGTCGCCGCCGTCGATGAGCACGGAGCCGTTGGTGTGGATCGCGTCGTCGAGCGCGTCGATCTGATAAGCCCCGCCGCTGACTGTGACCGAAACGCCGGCTTTGATGCCCTTGTAGGACTCCGAGGCGTCGCTGCTGCGCGCGCCGCTGCCGCCGCCCGCCGTGATGGAGATCTCCGCGTTTTCCGCGATGAAGACGGTTTCCGCCTGGATGCCGTCCTTGCCGGAGACGACCGCGAGCGTGGAATCGATCACGTAGACGAAGCCCTTGTCCGCGTCGGTGCCGTTTTCGGAGCGGACGCCGTCGCTTCCGGCCGTGATGCTGACGGATGCCTCGGAGAGCGTCACGGAATCCTTGCCGTCCAGACCGACGTTCACGGCCGTGACCGTCAGATCCTTCGCCGTGACCACCAGATCGTCCTTGGAGACGACCGCGTGCTTATCATTGCCGTTGATCGTGAGGCTGCCCGCACCGTTGATGGTCAGATCCTCCTTGCTGAAGACCGCGGCGTCCAGCGTCGTGTCCTCATCGGTGAGCGTGTAATCCTCTCCGTCGGAGATCGTGTTCACTGTGCCCTCGGCCGCGGTGAGAAAGACCTTATCCGCGCTCTTGACGTAGATCGCGGGGCCTTCGCCGTTCGTCAGCTCGGCGTTCTCCAGCACCAGCTGTACCTTGTCCTCTTCGCCGGCCTCGATGAGGATCATGCCCTCATAGCTCCCGGAGAGAAGGTATACGCCGGCCTCCGTGATGGTCAGATCGCCGTCCGGGTCAAGCGTCACGGCCCCGTCGGCCTCGTATTCGCCGGAGGCGTCGCGCTTGGACACGGCGTCCTCCACGATGGAAGCGCTCAGCTCCGTGCTCTGCGTGCTTTCCTCAGAGCTCACGGCGGACGATCCCGCCGAGGTCGTAGGCGCTGCGCCGCAGCCGACCAGCATAAACAGCGCCAGTGCGCCGATCAGGATGATTCGGATCGATTTCTTCATAATTCTTCTCCTCCTTCTGCTTCATTCAACAGAGCGATTTCCAGGTTCCCGTTCCGGCAGCGCAGCGCGTCCAGAAACTCCTGCGCCGCAGCGGGATCCTTCATTTCGATTTTGTAATCCAGCTTGTACAGGCTTCCCATGTTGGAGGTCTTCGCTTTGACGAGTTTGCGGCTTTTGGTGTACTGCTCAAACAGATCGTCGAAGGCGTCGGCGAAGTGCAGCGATTCCGGCACCGTGATGCGCAGCGCCGCAAAGCGCTCGCAGCTCATCGGCATGCGGGACAGCAGCAGCATCACGCCGGAGGCGATCAGCGTAAACAGCAGCGCCACGGCGAGGTAACCGGCGGCGCAGGCAATGCCCGCCGTCATCACCAGGAAGATCGCGGAGATGTCCCGCGCCCGGCCCGCCGCCGAACGGAAGCGCACCAGCGAAAAGGCGCCCGCCACGGCGATGCCGGTGCCGATGTTGCCGTTGACCATCAAAATCACCGTGGCGACGATGATCGGCAGCACGACCAGGGAAATGAGAAAACTGCGGCTGGCCGAGCTTTCGCGGGACAGGCTCAGCGCGGCGATCCCGCCGCAGAGCCCTGCGACGAGCAGGCACAGCAGATATTGGCCGACCGAGAAGCTCCCGGTCAGAATCGAATCAAAGATTGACGACATGTTGGGTTCCTCCTTCTATGATGGGAAAAGGGTGAATGTTCGTTTCGAGGCTCCGGGTATAGGCCGTGCCGTATTTGGAGAAACTGCCGGGCAGGATGCCCTCGGCGTCCAGCGCGCCGGCCAGCCACAGGGGCATGGCGCCCGCCGTCTTGATCTCCAGCAGCACCGTGTCCTTCGGCAGCAGCGGCGTCCCGGCGGAGCCGCGGTCGAGCCGCAGCTCGCTGTCGCGGCAGCGGATGTTCCGGTCGAAGGTCAGGCGCAGATCAGGGTGCTCCTCGTCGAACCAGGCCTCGCGCTCGCAGGCGATCAGCATCGCGCCCTGCGGCCTGCCGTAGAGGCGCATCGCCCAGTCGAGCTCGGACATGATCTGGCTCTCGAAGGGCTTGATCCCGCAGCGCAGATACCGTTCCGCCTCCCGGAGGCTCATCACCGCGCGGCGCTTGTAGACAACGCCGCCGAACTTCTTCTTCAGCTCCAGGAACACGGGGGAATCCGCCGAGGCCGTGCCGTAACTGCGCAGGCGGAGCTTTTCCTTGTAGTCCGCCGCCTCGATGGAATCGCGGATGATGCGGTGGTCGGGCGTATCCAGATACAGGCTCAGCACCGTGCTGCGGCCGTAGGCGTCCGGCGTCAGGTGGCCGCCGATCCGGCGAAGCAGCGCTTCGTACTGCTGCTCGGAGAGCAGGTATTTCTTTTCGATGCGTTTGAAGTTACAGGTCAGGTCCATGTGGATCCCTCCTTCCTTGTTTCTGTGCCCATCATAGAAGCGCAAACTTAATCCAACTTTAAAGAACATAAAAAAGCAAGAAAAAAACGTCAGCTGTTTTGGCTTCCCCTGGAGGGGAAGCTGTCACGGCGCTTGCGGAAAAGCGCTGTGACTGATGAGGTGGAAGGCATAAAGGCATTGAACGATCGGATGCCGACGGAGAGGGCGACACCTCATCCGTCATCCGGCTTGCGGGGGACGCCGGACGACACCTTCCCCTGGAGGGGAAGGCATTAGACCGTTTTTTCCTTGAGAAATATGGAACAGCATGAGCCGTGAAGAATAAAAAAACGCCAGACATCAAGTCTGACGTTTCTTTCTTGCGGAATGCCCGCGCCCGCGGCGGCGGGCCAGGGCGGATTTGCTCTTGTAGAAGTCGCGCATCTCCTCGTCGGCCTCGTACACCAGGCGGTTGACGGTCCAGGTCTCCTGCCCGGCGTATTTGCGAAAGCGCGCGCGGACCAGGAATTCGCCGTGCTCGGCGCAGGAAAAGAGGTTCATGTAGCGCTGGTCGCCCTGGTTGACCCACTTGAGGCCCTCCAGCTCCGCGCCGCAGACCGGGCAGCGGAACTTCGCCACGCGCTCGTCGGCAAAGGCGGCCGCCTTGCTCTCAAAGCCCTCGAAGCTTTCGTGGGCGAGGGTGTCGGGCTCGAGCGTCTCCTCGGGCGGCTTGTAGTTCGGCATGCGGGAGGCGAGGATGCGCCCGGCGTCCTCATAAGTGCGCAGGCCCTCCTTCAGATCCAGCTTCGCGCCGACGAGGGCGGTGTTGTAGGCGTCGCCCAGCGCGTCGTGCGCAACCCTGGTCTGCTCAATCTCGAAGTGCTCCATCGCGCTGGCGAGCGATTTCTGGTTCTTGTCGAGCCCCGTCTGGACGTTGTAGATCATCTGGAGGTTGATCCATCCGGCGATCCAGTCCCAGTCGAGGTCGTGGATGATGATGTTCTGCTCCAGGATGCCCTGGTCGTCGCAGCCCCAGGT
>CAMNOV010000077.1 GCA_946547105.1 uncultured Clostridia bacterium | reverse complement strand
GAATAGAAGTCGCAGTAGCTGCACTTGCTGGCGCAGAAGGGGATATGGATATAGATACCAAGGCTTTGTCTCATAGGCGGTTCTCCATCCTTCTCTGTACGGATCGGGGAAAAGGGGCGGACTTAAAAGAGCTCGGAAACGAGCGTGACAAAGGAGGCGGGATCTTCCACTTCGCAGCCGGCCATCATCTCGGCCAGGGTGTCGAGGATCTTCGCATACTGCGCGGCCTTGTCCTTGTCGCCAGCGTCGTAGGCGGCCTTCAGGGCCTGCACGGCCTTGTGCTCGGCGTTGAGCTCCAGCACGCGGTTGGCGCGGAGACTGCGCATCTCCTCGCTTGGGCCGCGGCGGAAGTATTTCTCCATCTCCAGCGTGATGCCGCCGTCGGTGGTCAGGCAGCAGGGCATGGCGGCGAGCTTCCGGCTGAGGCGGACGGCCGTGACGGCGCCGCCCAGGGACTCCTTGACGAAGTCCAGCAGTTCTTTGTTTTCAACGTCGCGCTCCTCGGCGGCCTTCTTTTCCTCCTCGGTCTCAAAGCCGAGATCGTCGGTGACCACGTTGCAGAAGCGCTTGCCGTCCTGCTCCATCAGGTTTTCGAGCACCACCTCGTCCAGCGGGCCAGTGAGGTAGAGCAGCTCATAGCCGCGGGAGCGGACCTGCTCGCACTGGGGCAGGCTGATGGCGTGCTTGAGCGTGTCGGAGCTTGCGTAGTAGATGACCTTCTGGCTCTCGGGCATGTTCTCGACGTACTCCTTGAGCGTGATCATCTTGTCCTCGGAGGTGTAGAAGATCAGCAGGTCGCGCAGGAAGTCCTTGTAGCGGCCGTACTCGTCGCAGCAGCCGGCCTTGAGGTGGGTGCCGAAGGTGCGGAAGAAGGATTCGTACTTGGGGCGGTCGTCCTTCATCATCTTCTCCAGCTCGCCCTTGATCTTCTTTTCGAGGTTCCGGCCGATCAGCTGCAGCTGGCGGTCGTGCTGGAGGATCTCGCGGGAGATGTTCAGCGACAGGTCGGGGGAATCGACCACGCCCTTGACGAACTCAAAGTAGTCGTGCACGAGCTTGTCGCACTTTTCCATGATCATCACGCCGTTGGAGTAGAGCGTGATGCCGCCCTTGTTGTCGCCGAGGAAGGCGTTTTCATTTTCCTCGCCGGGGATGAAGAGCATGGCCTTGTAGGAGATGTTGCCCTCGGCGCTGACGCGGATCAGCACGCAGGGGTCCTTGCGGTCGCGGTTTTTCTCCTTGTACCACTGGATGCAGTCGTCGTCGGTGACCTCGTTCTTGCTGCGCTGCCAGATGGGGACCATGGAGTTGATGATCTCGTTCTCGGTGACGGTGCGGTACTCATATTTCGGCTTGCCCTCGTCGTCGGTCTCGCCGGTCTCGAAGCGCTCCTGGCGCTCCATGTCCATGCGGATCGGCCAGCGCACATAGTCGGAGTACTTGCGCACCAGAGCCTTGATCTTCCACTTCTCCAGATAGGAGCCGTAGACCTCTTCTTCGGTGTCGGCCTTGATGTGCATGATCACGTCCGTGCCGACGGTCTCCTTCTCGATCGGCGTGACGGTATAGCCGTCCGCGCCGGTGCTTTCCCAGCGCACGCCCTCGCTCTCGCCGTACTTGCGGGAGAGCACTGTGACCTTGTCGGACACCATGAACGCGGAGTAAAAGCCCACGCCGAACTGGCCGATGATGGAGATGTCCTCGCCGGCCTGCTCCTTATCCATTTCACCCTTGAACTGGTAGGAGCCGCTCTTGGCGATGACGCCGAGGTTGTTCTCGGCCTCGGCCAAAGTCATGCCGATGCCGTTGTCGCGCACGGTAATGGTGCGCGCTTCCTTGTCCACGATGATATCGATGCGGAAATCGTCCCGGTTGAGGCCCACCTGGTCGTCCGTCAGCGACAGGTAGCAGAGCTTGTCGATGGCGTCGGACGCGTTGGAGAGGATCTCGCGCAGGAAGATCTCCTTATTGGTATAGATGGAGTTGATCATCAGATCCAGCAGGCGCTTGGATTCCGCTTTGAATTGCTTTTTACTCATTGAGTAGTTTATGCCTCCAATTTACATAATTTCATAACTATAGATTATAACACAAAGTTCCAGGATTTCAACCGCTGCGCTTCTTCTTATGAATTATTTATTTTTCTGTCGAGATTTCTGCTTTTTGTCAGTTTTCGGCGCGGGGCAAAAAGAGGGAGCTGTGAAAACAGCTCCCTCTTTTATAAATTGTGCCCTCTTTTGAACAAGGCTTCCTTTTTTGAAAACGGTGCCCTTATTCAACGGCGGACAGCAGCTTGTACAGCAGCTTGTACAGCGTCAGGCTCTCCTCCGGGCTGAGCACGACGTGGCAGGCCATTTGCGCGGGAACGCTCAGCGCCTGGTCCCGCAGGGCCTTGCCGGCCTCGGTCACCTCGACGAGCAGGACGCGCTCGTCCTCAGTGCTGCGGTAGCGCCGGACATAACCCTTGGCCTCCAGGCTTTTGAGCACCGGCGTCAGGGTGCCGGAGTCCAGATAGAGCTTCTCGCCCAACTCCTTCACGTTCATTTTTTTGTGTTCCCAGAACACGAGCATTGCGATATACTGGGTATAAGTCAGGTTCATCTTCTCCAACAGGGGACGGTAGAGCTTGACCGTTTCCTTTGCTGCAGCATACAGCGGAAAGCACAGCTGGTTTTCCAGCTTCAGAACATCATATTTCGGATCGTCCATGTGACTTTCCCCCCTCGACAAAAATTTCCAAGCGGCAATATATCACAAAATGGAAGAATTTGCAAGTTCTGTTTGCGCCGCGAGATCAGACTTCAGGCCCCGGCCTGCTGCTTCCGGTATGCCTCGCGCACGGCCTGCGCCAGCTGATCGGCGCAGGAGGTGGGACGGCCGCCGCAGGAATTGCCGCGCAGCTTGCTTTCGATCTCGTCCACGGTCATGCCGTCCACCAGGATGCCGATGGCCTTGAGATTGCCGTTGCAGCCGCCGGTAAAGCGCACGTCGTGCACGCGGTCGCCTTCCAGATTGAAGTTGATCTGTGTGGAGCAGACCCCTTTGGTTTTGTAGGTGTAGTTCATCAAAGCGCCTCCGTGATCAAAGCAAAAATCGGTTCAGATCGATTGTTTCCAATAATAAATATATCAATTTTTTAAAGAATGTCAATACGAGGAATGGAAATAAGCGTCAAAAATGGTTAACATAACCAGGAAATGCCCGGCGGCGGACGGAGGGATCGGAGAAACTGGCTGTTGACTAAAAAGCGGAAAAAAGGTAAAATAATTTGATTCGATTCAGAGGAGGTGCGCGGGATGGCGGACAAGGGACGGCGGATCGGCCAGGCCTACATTTTTTCCGCGCCCTCTGCGGAGGAGAGCGAGCGCGCGGCGAGAGCCTTTGCGCAGCAGATCCTCTGCGAGCGCGGCGGAGACAAGGCCTGCGGGCGCTGCGCCGCCTGCCGCAAGGTCGCGGCGGGGATCCATCCCGACCTGATCACCGTGCGCCGCCAGGAGGACGACAAGGGCCGACCGCGCCGGGAGATCGTGGTGGATCAGATCCGCGCGGTCAACCAGGACGCCTGGATCCTGCCGAACGAGGCGCAGCGCAAGGTCTATCTGATCGCCGAGGCGGACAAAATGAACCCGGCGGCGCAGAACGCGGCGCTCAAGCTCCTGGAGGAGCCGCCCAACGGCGCGGTGTTCCTGCTGTGCGTCACCAATCCCGCGCTGCTGCTGCCCACGGTGCGCTCCCGCTGCATGGAGCGGCGCAGCGCTGCGGGCGAGCAGGGACCGGAGGAGGAGAGCCTGAAGCTGGCGGAGGAGTATCTGCGAGCCGCCGCCGCGGGAGACCGGGCCGGGCTCGTGCGCTGGTGCTTTGCGCAGGAAAACCTGGATCAGCGGGAGACGCTGGCCCTGGCGGAGGCGATCGGTCTTGCGGCGACGGACATGCTCTGCGCCCGGCGCAGCAACCCCGGCCTGGGCACCCGGCAGCTGACGGAGATCGCGGCCCTGGCCGCGCGCTGCGAGGACTGGCTCCGCGTCAACACGGGAAGCAAACACATATTCGGCCTGCTGGCGGTGGACACGCCGCTCGGCAGCGGAAACAGAGGATAAAACATTGATCGAAGTAGTCAGTATCAAATTCAAAAACCGGGGCAAGGCCTATTCCTTCGACCCCCGGGGACTTACGGTAAAGACCGGCGACAAGCTGGTGGTCGAAACGGCCAAGGGCCTGGAGCTTGCAGACTGCTGCCACGGCAACCACACGGTGGAGGATACGGCCGTGGTGCTGCCGCTGCGCCCGGTGATCCGCCTGGCCACGAAGGACGATCTGCGCGTGGCGGAGATCAACGTCAAACGCGAGGCCGAGGCGGTGGAGATCTGCCGCCAGAAGATCGCCGAGCACGGGCTGGACATGAAGCTTGTGGACGCGGAATGCAGCTTTGAGGGCAACAAGATCACCTTCTTCTTCACCTCCGAGGGGCGCGTGGACTTCCGCGAGCTGGTGAAGGATCTGGCCGCCATCTTCCGCACCCGCATCGAGCTGCGGCAGATCGGCGTGCGCGACGAGGCCAAAATGGTCGGCGGCATCGCCATCTGCGGCCGCCCCTACTGCTGCGGCCAGTTCCTGGAGGACTTCCAGCCGGTCAGCACCAAGATGGCCAAGATCCAGTCCCTGTCGCTCAACCCGACGAAGATCTCCGGCAGCTGCGGGCGGCTGATGTGCTGCCTGCGCTATGAGCAGGAGGCCTATGAGGAGCTGATCAAAAAGGTGCCGAAGCAGGGCGCCTTCGTCGAGACCAAGGACGGCTACGGCACGGCGGTGCAGGTCAACCTGCTGCGCCAGTGCGTGAAGGTGCGTCTGGACGGCGACAACGACGATACGCTCCATCTGTACAAATCCAACGAGCTGGCCGCCGTGCCCGGCGGACGGCCGCACGACGGCGAGGAGCCGCCGCATGTGCTCCATTACGTGCCGGAGCCGGAGGAGCCCGAGGAAAAAGAGGACGAATGGTCGCTGCCGGTGGTCTATGCCGACGACGTGGCCGCGCAGCAGTCCGCCCCGGCGGCCGAAGAGGGCGCGGAGGGCGAAAAGAAGCGCTCCCACCGCCGCCGCAGCCGCTCAAAGGCCAAGCCCGTCCCCGAGGTCAAGCCCGCGGAGAAGGCCCAGCCCCGGCAGGAGCCGAAGGCAAAGAGCGCGGACAAGGGCGAAAAGACGGACAAGCCCCACGGCCTGAAGCCCGCCCAGAAGAAGAACAAAGACGACAGGAGCGCCAAAGCCGAGGAGAAGAAGCCCGAGCCCGCCGAAAAGGCGGAAAACGGCAAGGCCCGTTCCGGCAGCCGCCGCCACGGCAAAAGCACCGTCAAGCCCGTCAAGCTGGAGCCCAAGCCCCAACCCCAGCCGGGCGCCGAGGAGCCCAAGGCCCCCAAGCAGGGCGGGAGTTCCCGTCGCCGCCGCCGCGGCGGACAGCGTAAGAGCGGCAGCGCGGAAGAATAAGGGAAACAGACGGAATACCGGGAAAAAGAAAGGAAGAGCGGGATGAACAGGATGAAGAAGCTGCTGGCGCTGCTGCTGGCGCTGGCCATGGTGTTCGCGCTCGCCGCCTGCGGAGGCAGCGCCGGGACCGCGGACAAGGAAGAGGAGACCGTCGCGAAGCGCCACGCAAGCCGCGGCGAGGAGACCCCCGCCAGGGAGACGGAGGCCCCGGCCGAGGAAACGCCGGAACCCACGCCCGAACCGACCCCGGAGCCGACCCCGGAGCCCAAAGATCTGCTGATCGGCAGCTGGCGCGGGACGGCCGACATGACCGAACAGCTGCTGAGCGAGGTGGCCGGCGGGCTGGAAGGGACGGAACTCGATCTGAACTTTGCGGACTATCTGCAGGAGCCCTTTGCGCTGCCTCTCAACTTTGAGTTCCGCGAGGACGGGGCCTTCCGCGCCTATATCAAGGACGAAGATCTGGCGGGCCTGGTCACGCCGCTCCAGAACGCGATGAAGGCGTTTTTCACCGACGTGCTCTATGAAACGCTGATGGAGCAGCTGCCGGCCGCGGGGATCGACGTGTCGGGCGTGAGCAGCATGAGCGATCTGGAAGAGCTGCTGGGCATGACTGTGGACGAAATGATGGCCCAGTCCGGGCAGGCCGAGGGGCTGGACAGCTTCGTGGAAAGCATGTTCAACCTGGATATGCTCAGGCAGTTCACGGCGGACGTCAACATGGAAGGCGTCTATACGGTGGACGGAGATACGCTTCAGATGGACGGCGACGTGATGACGATCAGCTTCCCGGACGCCGACACGCTGATCATGGACGGCGACGACGGCGGCGCGGGACTGCTGCCCATAACGCTGCAGCGCGTGCAGTAAACAAAACGATAAAAAGAGGACGGAACCCATCGGTTCCGTCCTCTTTTTTGCGCCGGTACTTTTCGTCATTCCAGAAAGCAC
>CAMNOV010000076.1 GCA_946547105.1 uncultured Clostridia bacterium | reverse complement strand
AACTGCCTTCTAAGCAGTAGGTCGGGGGTTCGAATCCCTCTTGGCGTGCCAACGCGTCAGAAGAAGCCGGCTCCATTCCGTTTCCGCCTGGCGGCGAAAACTGCATATCCGCAGGCTCCTTCTTCCTTACCAAATCAAACCCACTCCGTTGGGCTTTGATTTGGAAATTTGGAAAGACGGGAAAAACTGAATCCTCACGCTTTCAAAAACAGAGCCCAGCGAAGCGGGTCTGTTTTTGGGAGGACGAGCAGCGCAGCGAGCGAGCTTTCGAGCATGCGAGGAAGCGAGACGATGCGGAGCTTGTGAGGACGTTACGGTGGGATTAGCTCAGTTGGTAGAGCACCGGATTGTGGTTCCGGGTGTCGTGGGTTCGAGCCCCATATCCCACCCCACTTGAGAAAGGCCGGCGGCCGACGGCCGCCGGTTTTCTTACACCGACTTTGGGATGTAGTGTAATGGTAACACACCGGACTTTGACTCCGATATAGTGGGTTCGAGTCCCGCCATCCCAGCCAGTCGCCCCAGTAGCTCAGGAGGTAGAGCACCTGCCTTTTAAGCAGGGTGTCCGGGGTTCGAGTCCCCGCTGGAGCACCAAAAACAAGCAGACCGCCATGTGCGGTCTGCTTGTTTTTCGCATGTATGACGGACGAGAACCCACGGACACCAAAACGCGAAGCGTTTTTTGAGCGAAGCGGAAAGAGCGGCGAAGCCGGTTGCGAAGCAACAGGCTCGCCGGGGTTCGAGTCCCCGCTGGAGCACCAAGAAAATACCGCCACCAAAAAGGTGGCGGTATTTTCTTGCCGCTTCGCGGATGACTCGAATCAAAGTCAAACACCGCAGTGCGGTGTTTATCGACCAGTTCGCAAACTGGTCGATTCCTATATTCGCGCCGATCTCACGCGAGGCGCGAATGCAAAGAGTCATCCGCTGGAGCAGAGAGCGCCTCCCGCCGGCACATTTTCCCCGCGATCCGCCCCAATCCCAACCGGAAACGCCTTGCGGGCGGGCGCGCTTTGCGTTATAATGACAGAGCCTGCGGGCGGCAGGGCGCCTGTGCCCGGAACGCCGCCCGGACCGAATACTTTATACAGAAACGAGGGACGACCCATGACCGAACAAGAAGCCCCGCGCTGCAAGTGCGGCTACTGCATGGGCGGCGAGCTGCTCGACGCCTTCGGCATCCCCATCTGCGAGCTCTCCGTGAGCAAGCTGATCCTCTTCCGCGAGCAGAGCCATCCCGGGCGCTGCATCGTCGCCTACAAAGATCACGTCAGCGAGATCGTCGACATCAGCGCTGAGGAGCGCGCGGCGTTCATGGAAGACGTGGCCCGCGCCGCGAAGGCGATCCACGCGGCCTTCCATCCCGAGAAGCTCAATTACGGCGCCTACGGAGACACCGGCTGCCACTTGCACGTCCACCTGGTGCCGAAATATCGCGACGGCTATGAGTGGGGCGGCGTCTTTGCCATGAACCCCGGCCGGACCGCGCTCAGCGACAGCGAATACGCCGCGATGATCGAGAAGATCAAGGCAAATCTGTGACAGCATGGGCCCCCGAGCCCCGGGCTGCTGCGACCCCATAAGCCAAACGATTTGTCACAACGCACAAAAATTCGTGCTTTCGTTTGGAAGTTTCAACGAAACTTTGGGCGTTTCTGCTCTTGCATCCGGCGTTCGAGAGGACTATAATCCCTCACGAACTCAAGGAAAGGAGGCAATAAAAACCATGTTTGACTATGAAAACGTCACGGTTTTTGAGCCTGAGCAAGTGTCTGATACCCGCAACCTGCTGGACGACGAGGATTTCGCCTACTACTATTGGACGCTGCCCTTCTGCAACTACTGATCGCGCTCAAGAATACGACAAGGCCGGCCCGACAGGGCCGGCCTTTTTTCGTGCGGGAGGGAAAACCGCCGCAAGGGCTCAGTGCCAGTGCTTTTTGATCGGCAGCCACCAGGTGAAGCCGAAGGAGAGGCACTGCGCCAGACCCTCCGCGCGGGAGAGCCCGGCTTCCTCGGCGACCCTGCGGCCAATGAGGACGTATTCGGCGGCGTGCGTGGCGAACAGGATCACCAGCGGCCAGGGCGTTTTCTTCGCGGCCAGCGCGGCGAAAACGCCGTACAGGATCACGCAGATCGGCTTTCCGAACTGTTTGGTCAGCTTGTCCATAAGAAGATCCTCCGTTTTGTTTTTTTCGCTCCCATCATAGCACAGCCGCGCGCCGCGCGCGAGCTTTTTTTGCACCTGCGCCCGGTCTTAAGAAATCTTTGATTGCGTTTGCCCCGGTGCGGCGGTATAAAGAAGAGAGAAAGAGAATGACGGACCTGCGGCCCGAGAGGAGAGAAGCACCCATGAAGAAAACGATCGCCGTATTGCTCTGCCTGGCGCTGAGTCTGGCGCTGCTGCCCGGCTGCGCGGCCGCGCCCGCACCCGAAGAAACACAGCTCATTCCCGTCGAAACGCCCGCCGCGCCGGAAGAAACGGCAGCGCCGGCGGAGACGGAGGCCGTTGCGTCACCCGAGCCGACGGAGGAGCCCGCGCCGGAGGAGACGCGCGGGCATTACCGCTTTCAGCCGAAGGTCTGCTCGTCCTACATGACGGAGCTCTTCGGCGAGGCGATGACCGAGAGCTGGTTCAGCCTGGTGGACGCGGTCATGGCGGGGGAGGACACCTTCGCCTGCCCGGACGAGGACACCTACTGGTGGGTGATGGGGCAGTACCCCGACCGCTTTTTCCCGGTGCTGCAGGAGCTGATCTATTACACCTATGACGTGCAGGAGCCCGTGAAGGACGGCGTGGCGAGCTTCACCTACACGGTGCCGAAGGAGGAGGCCGCCGCGCGGATCGCGGAATTTGCCTCGCTCGTGGAGGATATCCTCAACGAGACGCTGCGCGACACGGACACCGACCTGGAGAAGGCTCTGGCGCTGTATCTCTACTTTTCGCACCACTACGTCTACGACTATGAAGCCGCCGATCCGAACGTCTATGCGGATTATCTGTCCAGCTACCGCGTCCTGACGACCGGGACCGGCATCTGCCAGGAGTTTTCGGTGGCCTATTCCTATCTGCTGCTTCAGGCGGGCGTGGACGCAACGACCGTCAGCGGGCACCGCATCTGGGACGACGCGTCGCACCAGTGGAGCTTTGTGAAGATCAACGGGCAGTATTTCCACGTCGACCCCACCTACGTCGTCAGCGACCAGGATTCGCTGAGCTATTTCATGATGACCGATGAGCGGCGTGAGCAGATGGACGGCTATCCGCGCGCGGGCTATACCTTCTGCTCCCACTACGCCCAGGACCACCCGCACCCGGACTATGCGGCGGACGACGACAGCTTCCGCGAGATCTGGCGCGGCCGTTTCACGGAGCTCGACCGCGAAACGCACGTCCTGCGCTACACCTTCTACGACGAGTTGTCCGCGGAGCAGAGCGCGAGCTTTGACTATACGGGCTGGTGAAGCCTTGCGGGCCGGCGGCTTTTGTGCTAAGATGCCGGTGGAGGGATGCATATGGAAACAACGATTCTTGTCATTCTGGCCATCGTCGGCGTCGTGATCGCCATGCTGTCGGTCATGAAGCCGATCATGGATGATGAAAAGGTCCGCGGCAAGGTGCTGAATTTCAGCGAGGGCATGCGGGACTATTACTTTCTGCTGTCCGGGTCCCGGGCGCAGACCGAGGAGGCTCTGGCCGGGCCGATGGAGGGGACCTCCGTCGCCTACAGCTACCTGCCGGAGGAGGAGAGCGTCCGCTTCCGCAAGGAGAACGTGGAGGCCGACTACCGCCTGCGCTTTTTTGAATCCGAGGGCAAGACCTATCTGCGCGTCAGCCGCGTCGCGGAAGAGCGCGAAAAGGGGAACATCCCCTATCTCGTCAACGCCTTCTTCATCAGGGATCTGCACGCAAAGCCGGTGGACTGCCGGCAGTTCGAGGCGCTGTTCCCGGCGGACGGGGACTGAAGACCGGAACAACACGGGCGGGGCATGAACCGAGAGGTTCATGCCCCGTTTTTTCATTTTTGTCGCTTTGTCACAGGCTGCGGACGGGCTTGCTGAAGAGCATCAGCAGCGCCGTGACCGTGAAACCCAGGGAACAGAAAGCCAGCAGCGTCGTGCTGCCCAGGGCGTTCAGGATCAGGCCCGCCAGCACCGAGGCGATGGGGATCATGCCCTGGGAGCCGATGCTGATGATGCTGTTGACCTTGCTGAGCTTATCCCGGTCCACGATGCGCATAACGGCGGTGCTGATCGGGATGTTGATGAAGGAGATCAGCGCGCCGATCAAAAGACAGCCCAGGGACAGCAGGAGCAGGAAGGCGTTCAGCGAGGCGCCGCGGTCCACGAGCAGATAGTAGCTGAGCGTCAGACAGATCATGACGGCCGCCGTCGCGCAGAGGCGGAGGGCCGTCTGAAAGCCGCATTTGTCCGCCTGCTGCCGCATGCTGAGGATCGCCGCGCCGAGCAGGGAGCTCAGGCCGAAGCAGACGCTGAAGACCGAGGACCAGAGCTCCGGCGTCAGAACGTGGTCAAGGAGATAGGACGGCGCCGTCGCCAGATCCGTCTTGATGAAGAAGGGCAGAAAGTTGCCGGTGACCGGCGAAAAGAAGAAATTGATGAACAGGACCGAGCCCAGCAGGGCGAGGATCGCGCGCTGGGTCCGGAGATAGGCGACCCCCTCGCCCATGTCCCGCATCGCAAGCCGCAGCGTCAGCCGCTGTGCGGAGGGCCTGTGATCGTAACGGATCAGCATCTCGGAGATCCCGGAGACCAGATAGCAGAGCCCGACCAGGAAAAAGAGCGCATAGATCGGCAGCGCCGCGTACAGGATGCCGGCCAGGATGACGCCGAGAATGCCCTCCAGCGAGCTTTTCATGGTAAAGTAGGCATTGGCCTGCTGCAGCTGCTCCTCCCCGACGATATGGGGAAAGAGCGCGCCCGCGGCGGGGTTAAAGACGCCGCTGACGGCGTTGCCCACGACGCCGAGGACGAACAGGATCGCCAGCCGTGCGCCGGGGGCCCGAAACAGCAGCATCAGCCCCGTCGCCAGCAGGATCGTGCCGCCCTTCATGAAGTCGCAGACGACCATGATCCTCGCCTTGTTGAAGCGGTCGCCCAGCACACCGCCGACCGGCGTGAACACAAGCTGGGTCACGCCGCACAGCGCCAGATACAGGCCCTGCAGGAAGGCGTTGTTGCCGCTGAGGTCCAGGATGTAAAAGCTGACGGCGAAGCTGTACAGGATCGCGCCGAGCTCGGACACCAGCGCGCCGAGGAAGACCAGGCGGAAGTTCCGGCTGGCAAACACGTTGCCGCTGCTCCGTACAGGTTCATTCATATCCGCCGAGCTCCTTCCATTGTTCGCACAGCGCCGGGGCGTCCAGCCGGCGCAGCAGCTCGGTCACGCTGCCGGCGGCGCTCGCGCCGAAGATGTCGAAGACGGTGATCTGATCCATGTGGTCGGCAAAGCGCAGGCTCTTCAGACTGTAATCCGGCTTGGAGTCAAAGCGCTGCGCGAAAACCGCGGCCTTTCGGAGAGATGCAAGGGCGGCCTCCCGCTGCCCGGCCTGCGCCTGGGTATAAGCCAGCACGGCCAGCATTTCCGCCTGGACCTTGTCGAGGGAATCTGTCTGGGTCTCTGCTTTCACGCCGTTCAGCAGCTCCAGCCCCCAGCTGCTGACGGCCAGCGCCGAAGCCCAGTCGCCCCGCGAGCGGAACAGGAACACATAGCCGACGACCGCGGTCTGCAGCGTGGAAAGGCCCTCCAGGAGCGCTTCCGCCAAAAACGGAGAGGCCTCTTCCGGGCGGCCCAGATAGCCCGCCAGCAGAAGGCCGATCTCATCGCTGAACACGCCGCTGACGTTGTTTTTCTTCAGCAGCTCCAGGCTCTCTTCCCGCTCGCCCAGCAGGAAGAGGACGGTTGCCAGCGCGCCCTTGTTGCTTGTCTCGCTCACGCGCGGATCCTCGTTCTGCCGGAGCAGGACGAGGGATTGCTCCAGCAGCTCCTGCGCCCGCCGGAGCTGCGCCTTGTCACGGCTGGCGCTGCCGAAGACCAGATAGACCATGGCGCAGGAATACACGGCCGGGAAGGAATGCGGATACCTGGCCAGGGCCTTTTCCGCCTCGGCCAGGGCGGCCGGGTCCAGCCTGCGGCAGGCCTGCCCGATCCGATCCTGCATGGTCTCCAGGCGATTGTCCTGCATCTGATAGCCGAGCAGCGCGTCGACCGAGACGTCGAAAAAGTCCGCCAGCTCCACGATCAGGTTCAGCTCCGGCGTCGACTGGCCGGACTCCCATTTGTAGACCGCGCCGACCGTCACGCCCAGCGCCTCGGCCAGCTTCTCCTGCGTCAGCTTCCGCTGCTTCCGGAACAGACGGATGTTTTCCGCAAGCGTCAGTTTCATAGGCGCACCTCCTTTTTGCTTTCGCAATCAGTATACCGGATCTGTGAGAAAAAGAGAAGACATAAGCAATACAGAAAATATAAATACTTTTATACCTACAGTATGGGTTTTGAAAGGTAATCGTTGCCCGTAGGGGCCGACGCCCTCGGTGGCCCGCCGGTATGGGTTCCGGGAAAGAGATCGTTGCCCGTAGGGGCCGCCGCCCCCGGCGGCCCGCCGGGATGGGTTCCGGAAGGTAATCGTTGCCCGTAGGGGCCGCCGCCCTCGGCGGCCC
>CAMNOV010000075.1 GCA_946547105.1 uncultured Clostridia bacterium | reverse complement strand
ACCTGCACGCGCTCACCACGCGCAACAACCCCGCCGACCTGCGCCGCCGCACGCTCGAGCAGCTCGCGCAGTACGTGGCCTGCGGCCTCGACCCGCAGAAGAACGTGCTCTTCATCCAGAGCCACGTGCCCCAGCACGCCGAGCTCGGCTGGATCCTCAACTGCTACACGATGTTCGGCGAGCTCAGCCGCATGACCCAGTTCAAGGACAAAAGCGCCAAAAACGCCGACAACATCAACGGCGGCCTGTTCACCTATCCTGCGCTGATGGCGGCGGATATCCTGCTCTACCAGCCGGATTACGTGCCCGTGGGCGAAGATCAGAAGCAGCACGTGGAGCTGACGCGCGACGTGGCGCAGCGCTTCAACAACCTTTACGGCGAGACCTTCCGCATGCCCGAGCCCTTCATTCCGAAGGTGGGCGCGCGCGTGATGGATCTGCTCGATCCGCACAGTAAGATGTCCAAGTCCGACGAGATCGGCAACGGCCGCGTCTGTCTGATGGACGATCCGGCCGACATCATGCGCAAGTTCAAGCGCGCCGTCACCGACTGCGACACCGAGCGCTGCGTGCGCTACGATCCGGAGAACAAGCCGGGCGTGGCGAACCTGATGAGCATTTACGCCGCCGTCACCGGCAAGAGCTTCAACGAGATCGAAGCGGAATTTGAGGGCAAGGGCTACGGCGCCTTCAAGCCCGCCGTCGGCGAGGCCGTGGTCGAGACCCTGCGCCCGATCCGTGAGGAAGCCCAGCGCATCATCAAGGACAAGGCCTATTTGGAGGCCATGTGCTGCGACGGCGCCGAGCGCGCCTCTTACATAGCCGAAAAGACCCTGCGCAAGGTGCGCAAGAAAGTGGGTCTGGTGGCTCGTTAAGTTCTTAGTTTTTAGTTTTTAGTGCTTAGCAAAGGCGTTTCTCCTGAAAACTAAGCTCTAAGAACTAAAAACTATCCCCCCCCCGAGGTTCTCCATGCTTTGTCATCTTCCCGCGTGGCTGCGTACGTCGCTGGCGCTCTTCTGCGCCGGCGCGCTCTGCCATCTGTTCACACCGCCCGTCCGCTCGCTCGCCCTGCGGCTCGGCGCGGTCGACCGCCCCGGCGGCCGGCGCGTCAACCGCTCCCCGGTGCCGCGGATGGGCGGTTTGGCCATTTCTCTTGGTTTTTTGGTCGTCGTCCCGGCGTTTTGCCCGGCTGAAAAGCCGATCTCCGGTCTGCTCGGCGGCGCTGCGCTGATCGTTTTGATGGGCGCGCTGGACGATCTCTTCGATCTCCGCCCCGCCGTCAAGCTGCTGGCCCAGCTGGCCGCCGCGGCTCTCGCCGTGCGCGGCGGGATCGTCCTCGGCGCGGTATCCGCGTTTTCCGGCGGGAGCATCACCCTGCCATTCCCCCTCGCCGCCGCGCTGACGGTACTGTGGATCGTCGCCTGCACCAACGCCGTCAACTTTATCGACGGGCTGGACGGGCTGGCCGTCGGCGTGTCGGCCATCGGCTCGCTGAGCATGCTGCTGGTGGCGCTGAGCGTTTCCGCGCCAGCCGCTGCGCTGCTGCTGGCGGCGCTCAACGGCGCCTGCCTGGGCTTTCTGCCCGATAACCGCAGCCCGGCGCGCATCTTCATGGGCGACGCGGGCTCGCAGTTTCTCGGCTATGCGCTGGGCGCGATCAGCGTGCTGGGTCTGCTGAAATTCCACACGCTGGTGAGCTTTTTCGTGCCGCTGCTGGCGCTGTCCGTCCCGCTGGCGGATACGACCTTCGCCGTGCTGCGCCGCCTGCTGCGCGGGCAGAGCCCTTTCCGCGCCGACCGGGGGCACATCCACCACCGGCTGCTCGACCTGGGGCTGAGCCAGCAGCAGGCCGTGGCCCTGCTCTACGCCCTGTCCTCGCTGCTGGGGCTCGCCGCCGTGCTGCTGGCCGGGACCGACGCGCTCTCGCGGCTGCTGATCCTGCTGCCAGCCTTTGCGCTGTCGCTGGCCGTCTGGCTGCCGGTGCTGCGCCGCCCGCCGCAGCGCTGATCTGCGTTTTCGCCCGGCTTCCGCCATGGGAGCCGGGCCAGTTTTTTCTTCGCCGTCTTCCAGCGCCCGCAGGCAGAATTCACCGTTGAAAAAAGCCGGGAAATGCGGTATGATAAGGTGTAAAACTGTCTGGGGAGCAGAGCCATGCAGGAAACCATCCTTACCTTCAAGCGCTACGAAAAAAAATACCTGCTCAGTGCAAAAAAAGCCGAGCTGCTGTGGGAGCAGCTGCGCGAACACCTGGTGCCGGACCGCTTCCATCGCAGCACTGTGTGCAGCATCTACTACGACAGCGACGATTTTTCCCTGATCCGCCATTCGCTGGAGCGGCCGGTATACAAGGAAAAGCTGCGGCTGCGCAGTTATAACGTCCCCGCCCCGGACGGCGAGGTGTTCGTGGAGCTGAAAAAGAAATTCAAGGGCGTCGTCTACAAGCGGCGGGTGCGGATGAGCGCGGCCGAGGCCGAGGCCTATCTCGCCGGGCAGTCGAGGCCGGCCGAGGACGGGCAGATCCTGCGGGAGATCGACTTTTTCCTGCAGACCCACGAGGTTTCGCCCAAGGCCTATATCGCCTGCGAGCGCGAGGCCTGGGTCGACCGGGAGGAGCCGGAGCTGCGCATCACCTTTGACCGCAATCTCCGCTGGCGCGACACCGACCTGCATCTGAGCGCCGGCAGCGAAGGCGAGCCGCTGCTGCCGGACGGCGAGGTGCTGATGGAGATCAAGATCCCGGAGGCGGCGCCGCTGTGGCTGGCCCATCTGCTCAGCGAGCTGGAGATCTTCCCCGCCAGCTTTTCCAAATACGGCACCTGCTACCGGCAGGACCTTCTCGAGAAATATTTTAACGGAGTGATCGTTTGTGTTTAACAGTGTAATTTCCACCAGCCTGACCCTGTCCGCCTTTCTGATCTGCCTCGGCGGCGCCATCGTCCTCGGCGTGCTGACGGCGCTGGTCTTCTCCTTCCGCAGCCGCAGCAGCAGCTCGCTGAACGTGGCGCTGGCCATGCTGCCCCCGATCGTGACCCTGGTGATCATGATGGTCAACGGCAGCATCGGCGCGGGGCTTGCCGTGGCGGGCACCTTCTCGCTGGTGCGCTTCCGCAGCGCGCCGGGCACGGCCAAGGAGATCTGCGGCGTATTCATGGCCACGGCCATCGGCCTGGCCTGCGGCATGGGCTATGTGGGCGTTGCCGCGCTGTTTTTCCTCGTGATGGGCACGTTTGTGCTGCTGCTGAGCCTGCTGCGCATGGGCGAAGTCAGCAGCTCCTACCGCCATCTGAAGATCACCATCCCCGAAACGCTGGAATACGACGGGCTGTTTGACGATCTCTTCGCCAAATATACCACGCGCCATGAGCTGGAAAAGGTCAAGACCACCAACATGGGCACGCTCTATGAGCTGAGCTATGACATCTATCTCAAGGACAGCGAGGTCAAAAAAGAGTTTATCGACGCGATCCGCTGCCGCAACGGCAACCTGAACGTCAGCTGCGGCCGCATGAACGACAAGGAAATGCTATAAAGCGGGAGGCGCTATGAAAAAACTGCTATCCATTCTGCTGCTGTGCTCGCTGTTGCTCTCCCTCGCGGGCTGCGCCGATCCGGTGATCGGGGAAGCGCCCGTGGACGCGCCGATCAGCGCGGACGCTGCCCAGGCGCCCGAGGCCGTCATCGAGCTCAAGGGCGACAGCATCCAGTGCGCGGCACGCGGCGTGGCCGTCAACGGCAGCGTCGCGACGATCGGCGCGCCGGGGTCCTACACCGTCCGCGGCACGCTCAGCGACGGGCGCATCGTCATCGACCTGAAGGAGAATCCCGGCAAGGTCACGCTCTTCCTCGACGGCGCGGACATCACCTGCCTGACCGACAGCGCCATCTATCTCATCCAGGCCAAGGAGCTCAACCTGGTGCTGGCCGCGGGCAGCGAAAACCGCGTCGTCTCCGGCACGGAGGCCGATGCGGCCGGCTTCGACGAAACGCGGCAGGGCGCCGCGATCTACGCCGAGGACGACCTGGACATCCAGGGCGAGGGCGCGCTGACCGTGCTCGGCTACCTCAACAACGGCATCACCTGCAAGGACGACCTCAAGCTCAAGGGCGGGCGGCTCCTTGTTTACGCGGTGAATAACGGCATCCGCGCCAGCGAATCGGTGACGATGAGCGGCGGCACGGTGGATATTGAGGCCGGCAACGACGGGCTCAAATCCAGCTCCGCGAAAAAAGCCGACAAAGGCTTCGTCCAAATCGAGGGCGGCACGCTCACGGTCGTGTCCGGGGGCGACGGCGTCTCCGCCGAGACCGAGCTGCGCATCCTCGGCGGCAGCATCACCGTGACCGCCGAAGGCGATCCCGCGGCGGCCAGCTGCAAGGGCCTCAAGGGCAAGACCGGCGTGACCGTCTCCGGCGGCTCGATCAACGTCACGGCCGACGACCACGCGCTGCGCAGCGGCGCAGCGCTCACGATCAGCGACGGCGTGCTGCAGCTTCGCTCGCGCCAGGGCAAGGGCGTCTCCGCCGAGACCGAGCTGACGGTCAGCGGCGGTACGCTCTCCGTTCAGTCCGCTGACGACGGCCTGGTCAGCGCCGATACGGTGCGCATCAGCGGCGGCGAGCTGCTGATCGCCTCCGGCGCGGACGGCATCCAGGGCGGCAAGAAGGGCACCGGCTTTGCCGCCGAGGTCGGCACCGTCAGCATCGAAGGCGGCCGCGTCCTCGTCAGCGCCTACAACAAGCCCATCGACGCCAAGGCCCGCCTGCTGCTCACGGGCGGCACGCTCCTTGCCTGCGGCAGCAGCGCGCCGACGCCCGCCGGTGAGATCCCCTGGCTGCTCTTCACAGCCGGCGGCAGCGCCGGCGACGAGCTGCAGATCAAGCTCGAAGGCGCGCCGACGATGAAGGCCGCCTACGCTTACCGCAGCGTATTCTTTGCCGACCCGGCGCTGAGCGAGGGGCAGAGCTGCTCGCTGCAGGCCGGCTCTCAGACGCTGGAAGCCACCGCCGTCCGATAACGCGGCGCGGAATGGCAAACAAGAGGATAAACATATGAAAAAGCTGCTTTCTCTTCTGCTCGTGCTTCTGTTCCTGCTGCCGGTGGGCGGCGCGGCCCTGGCCGAAAGCACGGCCGCCCCGGCGAAGGATTTCGTTGAGATCTCCGATCTGGACGGCCTGCTGGCCATCGCCGACGACCCGGACGGCAACTATCTGCTGACGGCCGATATCGACATGGCCAGCACCATCTGGCAGCCGATCCCCTTCCGCGGCACGCTTGACGGCGCCGGCCACACGCTCTACAATCTCCAGATCAGCGCGGTCGGCGAGGATACGCGCGTCACGCGCGACGGCAACCTGGTCCCCTACGACACGGTGTTCTCCGGCCTGTTCTCCGTGATGGAAAACGCCACCGTCCGCGACCTGCATCTGGTGGGCGTGCGGATGGCGGTCGACGGCAAGGAGCACTGCTTCGTCGGCATGCTGGCCGGCTACATGTACCGCTGCAACATCCAGGGCTGCTCCGTCCAGGGGCAGGCGCGGCTGACCAACTACGCCGTGATGAGCGGCATCGGCGGCATCGTGGGCTACGGCGCGGGCGACTTCGGCTACTGCCGGGCGGACGTGGAGCTGGTGTTCGAGGACCGCAACCTGGAGGAGCGCTGCGAGCAGTTCATGGGCGGCATCCTGGCCTGCGGCCTGGTGAACATCGAAGACTGCGTCGTGCGCATCCAGGGCTACGACTCCTGCCACGGCTACGTGCACAACGGCGGCCTGGTGGGCATGTACTACTACTGCGGCATGGACGTGCACTCGCAGTCCGTGCGCCGCAACGAGATCTACGGCCAAATCACCTTCTTTGAGGACAACCCGAACCGCCGCGCCTACTGCGAGCCGACGCTGGGCGAGGAGATGTCCGTGCCCGGCAACTACTACAGCAACGAAGACGAATTTGAGCGCAACGAGGTCTTTGAATACGACAAGGTCCTCAAGCCGGAGCCGTGCGAGGAGCCGGAATACCAGACGACGCTGGTGGCCCCGACCTGCGAGGACTGGGGCTACGCGGTGCACGAGTGCCGGATCTGCGGCTACAGCTGGGCGGACAGCTATTTCCCGCCCCAGCACACGCCGGGCGAATGGGAGATCGTGACGCCGGCCGACGAGACGCACGAGGGCCTGCGTGAAAAGCACTGCACGGTCTGCGGCGAGCTGCTGACGCGCGAGACCTACACCGTCGCGCCGCCGGAGCCGGAGCCCACCGAGGAGATCGTCACCGTCCGCGGCGCGGACACCACCGAGGCGCTGAGCGTCGTTTTCCGCGGCAGCGCGCAGGCCAAGCACGCCGAGGGCGCGACCGGTCCGCTGACCTGGACCTCCGAGAACCCGGACATCGTCAGCGTCGATCCGGACGGCACCGTCCACGGCCTGCGGCACGGCGAGGCCACCGTCCGCTACGATTCCCAGAACGGCCTGTACCACGGCACCTGCCGGGTCTCGGTCTATTACAGCTTCTGGCAGTGGTTTTTGATCGTGTTCTGCTTCGGCTGGCTCTGGTACGTGTGAGCCCGAACATAAAAAAAGAGGATCTGCATGTCTGCAGATCCTCTTTTTTTGTGCCTGTTTACCACGGCGCGACGTAGGAGCCGTTTCTCGCCTGGCAGATCAGCGTGGCGTCTCGGGTCTCGACGCGGCCGTTGCCGTTGATGTCCGCCGTCAGGCTCGACAGGCCGT
>CAMNOV010000074.1 GCA_946547105.1 uncultured Clostridia bacterium | reverse complement strand
TGCTCGTTGGAGTTGGAGATCATCTGGCGCGCCCAGAAGTAGCCGTTCCAGCGGGAGATGCCGAAGAACAGGGCCACGGTGGCGATCGTGGATTTGCACATCGGCAGGTACACCTTGGTCAGCACCTGGAACTCGCTCGCGCCGTCGACGATGGCGGCTTCCTCGATCTCGCTCGGCACGCCCTCGAAGGCGTTGCGCAGCAGGATGATGTTCATAGCCGCCATGCCCATCGCAATGACGACCAGCCACTTGTCGTCCATGATGCCGATGGAGTTGAACACGTTCTTGGTATCAAGGTAGTTGAGGTACTGGGGAACGATACCGGCGGCGAACCACATCGTGAACACCAGGAAGAAGTTGAAGAACTTACGGAACAGCAGGCGCTTTTTCGACAGCGCGTAGCCGCCGAGGATCGAGTAGAACAGCGCCCAGATCGTGCCGTAGAAGGTGATGAACAGGGTGTTCGAATAGGCGTTCCAGAACATGTTGTCGCTGAACATGCGGCGGAAGGCGTCGAACTGGACGTTCTTCGGGAAGAGGACGACCTGGCCGTACTCGACCGCGCTGCGGCCGCTGACCGCCGCGGAGATCGCGTAAACGAAGGGATACAGGCAGGCCAGAGCAAATACCGTCAACAGCGTATAGCTGATGATCTTGAAAATCAGCTCGGAGATCTCAAGTTTTCTTTTCATAACTCTCCCTCCCCTTTAGTAGAGCGACACGTCGGAGGCCTTGCGCGCGATGGTGTTGGCGCCGATGACCAGCAGCATGCCGACCACGTTGTTCATCATTTCGGCCGCGGAGGCGATGCCCTTGGCAGCGCCGGCAAGGCCGTAGCGCTGGGCAAAGGTGGAGACCACGTCGGCCGTCACGTAGGTGTTGGTGTTGTACAGCAGCAGCACCTTCTCATAACCGATGTTCAGCAGCGAGCCGATACGGGTGATGAGCATGATGACGATGGTGGACAGAATGCTCGGCAGCACGACGTAGCGCATCTGCGCCCATTTGCCGGCGCCGTCGATCTGTGCCGCCTCGTAGCTGGTGGGCGAGATGGCGATGATGGCAGCGAAGAAGACGATGCTGTCATAGCCCGCGCCTTCCCAGATGCCGCTGATGATATAGATCGGACGGAAGAAAGAGGGGTTATTGAGCAGGCCCGCATTCGCAACCTCCTGCGAGACCCAGCCCAGCTTGGACAGTGCCTGGGAAACGACGCCCATGCCGGAAGTCAGAGAGCCTTGCTTGACCAGCATGACGACCAGAGAGGTCATAACGACGGTGGACATGAACTTCGGCAGGTAGGTCAGCACCTGATACACGCTTCGGGCGATGTTCGACTTGATCTCGTTGAAGAACAGCGCCAGAATGATCGGCATCGGGAAGCCGAAGCACAGGCCGTAGAAGCTCAGGATAAAGGTGTTGCGCATCGCACGCCAGAACTCCATCGACAGCGTGTCCCCGCCGACCAGCAGCCGCTTGAAATACGAAAAGCCGGAGAACAGCTGCTGCGATACCGGAAGGACTTCATCCGACACCTTGAAGCAGCCCAGCAGTTCGTACATCGGGAAGTAGCGCCAGAACAGGAACACAAGGATCATGGGGATCAGCATGAGATACAGGCGCCAGTCTTTGAGGATCGATCGGCCGACATGGAGCCAGTAGTGCTTTTCTACGTCGTCGCGTACGGCTTGTTCCGGGCTCTCGCGGTACAAGCCTGACGCTTCATCGTAGATGAGAAAATCTGCTGCTTTTGCTTTCATCAGTATCCTCCTTTTTCTTCTTCCTTGTGAATGCGCAGAAGATAATGTTTTTGATTTTCAAAGATCCCGTCCAGCCGCCGGGCGATCCAGATGATCACGCCGGTGAACAGAAGGGAGAGAGCGTCCGTGGTAAAAAAGCCGAGGCAGGCGGAAAAGCCTGCGCCCAGCAGCAGCGCCATGAGCGCACGGCCCAGCTGCATCAGCAGCAGCACCAGCAGCCCGAAGCACACGCTGAGGAAGCCGTCCTTCCGGATGCGCTCCGCGCCGAGCATGCGCATAGGGAGCAGCGCAATCAGCGCCAGCAGGTTTCCGATGCAGTAGATCAGCGTCTGCTGCGCGCTGCCGCGGGAGGCGAGACTGAACACCAGCCCGCCCAGGACCGCGTGGATGCCCGCCCAGGGGCCCCAGCGCATCAGTACGATCGCCGTCACCGCGGCAACCACGGAAACGGTATATAGCTGGTCGGCAAACCAGAAGCGCGCGGCGTTGACGATCAGCATTTCCGAAAAGCAAAGGATCACCGCAAACAGCGTCAGATCGATGCCGCGGTACTGCTTGAAACTAAAACTGCGATTCATAGGCAATCCTGAACTTGATTCAACTGTAAAACCGGATGCGGGGAGACGAAATTCTCCCCTATTCTCTCTTTGATTTTATCAGTTAAATAATTTTTTAACATACCAAAATGAGAGAAAAAGCATGGACAAAACGGATTCGTTTCCGGAAACAGATTTTCATGCCGGAAACGCTGTGCTATAATCATCCCGTCAGTTTTTACAGATCGGGAGGAAGCATCTGAAATGGCCGAATACCATGTCAAACCGGGCGACGGCGTCCAATCCGTGCTCGACCGGGCCGAACCGGGCTCCGTGATCCTTTTCGACGCCGGAGAATACCGGCAGAAGCTCGTGATCCGGACGCCGGAGCTCACGCTGATCGGCGCCGGCGCGGAGAAGACCGTTCTGGTATACGGGGACTACGCGCGCAAGCTGGACGAACAGGGGCGGGAGTACAACACCTTCCGGACCTGGACGCTGGCCATCTGCGCAGACGGCGTCACGCTGCGCGGTCTGTCCGTGGTCAACGATTCCCTGCATCCGGAGACGAAGGGTCAGGAGGTGGCGCTGAGCGTCAACGGCGACCGCTTCGTCATGCTCGACTGCATCCTGCGTTCCACGCAGGACACGCTCTTCCTCGGGCCGCTGCCCGACGATCTGATCGAGCGCTATCGGGATTTTCTGCCCGATGAGCTGCGCCGTCCCGGCGCCTGCACGCAATTCATTCAAAACTGCCGCATCGACGGCACGGTGGATTTCATTTTCGGCTGCGGCGACGCCATCTTCGACCGCTGCGAGCTGCGCTCTGTCTGGGATGCGCGCGATATCGGTTACGTAGCGGCGCCCGCCCATGCGCTGAGCCAGAAAGAGGGCTTCCTCTTCCGCCGCTGCGCCTTCACCGCGGAAGACGGGGTCTCCCCCGGCAGCATCTTCCTCGCCCGCCCCTGGCGGGACTATGGACTGTGCCGCTTTGAGGACTGCAGCTGCGGCCCCCATATCTCCCCCGCCGGTTTCGATCCCTGGCGGAATTCCGGCCGCGACCGGACGGCCCGCTTTTACGAGCGCCCCATCCGTGAGGGCCGCGTCGCCTGGGCCAATCCTCAGACCGAGGCGTAAAGCTCCTCGATCAAGCGCCTGGAGCTGACGGCGTTATCGTTGCAGGTGTTCTCCAGTGTCGCCTGGATATAGGGCTTGCGCGCCTTCAAAAAGCGCAGGATCTCCTTATAGTCCATCTCGCCCGTGCCGGCCGCCACGCTGACAAGCTTCCCTTCCGCAGGCACGTAGTCCTTGAGATGCACCATGGCGATATGGTCGCAGAGTTTATCCATCGCCTCGCCCAGCACCCGCTCCCGGTCGTCCACGTTTTCCGGCCCGAGCAGATTCACGGGGTCGAAAATGATGCGCAGGTTCCGGCTGCCGATGCCGCGGATGAGCTCCAGGGCACGGTCCGGATTATAGACGATGTGGTTGAGCACCGGCTCTACGGCAAGCGTGATGCCGCAGCGCTCCGCCTGTTCGACAACGGGCTCCAGATTGCGCATCAGCGTATGCAGCGCCTCCGCGCTGTGGGTATTGGCGTCCCGCTTGTAGGCGGCGTTCGGCGCGCCGGTCTCGGTGCCGACCATACCGATCCCCGCGAGAGCGGCCACCCGGAGATTGCCATAATAGCGCGACTGGATCTCCCGCAGCTTTTCTTCGTCCGGATGTGCCAGATTCAGATAGCATCCCAGCACGGCCACGTCCAGGTTCTGCTCCCGGAAGACTCGCCGCACATAGGCGGCCAGGCCTTCGGTCAGCGCCGCATCGTCAAAGCTGACGCCCGCGATGCATTTGGACAGCGCCAGATGCACGCAGGAAAAGCCCTCCTCCCGCGCCTTTCGGGCGCGCGCTTCCAGCGTCTGCTCTTCGGGAGCGGACGCGCTGTTTACATCGTGCAGCCGGATACCGAGCTGGATCATACTGACACCGCCTTTACAAAGGAGTCTTGCCTGTGGACAATCTGATTCTCTGCCTGTCGGGCATCCTGCCCATCCTGCTGATCGTCGCGGCGGGCTATGCCGCCAAGCGCATCGGCCTCATCCGCGAAGCGGACGTTCCGCGCGCCAACAAATGGGCCTTCGGCGCCTTCATGCCGCTGATGTGCTTCTATAATATCTATACCTCTGATCTGTCCTCGGCGCTGCGGCCGAAGCTGATCGTATTCTCTGTTCTTGCGATCTTTCTCGTATACGGACTGAGCATCCTGTATGCTGTCCGCTTCGTCCCGGAGCGGGAAAGCCGCGGCGTTGTGATCCAGGGCCTGTTTCGGTCGAACTATGTGATCCTCGGTCTCCCGCTGGCCGCCGGACTGCTGCCGGGCGGTGACATCGGCGTGGCCGCCGTCATGAGCGCGATCGTCGTGCCGATCTTCAACGTGCTGGCCGTGATTACACTGGAGACCTATAAAGGCAAAAAGTCCGATCTGCGCCGTCTGCTGCTCAACATCCTGAAAAACCCGCTGATCCTGGGCAGCGTAGCCGGTCTGATCGCTCTCGCTGCGGGGCTCAGGCTCCCCTCCGTGCTGGAAAAGCCGGTGCACGATCTGGCCAAGGCGGCAAGCCCGCTGATGCTGTTTCTGCTGGGCGCCTTTTTCAACTTCAAAAGCGATCGCACAAGGCTCCGTCAGACCGCGGCTGTCTGTGTCGGCCGGCTGATCGTCGTCCCCGCGCTGGTCCTCGGCGCAGCCGCCGCATTGGGATTTCGCGATATCGAGATCATCACGCTGCTGGCGATCTTCGCCTCCCCCACGGCGGTTGCCTCCTTTACCATGGCCGAACAGCTCGGCGGAGACGCGCCTTTGGCGGGAAATATCGTCGTTTGGACCAGTTTTCTGTCTGCTTTTACGGTTTTCGGGTGGAGCATGCTATTGAAAATGCTCAATTTTTTCTGATTTCTTCTATTTATTTTACTGCAAATCCAATAATTTTCTACGAATTATACGAGAGATTTTTTTGAAAACACAGATTTTTCAACAACAGGAGGAAAAAGTATGACTGACAGCTCCCGTCAGCGCCTGTTGACGGGCCGTATTTCGCGTGTCTGCGCGGAACAGGCCGAGCGTGAGGCCGGCTGTGTCATGACCGGCCATCACTGTCACAGTTATTTTGAGCTGTACTATCTGCAGCAGGGGCGGACCTGCTTTATTATAGACAACAGCCTCATCGATCTGCAGGCCGGAGATTTTATTCTCATCCCGCCCCAGGTCTTCCATTACACGCTCTATCAGTATGAACGCTGCGTGCGCGGCGTGGTCTATTTCCGTGCCGAGGACATCGGAGAGGGCACCTTCACCCGCGTGACGGATGTCGGCAGCTTTTTCTCCCGCCCGCACATCTTCCGCAGCGAAGCGTCCGCCCGGCCGCGCCTGGACGACGTGCTGCAGTGCATGTTTGCCGAAGAGTTTTCACCCGATGAAAAAACGCCCTACATGCAGTACTATCTCCTGCAGGAGCTGTTTATCCTGATGGCCCGCTTCTGCACGGTCACGCCCGCTTTGGCGGAAAACACCCGCACGGCCGATCGCCAGACGCTTCTGGCCGCGCGGTTCATCGGTGAAAACTATATGAATCCCATCACCGCCGCGGAGATCGCGGCCGCGGCCGGCTTCAGCCCGAACCACCTCAGCAAGCGTTTCCGGGAGGACGCGGGCGTCGGCGTGCATGAATACCTGGTCAACACCCGGCTGCAGCACGCGGCGCTGGAGCTGATCGCCACCGACGACAGCATCACGGCCATCGCGCTGCGCTGCGGCTTCTCGGACAGCAATTATTTCAAGGACGTTTTCAAAAAGAAATACGGCATGACACCGCGCGCCTACCGCAGATCCCATTGAGGGATCTGTGCAAAACAGCCCGTGACAGGAGACTCTTCTCCCATCACGGGCTGTTTTCTTATTCTTTTTCGACCGACAGATGCGACAGCAGCAGCGTGACCTCGTTGTCGGCCACGTTGGCGATGCCCTCGCTGATGCGGATGCGGGCGGTCTCCCCCGCCTCCGTGCGGCAGCTCACCAGGCCCTCGTTGAGCGCGCAGAGCATGGGTGCATGACCCGCCAGGATCCCCAGCGAGCCGAGCGCAGCCGGAAGCGTGACGGAACAGACCTGCTTTTCCCAGGTCTCTCCGCCGGAAGTGGCCAGCAGCAGATGAATCTTATCCATCAGAAGCTCCCCCGCTTGGCGATGACCTCGTCGATACCGCCGCACATCAGGAAGGCCTGCTCCGGCAGATCGTCGACATCGCCGCCGAGGATGGCCTGGAAGCCCTTGATGGTGTCGGAGAGCTTGACGTACCGGCCCTGGATGCCGGTGAAGTTCTCGGCCACGTGGAAGGGCTGGGAGAGGAAGCGCTGGATGCGGCGGGCGCGATTGACCGTGGCGCGGTCCTCCGGGCCAAGCTCGTCCATGCCGAGCACCGCGATGATGTCCTGCAGCTGGCGGTATTTCTCCAGAACCTGCTGCACGGCGCGCGCGGTTTCATAATGCTCCTTGCCCAGAACCATCGGATCGAGGATGCGGGAGCTGGATTCCAGCGGGTCGACCGCCGGATAAATGCCGAGCTCGGAGATCGCGCGAGAGAGCACGGTGGTCGCGTCCAGGTGGGCGAAGGCCGTCGCGGGCGCGGGGTCGGTCAGGTCGTCTGCGGGCACATAGATGGCCTGGACGGAGGTGACGGAGCCGCGGCGCGTGGAGGTGATGCGCTCCTGCAGGGCGCCCATTTCGGTCGCCAGCGTCGGCTGGTAGCC
>CAMNOV010000073.1 GCA_946547105.1 uncultured Clostridia bacterium | reverse complement strand
AAGACCATGCAGCTGCTGGCGGAGGAGATCGAGAAGACCCGCCGCCGCGTCAACGCTCTGGAGTACGTCATGATCCCCGAGCTGGAGGGAAATATCAAGTATATTTCCATGAAGCTGGAGGAAAACGAGAACGCCACCAAGGTCAGGCTCCTGAAGGTCAAGGAAATGGTCCTGCAGGACGCGCACCATTATCAGCAATGAAAAAACCGCCCGGCGCAGCTTGCGCCGGGCGGTTTTTCCCGTTTCGGGCCATAGAGATCTTTCAAAAGTCAACAAGAGACGCCGGCACAAACGCCTTCCCCTTGAGGGGAAGGTGGCCCGGCCCGATCCCCCGCGAGGGACGAGACGGATGAGCTGTCTCTTTCGGTATTTCAACTTTTTTCTGATTTCCTGTAACCAAGAGCCCCCGAAAAGCGTTGTTATAGACAGAGGGGCGCGGCCGGACGGAACCTTTCCGTCCGGCCGGCGTCCAAATACACAGAGCCTGAACAAGGGGGCGGTAACATGAAACGAAGGATCCTGCTGCTGGCGGCGCTGCTGGTGCTGGGGGCCTTTGTGCTGCATATCGGCGCCATGCGCCCATCCCCGGAGGATCTGGCCCGCGCCCAGGCGCTGGAGCTTCTTCTCGCCCAGACCGAGTACGGGCTGCCGGATCCGCTGCTGCCGGAGCCCGGCGAGGGCGTCCGGCCGATCGGCTTCTCCCAGGCGCCGGAACCGGAAATCGACCCTTGCCAGAGGCCCTCTCCTGTGGTACGATAAAAGAAAAACGCCCGGAGGGATCGACGATGGCAACGAAAAAAGTGGGAGATCTGATCAAGGAAGCCCGCACGAACGCGGGACTGTCGCAGGATGCGCTGGCCAAGAAGATCGAGGGCCTGTCCGCCTCCGACCTCGGCAAGGCCGAGCGCGGAGAAAAGGAACTGACCCAGGCCCAGCTCAAGGAGATCGCCAAGGCCACCGGCGTGACGCAGAAGTCGCTGCTGGAAGCGCCGAAGGGCGCCTCGGCCAAGAAGACGACGGCCGCAAAGACGAGCGAGAAGAAGCCGAGCGCCGCCAAAACGACGGCCAAAAAGACGACCGCCAAGAAGGCCGACGCCGCAGCTGAGACGCTGACTGCGGCGGAAAAGAAGCTGCTGGAACTCTACCGCGCGGCGGACGCCGACACGAAAAAGGCCGCCGTGGCGCTGCTCAAAGGCGAGCAGCCTGAGGGCGGCGTGCTGGGTAATCTGCTGAACATGATCGGCGGTTCGGACGCCATCAACAGCATCCTTAGCAATCTGAAGAAATAAAAAAACCACGCCCGACAGGGCGTGGTTTTTTACTGCTCGGGCACGGTTTGCGTCTGCGTGCTCAGCCGGGACAGAATATAGGGCTCGACCTCCTTGAGATCCAGCTCCAGCGCAACGCTGAGCTCGCCGTGGAGGATGTCCTTGGCGCGCTTCATCGTGGCCTCGGCGCGGCTGCTCTTGCTCTTGCGCTCGGACATGCGGCAGCGCAGCCCCTTGACGATGGACACCAGCGCCTCGCAGCTGTGCTGCTTGAACAGCTCCTTGTAGAAAGCGTCCACATGGTTGAAACGGTTGTCGTGGCAGATGGCGGGCTCGATGCCGGGCATCGAATCGATCAGCGCCTCCGCCTCCTCCCGGCTCATCACGGGGCGCATATAGGCCCCGGAGTCCACGGGAGCGAAGTAGATCCCGCTGCCGATCAGCGGGCGCAGATGATAATACATACGGCCCTTGGCCGCGCCGGATACGGCGAGCGGGCCGATGCTTTCCACCGTGCAGACGCCGTTTTCCCCGTATATGATTTTCTCACCGACGGAATACATCAATATTTCCCCTATCCTATAATTCTATGCCCATTATACACGAAATTTACTGAAAATGGCAAGTCTTTTTTACTTTAAAGTTTTGAATTTTCATTTTTCGGATTGTGCACGGCGGCCGTGTCTGATATAATACTGCCATATAGGGACAGTTTCCCGAATAATCAGGAAATGTGGGGAATTGCCGCTATTTTCCAGCACGAAAACATAAACAAGTGGGGATTTTTCGTTTCCATGAGACTTTATTTGATTGGGCACGATTATAAATACGCGGCGGAGCAGATGCTGCTGACGCTCTGGCCCGAGGAGCGGCCGGAATATCCCGCCGGCAAGCCCGCCGGCGACCGCCTGGAGCTCCGCCTGAGCCGCGGCGCGCGCTTCATGACGGCCAGCTGCGTGCTGCGCCGCGGCGACGGCGTCTGGCGGGGGAGAGCGTCCGCACCGCTCGAGCGTCTGAGCGATGAGCTGGAGACCGACCGCGTCTGCCAGCGCCTGGTCAAAAACGCGATGTACCGCGCAGCGCTGCGCGCCGGACACCGGAAACCGGCCTGGGGCGCGCTGACCGGCGTGCGTCCGGGCAAGCTCTTCTGCGCGCTGCTGCAGCAGGGCCTGGACGAGCAGGAGGCCCTGCGCCGCTTCATCGAGGACTACGACGTATCTCCCGAGCGGGCGGCGCTCTGCCTTGACACCGGGCGGCAGACGATGAAGCTCTCCGCGGCGCTGGAGGAGCGCGACGTCTGCCTCTATGTCGGCATCCCGTTCTGCCCGACGCGCTGCGCCTACTGCAGCTTCGTCAGCCAGTCGGTGGAAAAGAGCATGAAGCTGATGGAACCCTTCCTGGAGGCGCTGCTGCAGGAAGTCTGCGCCACGGCCGCGCAGGTGCGGCGGCTTGGCCTGCGGGTGATCTCGATCTACATGGGCGGCGGCACGCCGACCACGCTCACCGCGCCCATGCTCGACCGGCTTTGCGCCGCACTTGCGGAGGAATATGACCTTTCCGCCCTGCGCGAATACACGGTGGAGGCCGGGCGGCCGGACACCATCACCGAAGAGAAACTCCGCACGCTGCGCCGATGGGGCGTGGACCGCGTCAGCGTCAATCCGCAGACCATGAGTGACCGCGTGCTGGAGGTCATCGGCCGCAGGCACAGCGCGGCGGACATCGTGGCCGCGCTGGACAAGGTGCGGCAGGTCGGCGGCTTTGCTGTGAACATGGACCTGATCGCGGGCCTCCCGGCGGATACGGTCGAGGGCTTTTCCGACACGGTCGACCGCGTGCTCGCCCTCGCGCCGGAGAACATCACCGTGCACACGCTCAGCCTCAAGAAGGGCTCGCGCATCATGCTCGAGGGCGCGGAGCTGCCCACGGCGGAGGAAGTCGGTCAGATGCTCGACCTGGCGGGGGAGCGCCTGCGCGCGGCGGGCTACGCGCCCTATTACCTCTACCGGCAGAAATTCATGTCCGGCGGCTTTGAAAACCTGGGCTGGGCCAAACCCGGCACGGAGAACATCTACAACATCTGCATCATGGAGGAGCTGTGCAGCATCCTGGCGATGGGTGCGGGCGGCTCGACCAAGCTCGTGCGCACGGACGGCGGACGAAACATCCGCCTGATGGCGCCGAAGTATCCGCTGGAATATATCGGGGCCATTGCGAATACCTGTGAAGAAAAGGAAAAAATCGCGCAGTTTTACGGCGCCTGGAAGGAGAACTGAGCATGGCATATCAACTCAACGACATCAACTACCGTACCGTGGCCGACCCCCGCGGCATGATCGAGGAGGCGGACGCAAACTACGCCGGGCTTGTGAAGCAGGCGGCGGAGAAGATCGCGGAAAACAAGAAAAACAGCCCCATCGTGCTGCTGTCCGGCCCCTCCGGCTCCGGCAAGACGACCACGGCCATGAAGATCGCCGAGGCGCTGGAGGAAAAGGGCATCGGCTCGCACTATGTCGCCATGGACGATTATTTCAACACCGTCGACCCGGCCACCACGCCGCGCACGCCGGATGGGGATTACGATCTCGAGTCGCCGCTTTGCCTGGACATGGAGCTGCTCAACGAGCACTTCACCCTACTCAGCCAGGGCAAGCGCATCTATGTGCCGAAGTACGAGTTCTCCCGCTGCATGCGCATCCAGGAGCCGAGCAAGTCCATCAAGCTCAAGAAGGACGAGATCGTCATCTTCGAAGGCATCCACGCGCTCAACGACATGATCACCGACCGCCATCCCGAGGCCTTCAAGCTCTATATCTCCGCCCAGAGCGACGTGGTCTTCGGCGGCCGCACAGTCTTCAAGCGCACCTGGTTCCGGCTGGTGCGCCGCACGGTGCGCGACTACAACTTCCGCGGCTCCTCGCCCGACGAGACCATGAGCATGTGGGCCAATGTCCGCCGCGGCGAGAAGCTGTATATCTCCCGCTTCAAGGAGAAGGCGGATTTCCAGTTCGATACGACGCTGGCCTACGAGCTGCCGGTCTTCAACAGCACCGCCACCCAGCTTTTCCAGCAGGTGCCGGAGGGCATCGAGCGCTTTGACGAGCTGCGCTCCGTGCTGCCCGCACTGCAGCTGTTCGGCCATATCGACGAGGACCTGGTCGCGGACGATTCGTTGATCCGCGAATTCATCGGCGGCGGCATATACGCATAAATTTATCTGAAACAGATAATCATCCTTGAAAAATTCTACAAAATAAGATATACTCAGCCTGTAAGCATATAGGCTGAGTATTTTTATGGGGTGAGGATATGAACGAGATCGGAGAAGTGCTGCTTGCAAAAAGAAAAGAGCTGGGCCTGAACCAGACGGAGCTGGCCGAGGCGATGACCCGGCAGGGCTGCCCGGTGACGAACCAGGCCGTCTCCAAATGGGAAAAGGGGGCGACGCTGCCGAGCGCGCGGCAGCTGCTGGCCCTGTGCCGAATCCTGGAGATCGAGGACGTGCGGGGCGAGTTCTCCGGCGGCGCGGAGGGCGTGTTCGCCGGGCTGGACCGCCGCGGCCGCCGCCTGGCGCTGGATTACGTGCAGCTGCTGCGCGACAGCGGGCGCTATGCCGTGCGAAAGGAAGAGCCCGCGCGCGTGCGCACGCTGCCGCTGTATTCGCTGGCCGTCTCCGCCGGCACCGGCCAGTTTCTGGACGGCGAGGACTATGAGATGGTCGAGGTCGGGGCCGAGGTGCCCGAGGGCGCGCATTTCGGCGTGCGCGTGGCCGGCAACAGCATGGAGCCGCGCTTTCACGACGGGCAGATCGTCTGGGTGCGCCAGCAGCGCAGCCTGATGACCGGGGAGATCGGCATCTTCCTCTACGACGGCAGCGCCTATCTGAAAAAGCTGATTGCGCAGGAGGACCATCTGGCGCTGCATTCGCTGAATCCGGAGTACCCGGATATCCAGATCTCGCCGGAGCTGCCGCTGCGTGTGCTGGGCAAAGTGATGGACGATGCCGCCAGGGAAAGAAGATAAGCATGAAAAAAACAACGTCCAGATACATCGGAGCGGCTCTGCTGCTGCTCTTTGCTGCCTTTGCTGTTTTTGCGCTCGGACACCCGGAGGCGTCCTTTCCGTGGAACAACGCAGTGACTTACTGCCTGTACGGGATGTGTCTTGCCGCCGCGGTCATTTTTCTGATTGCACCTTTCGGGAAAAAGTGAACAGAGCGGTGCGGCGGCTTCACAAACACGTGAAACCGCCGCACCGCTTTTATATTTTCAGTCCAGATATTTTCCGCCGAAGCACTCGTCGGGCAGGCAGGGCGCAAGGCCGGTCAGCAGCCGCTCCATGCTGCCCGCATAGGGCCTGAGCTCCTCGCCCAGCTTTACGCTTCCGCCCAGCGTGCGCGACAGGGACACGCGCACCGTCGTGCCCATGCCCTCGCGGCTTTCCAGCATCAGTGCGCCGCCGTGCGCCTCGGCGATCCCGCGGATCACCGTCAGGCCGAGCCCCGCGCCCAGCGACAGCTCGCTGAGCTCGATGTCGGCGCGGTAGCGGTGGAAGAGCGTGCTCATTTTCTCCGGGGCGATCCCGGCGCCGTCGTCGCGCACGCTCAGATAGACCCGGTCGCCCGGCGCGCTCAGCTCGATCCGGATCCGCTGCAGGCCTGCGGCGTGGATCAGACAGTTGGAGATCAGATTCATCAGCATCAGCTCCAGCAGCTGCGGGTCGGCCCAGAGCAGTACCCGTTTGCCGACGGCAAACTCGATCGTCACGTCCGGCCGCAGGATGCCGACGCTGTCCGTCAGATCGGAGATCAGCGCGCCCAGATCGATCGCGCAGAAGCTCGTCGGCAGCGTGCCGGCCAGGACGCCGCGCGCGGTGCTGATGTTGGCAAGCAGACGGCTGAGCTTGTAATACTCCCGGTTCATGCGCAGGAAGCACTGCGTCAGCGCGGGATCGTTCCGCTCCTCGGCCAGGCGCTGCGCGGCGCCGGAGGCCAGGTTCATGTTCATCAGCCCGCTGCGCAGCGCCTGCAGATAGGCGTCGCTCAGGAGCGCGACGTCCTCCTCCGGGCGCGAGAAGAACACCACCTGCATGCCGCTCTCGCGGGAAAAGCGCAGCAGTCTGCTGCGTCCGGCGAGCGTGACCGCCGCGACGAAATACGGCGCCTGCAGCTCGGCGACCTCGTCGCCGAAGAGCTCGCGGATGCCTTTGCCGACGCAGTTTTCGCCCAGAATGGCGCGCGCGGCGGCGTTGGCAAAGACCAGCCGGCGGTTCTGCAGCAGCGCGGCCGGCTCGTCAGTCATGGACAGGACGTCGGCGGAAAGCGTGAACATGGGCGGCCTCCTTTTCAAAGCACGGGATTTCTGGAATAATATATCAAAAATCGACAAAATATACAAGAGCAAGCGAAAAATGGCGGCTGTTTCGGTCAAAATTTCGGCAGTTTTTTTCGATGCGAATTGGGAATGAATTGTTGATTTTTACGGATAGTATATGTTACAATCATAACGATCTGTCAGGAAAGTTCTTCCGGGATCGAAAGATTTGTAACTTTATAAAATTGGAGGATACACACATGATCAAAGTTGGCATCAATGGCTTCGGCCGCATCGGCTCCCTGGCCTTCCGCGCCGCGATCAAGTCCGACGATATCGAAGTCGTTGCGATCAACGCCCCCGGCCATCCCGCTTCCCACATCGCTTACTGCGTGAAGTACGACTCCGTGCACGGCCGCTTCGACGGTGAAGTCGTCGGCAACGACGAGGACAGCACCATTACCGTCAATGGCAAGGTCGTCAAGGTCCTCTCCGACAAGACCTACCGCGACGCCACCCTCATCCCCTGGGGCGAGCTCGGTGTTGAGTACGTGCTCGAGTGCACCGGCGTTTACCTCGAGAAGGCGAAGGCCCAGGCCCACATCGACGCCGGCGCCAAGGTCGTCGTGATGTCCGGCCCCGCGAAGGACGATACCCCGATGTTCGTCTGCGGCGTCAACCTCGACAAGTACACCCCCGATATGCAGTTCGTTTCCAACGCTTCCTGCACCACCAACTGCCTGGCCCCGATCACCAAGGTCGTCAACGACAACTTCGGCATCATCGAAGGCCTCATGACCACCGTTCATGCTTCCACCGCCACCCAGGCCATCGTCGACGGCTTCCCCAAGAAGAAGGACCTGCGCG
>CAMNOV010000072.1 GCA_946547105.1 uncultured Clostridia bacterium | reverse complement strand
TTACGGCTTCCCCCTGTGCGGCAGTCTGCAGAGCTGTTTCTACGGGAAGGTTGGCCTTTAGAAACCGCCATCCGTCGGTTAAGACTGTGATTTTACGCATGATGGGCATCTCCTTTATGCAGTTCCTCGTTCAGGAATTCTTTTTGTGCCGCTGCCTTTTTTTCGGCGATGCGCTTCTGCACCTCCACCATTTCAGCTTTGCCAAGACGGCAGCCTCTCATGGCAAGCAGTGTGCAGATAAAGCCTAAAATGGCCAGGCCGTAGCGCAGGAACATGGTCATCCAGAACACGCCGGAGGTGGCTTCGTCGGTGGGCTGGGGCATGGTGGTGGTATAGCCGATCAGGGCCACGCAGCCGGTGGCGATGGCAGCGGAGAAGGAGGAGACGATCTTGTCCACCAGGCTGTAGGTACCGGAGACCACAGCGGGGATGTACTTTCCGCCGCGGTCCAGCTCATAGTCGATCAAGTCGGCCATGAAGCCGGTATTGGCTGTCGTAACGCCCATGGCAAAGCCGTTGACCGCAAAGGTCAGAACGATGAAGAGAATCTTGAAGATCAGCGAGGTGGAGATGGCCGTGGTGCCTACGGTGCTGCGGGTGATGATGAAGAAAACGATCATTGCGATATTGGCAAAAATGCTGTAACGGGTCCAGGCGACGATGGATTCCTTGTTGCCGTGCTTGCCGGCGTAGCGTGCGCCCAGAATGGCAAAGATGATCGAGGGGAACATGCCGATCATGCTGAGCGTCGTGGCCAGGCCCATATTGCCGATGAGAATGCCGTTGAGCATCGTGCTGACGATGGAGGCGGAAGAAGCCTGCTGGGCGATCTTGTCGGAGGAAGCGGAGATGATATAGCTCTGCAGGGGCTTGTTGTTCTTCAGCACGTCCCACATATCCTTGAATTTCAGACGCTCGCGCTTGCCGATGCCCTTGAAGTTTTCGGGCTTGTCATAGGCGGAAATGCCGATGCAGACCAGAACCACGCCGACAAAAGAAAGGCCGATGCAGACCCAGGTGACGACATTCAGGAACTCCTGATTGAAGCTGCCGCCGAAGGCGGGCATGAGCTTGGTATAGACAACGATGTTCAAAACCATGGGGGTGATGTAGTTGAGCGCTGTCTGCCAGACGCCCACGGTGGGGCGCTGCTTGGGATCGTTGGTGAGCAGAGCGGGCAAGGTCTGGGCGGTCATATTTACGATGGTATAGCCGATGACATAGAGCATGTAGCAGGCCAGGAACACGGGGATGCCGTGCCCTTTGCTGGACATGACATTGAACAGCAGCAGCACGCCGGCGCTCTGGATCAGCCAGCCAAGCACCATCAGCGGACGGACCTTGCCGAAGGGCGTATTGACGCGGTCGTACAGGAAGGCGAGCAGGGGGTCGGTGATGGCGTCAAAAATGCGGGTGAAGGTCAGCAGACCGCCGACTACCAAGGTTGCGATGCCGTAGCCGATGCTGGCCGAATAGCTGGCCAGGCCGATGAGAAAGTACATTGCCATGCCGTTAAAGGCATTGAAGGCGATCAGAATGATCTGCCACAGTTTGGCGCGCCGATACTGCACGCCGTCGATCTCGCTCTGGGTGAGTTTTTCCTTAGCCATGATGATGTCTCCTGTTCTTTTTGTATTCTTTGTATTTTGTTATTTGCTGGTTTTGCTTCCAGCGTCTTTGTACAAAAAATCCGGGATAGGCGTAAAGCCAATAATCCCGGCAAAGTTACAAAAATTCGGGAAAGTTCTTGCCCGGGCAAAAAAAGTATGCTACAGTGAAAAGCAGGAAGACAGAGGAGGGGAGAGCAAGCGCATGGAACGGCAGATGACGCGCGGAGAGCAGAATCTTCTGCTTTTGCAGAGTCTGATCCCCGACAGCGAAAAGTTTTTCGTCTGGTGCTACGACCGGAACGGAAGTATGATCGCGACTTCCTGTCCGGAGGAGGAGCGGAGCGTTCTGGAGCAGGCTTTTGAGATCCTGGGCGGGATGGAGAAGCTGATGGCTTACGCGAGCGACCGGGAGCGCACAAAGCCGCAGATCATCGGTTCGCCGATCGGGATGCAGTGGGCGCTGAGCTATGAGTCGGAGAGAAATCGCGGGCTGGTTTTCGCCATCGGGCCGGTCTTTTACTCGCGGCCCAGCGAACGGCAGCTGCGTGCTGCGATCCGGCCGCTGATGCACAGCCGGGAAAACGCCGCCTGGGCGGCGGAGCTGTTCCGTCTGCTGCCGGAACTGCCGGTGATGACCTACGCGATCTTCACCCGATACACCCTGATGGTTCACAACACGCTCACCGGACAGCAGCTTGGGCTGGATGCGCTGGAAGTGACGGAGACGGCGAGGCAGATCGGTGCCTCTCCGGCCGGACCGCGTGACCGGAACAAGGTGTATCTGGCCGAGCGGGCCATGCTGCAGGTGGTGCGCAACGGCGATATCAACTACCACAATGTGATCCAGCGCAGCGTCCAGCTCAGTCCCGGCGTGCCGGTACAGGGCGCCGATCCGCTGCGGCAGGTAAAGACCAGCATCGTTGTCTTTACCACCCTGGTCAGCCGCGCCGCGATGGAGGGCGGACTCTCGCCCGAGATCGCCTATCCGCTGGGCGACTCGTATCTGCAGTCCGTGGAGGACTGCCATGATTCCGGCGAGCTCGGCGCTCTGGCCAATGCGATGTACCACGATTTCATCTATCGCGTCCACCATCTGCGCGTCAATCCGAACTACTCCCATGCCATCCAGAAGTGCTGCGACTACATCGAGCTGAGCCTGGACCGGAAGATCCGCACCGAGGATCTGGCCGCGCTGGTGGGCTATACCGAGTATTATCTGACCGAAAAATTTAAAAAGGAGACCGGGCAGTCAGTCTCCAGCTATATCCGCTATGCAAAGGTGGAGCGCGCAAAGGTGCTGTTGGAATCCACGGATCTAAGCATCCGGGATATCGCCGAGCAGCTTGCCTTCAACACCGTCAATTATTTCATCCAGAGCTTCCGGGACACGGCGGGCTATACCCCCGCGCAGTACCGGAAACGCTTCCGGAAAGCGTGAAGCAAAAAAACGACCCATCCTTTCGGATGAGTCGTTTTTTTGGTGCGAGAGAGGAGACTTGAAGCCGCCGTGCGCGGCGGCCCGCCTCGCGGCTCTGACAATCCACCTTGCGGTTCTCGAAGAACCGTTCGGGCTTACGCATTTCCTCCGGTTCTTTGACCGCTGCGGAAAATTCGAGCCTGCTTTTTCTGCCGCTGGCAGCGCAGGCACGCATTTCCCCTGGCATGTCATTCACTGCCGCTCGGAAGTTCAAGTCTCCAAATAAAAAACCAAATCGAAGCCCAGCGAAGCGGGTTCGATTTGGAAAGGAGGAGCGACGGAGTGAATGAGAGATGACGTTTTCTGCGTAAAAGAAAACGTCGTCGCGAACGATACGAAGTCCGCGACGACGTGGTGCGAGAGAGAAGACTTGAAGCCGCCGTGCGCGGCGGCCCACCTCGCGGCTCTGACATGCCGCCGGCATGTCATTCACTGCCGCTCGGGAGTTCAAGTCTCCAACGAAAAACAACGACCCATCCTTTCGGATGAGTCGTTGTTTTTGGTGCGAGAGAGGAGACTTGAACTCCCACGTCGGTTGACACACGCCCCTCAAACGTGCCTGTCTACCTGTTCCAGCACTCTCGCGTATTCTGCGCGGACGCATCGGCTGCATTGAAAGCCGCGATCGTCCTTTGCGCACGCCCCATTTAAGGCAAGTGGTATTATAGCAGATTATCCCCGATTGTCAAGCACTTTTTCCGGGGACTTTTTCAGTTCCAGGATAAAGCAGACCCAGAGCGCGACCAGGACGAGAATCAGCGCGCGGGCGCCATGATCCATATAAAGAAGGAAGCGCTTGACGAAATAGGCATAGTAACCCAGCAGCGAGGCAAACTGCGTCAGCGCGGCGACGGGGGAGAGAATCGGCAGGCCGAAGACCAGGATCAGGCTCAGCGCGTCGGCGGCGAAGAAGTAGCGATCGTGCATGTGCGGCAGGAGGAAGGGGATGCCGACGGCCATCAGCAGCGCCGCGATCAGGATCAACCGGTCGTTCAGCCGTTTGCGGAACACAAAGCAGAGCGCCAGCAGCAGGAGCAGAAAGGCAAAGGCGGCGAAAATGCCGAGCCTGGCGGCCGCTTCCGGATGCTCGACGTTCCGGAACAGACCGTAAACGGAAGAGGAATTATAGTTGAGCGCGGTGCCAACGGTGCCGGATTCGCGGAAATAGATCAGCAGAGTGTCCAGGAAGGGGCGCCCGGCGATCACGGCGGGCAGGATCAGAAGAAGATAGGTGAGGGGGAATACCGGCAGGTGCTTCCAGCGGATCTTGCCCGCAAAAAGCAGCACGGCAAAGATCGGCATGACGAACACGGCCTGCAGCTTGAAGCCGAAGGAGAGCGCCAGCAGCACCATCGCGCGCACCGGATGGTTCTCCAGCGCATCGGCCAGCGCGAGAACGGCCAGGGCCACGTAGATGCTGTCACACTGCCCCCAGACGGCGCCGTTGAGAAACACCGTGGGCAGAAGCAGGATCGTGAAAAAGCTGCCGACGCGGCGCAGGGGACTGTCCGTCAGCCGGGAGACCAGGCGCATGCCGCCCCAGGCGAGCAGCACGTCAAAGAAGATGCTCAGCAGCTTGATCAAATAGAGGTCGCGGATCTTGGAATAAGAGAAAAGCGCCATGAAGTACAGATAGGGGACATTATAGTTGCCGACCGGGCGGTAGAGCGCGCGAAAGCCGCCGTTTTGCCGGTAGAATTCCACCCAGGGGGCCAGGAAGTCCTGATAATCCAGCGTCTCATATTTCATGGCGAGCAGCCGGGGCACGAAGGCGGTCAGCAGCAGCGCGACGACCACAGACCAGTGCGCGGCCGTTTTGATGCAGCCGCTGCGATAGAGCAGATACAGCGCGAACAGCGCTTCCAGAGCGATAAGCAGAGATACCCGAACGTCCATGAACGCACCTCTTAGAAAAAACAAATAATGATCATCGGATGGCGAGAACAATCGAAAAATCGATTGTTCTCGCCGCCAAAAGACAAGTTTGGCGGCGCATGATTCAAAAATCATGCGCCCGATGCTCATTGCAATAAATATATGGCAAACCAGCACTGCTGGTTTGCTGCGCCGCTAAGCGGCGCGGCGAAACGCTTTGTGGCGTTTTGCCATCATATAATTATTATAAAAAAAGCGGGAGAACCGCTCTCCCACCGAAAAAATCCCCAAAAACCTATTGACTTTTGCCATCCAACAGGAGTAAAATAACTTGCTATGTTTGTCAGGGGCAGGAGGCCTTATACCCCACTATCTGATTTGAGTATAGCATCCCACTGCGGTAAAATCAAGTCCGGGTATTCACAATCTTACAACTCACCCGGGCGTTTCAATCAGGATAAGGAGAGTGCGCACATGCCGAAAGACGTTCTCTATGGCAAAACTCTGCGAAAGAGCTTTGCCCGCACCCAGGAGATCATGGATATGCCCAACCTGTTGGAGATCCAGAAGAGCTCCTACGAGTGGTTTTTGAAGACCGGATTGAACGAGGTCTTCAAGGACACGGACGCGGTGACCGACTATTCCGGTAATCTGGAGCTGAGCTTCATCGACTTTTCGATGAACGATCAGCCCAAGTACAGCGAGGAAGAGTGCAAGGCCCGCGACGCCACATACGCAGCCCCTCTGAAGGTCCGCGTTCGTCTGCACAACAAGGAGACGGGCGAGATCAAGGAGCAGGAAATCTTCATGGGAGATTTCCCGATCATGACCGCCGGCGGCACCTTCATCATCAACGGCGCCGAGCGCGTCATCGTTTCCCAGATCGTCCGTTCTCCCGGCGTTTACTTTGAACGCACGACGGACAAGTCCTTCATCAACGTCTACGCCTCCACCGTGATCCCGTATCACGGCGCCTGGCTGGAGTACGAGACGGACGCCAACGACATGTTCAACGTCCGCATCGACAAAAACCGCAAGCTGCCCATCACCTGGTTCCTCAAGGCCATGGGCGCCTACGATGAGAACAAGCCCGCCACCTGGCTCAGCTGCGTGGACGCGCCCGAGGTCGGCGCCATCACCAACGAGCGCCTGAAGGAGATCTTCGGCCAGGACGAGCGCATCATCGCCACCCTGGACAAGGACACCACCACCAGCCGCGACGAGTGCCTGCTGGAGATCTACCGTAAGCTCCGTCCCGGCGATCCCCCGACGGTGGAATCCTCCGAGACCCTGCTGGACGGCCTCTTCTTTGACCGCCGCCGCTACGATATTTCCAACGTCGGCCGCTATAAATTCAATAAGAAGCTGTCCCTCTACCCCCGTATTGCCGGCTTCATGCTGGCCGAGCCCGTCATCGACCCGCTCACCGGCGAGTTGCTGTTCGAGGAAGGCCACGTGCTGACCCGTGACGAAGCCCGGCAGATCGACGCGGCCGGCGTGGTCGTCGTCGTTCTGAACGTGGACGGCAAGCAGGTGCGCGTATTCTCCAATGGCTTTGTCGACATGGACCGCTTCGTGGACTTCGATCCCGCCGAGGTCGGCGTGACCGAGAAGGTGCGCGGCAACGTCCTGCGCGGCCTGCTGCAGCAGTATGAGGGCGAGGCTCTGAAGGACGCCATCCGCGAGAATATCGACGTGCTGATCCCGAAGCACATCGTCGTGGACGACATGTTCTCCTCCGTCAACTACCTCAACTGCCTGGCTCACGGCATCGGCGAGCCCGACGACATCGACCATCTGGGCAACCGCCGCGTCCGCTGCGTGGGCGAGCTGCTGCAGAATCAGTTCCGCATCGGCTTTTCCCGCATGGAGCGCGTGATCCGCGAGCGCATGACCCTGCAGGATCTTGACGTCGTCACCCCGCAGAGCCTCATCAACATCCGTCCCGTCACGGCGGCGATCAAGGAGTTCTTCGGCTCCTCCCCGCTGAGCCAGTTCATGGACCAGACCAACCCTCTGGCCGAGCTGACCCACAAGCGCCGTATGTCGGCTCTGGGCCCCGGCGGTCTGAGCCGCGAGCGCGCGAGCTTCGACGTGCGAGACGTTCACTACAGCCACTACGGCCGCCTTTGCCCGATCGAGACGCCTGAAGGCCCGAACATCGGTCTGATCAACTACCTGGCCTCCTACGCCCGCGCCAACAAGTACGGCTTCCTGTGCACTCCGTACCGCCGCGTGGAGAAGGGGACCTGCCGCGTCACCGACGAGGTGGAGTACATGTCCGCCGACGTTGAGGACCAGTACATCGTCGCCCAGGCCTCCGAGCCGGTCGATGAAAACGGCGTGCTGATCAACAAGCGCATCACCTGCCGTCACCGCAACGATACCATCGAGGTCAACCGCGAGGACGTTGACTACATCGACGTCAGCCCCAAGATGATGATCTCCATCGCGACCGCGATGATCCCCTTCCTGGAGAACGACGACGCCAACCGTGCCCTGATGGGCGCGAACATGCAGCGCCAGGCCGTGCCTCTGATGACCACCCAGGCGCCCATCGTCGCCACCGGCATCGAGCACAAGTGCGCGGTCGACTCCGGCGTATGCGTCCTGGCCGAGGATGACGGCCTGGTCACCCGTGTGGACGCCAACTATGTCTCCGTCCGTTACGACAACGGCGAGCTGAAGGATTACAAGCTCATCAAGTTTGCCCGTTCCAACCAGGGCACCTGCATCAACC
>CAMNOV010000071.1 GCA_946547105.1 uncultured Clostridia bacterium | reverse complement strand
TCCTGCCACGACCACCAGCTGACCCAGACGGTGGCCAACCGCATCATTGAGATCAATGCCGACGGCACGATCACCGACCGTCTGTGCACTTATGACGAGTACATGCACATCGCGGAGCTCGAGCAGCCGCGGGGATAACGAAATACAAAAAACCGGCCGGGACAGTTGCCCCGGCCGGCTTTCTTATTTCATTTATTCCTCGATGTGCTCCATGCCCTGGGCGATGATCGAGCGCACGTGATCATCAGCCAGCGAATAAAAGACCGACTTGCCCTCGCGGCGGCTCTTGACCAGGCGGCTGCGCTTGAGGATGTTGAGCTGGTGGGAAATGGCCGACTGCGTCATCTGCAGCGCCTCCGCCAGATCGCAGACGCAGAGCTCCTCCTCAAACAGCACGAAGAGGATGCGGATGCGCGTGGTGTCCCCGAAGATCTTGAACAGCTCCGCCAGATCCAGCAGATGATCCTCCGGCGGCAGCTTCTCCGCCACGGCTTTCAGCCGCTCGCGGTGGATCTCCTGCACGTCGCAGAAAAGATTTTCGCTTTCGTTCATCGCTGTTCCCCGCTCAGAGATCAATCTCGCAGTCGTCCTCGACCTTTTTGCAGTTCTTGAGCACCTGCTGCATGACGGCCTTCGGATCGGCGCCCTCTTCAAACTCGACGTTCATCTTCAGCGCCATGAAATTCACGACCGCGTCCTTGACGCCCTCGGTCTTTTTGGCGGCCTGCTCCATCTTGTTGGCGCAGTTGGCGCAGTCGACCTCGATCTTGTAGCTCTTTTTCATTTTCGCTTCCTCCTGTCAATTGAACGTTCGTTCATATGTTCAATTTCAGTATACGCATTTTGCCGTAAATGTCAAGAGTCAAATGCTTGCCGTGCAGGTTTTTTTCGTGTATAATCGGGGACGCTGATTCTTTTGTGCGTGGGAGGCTGAAATGAAAAAGAAAAAAGGAAAACTTGCGTCGACCGTCGGCCTGATCGTCAGCGTGCTGATCTATCTGCTGATCGGGGCGCTGTGCGGCGGGCTGTTCCTCCGCTACGGAGAGACTTTGCCGGACTCCTTCGTGCTGACGATGGTACTGCTGCTCGGCAGCGTGTATCTCGCCATGGCAGTACAGATCGCGATCCATGAGGCGGGGCACCTCGTCTTCGGCCTGCTGACGGGCTACCGGTTCTCATCCTACCGTTTTTTCAGTCTGATGTGGATCAAGCAGGACGGGAAGCTGCGCTTTAAAAAGCTGAACCTCGCCGGGACGGGCGGGCAGTGCCTGATGGCGCCGCCGGACTGGCGCGAGGACTTCCCCTTCGTGCTGTACAACCTCGGCGGCGTGCTGATGAATCTGATCTCCGCCGCGCTCTTCTGGCTGCTGTCGCTGATCGCGGCGCCGACTGCGAAGATTTTTCTGCTGATGGGCGCGCTGATCGGCCTTGCCTTCGCGCTGCTCAACGGCCTGCCGCTGCGCGTCGGACCGGTGGACAACGACGGGCGCAATATCCTCTCCATCCGGAAAAGCCCGGCGGCGCGGCGCGCCTTCTGGCTGCAGATGAAGGTCAACGAGCGGCAGGCGGCCGGCGTTCGTCTGCGCGATATGCCGGAGGACTGGTTCTCCGTGCCCGGAGACGAGACGCCCGAAAACAGCATCCTCGCCGCCGTGTCCGTCAACCGCGCGGCGCGGCTGATGGACGCTCACCGCCTCGACGAGGCGGCCGCGCTGCAGGACCGGCTGATCGCGCAGGAGGATCTGGCGGGGATCTACCGCGGCCTGCTCCGCTGCGACCGTGTTTTCTGCGAGCTGCTCGGCGAGGGGCGGGAGGACGTGCTCGCTTCCCTGCAGACGAAGGAACAGACGAAGTTCATGAAGTCGATGAAGAGCTATCCTTCGGTGCTGCGCACGCAGATTGCGCTGGCGCTGCTGCACGACCATGACGGCGCAGCGGCGGAGAAGCTGAAAGCGGAATTTGAAAAAATCGCCCGCAGCTACCCCTATCCGACGGACATCGAGAGCGAGCGCGAGCTGATCGCGCTGGCCGAAGAAAAAGCCGTGCAGGAATAAGCCCAACAAAAGGAAAAAGCGAAGCCGTGAGTGAATCACGGCTTCGCTTTTTTCATCTTTTGTTTTGTCAGATTATAGCTTTGGTCCAGCAGATCATAGACCCGCTCCGGCGGCACGCTGCCGTCGAGCAGGACGGTGATCCAGTGCGTTTTGTTCATGTGGTAGGCGGGCAGATAACCGGGCTGCTCCCGCAGGATGTAGACCAGCGCCGGATCGAGCTTGAGGTCCACCACGTCCACGGTCCCCTCCCCGGGCAGGCCCAGGGTCTTGCGCGGCATCGGCGCCGTGAGGGCGAACCACTTGCCGCCCAGGCTGTGGCGCAGCACCGCGTAGGCGGGCAACTCCGCCCAGAGATATTCCGGCTCGGCCCCGTAAGCCTCGCGCGCGTACTGGAACAGGTCTTCGATCGTCATGTCACACCACCTGAAAGATGTAGAATTTCAGATAGTCCGTCTCCGGCACGTTCCAGAGGATCGGGTGATCGGGCGCCTGCTGGCGCGCCTCGATCTGCCGCAGCTCCACGCCGGCGTCCAGTGCGGCGGACTTGAGTATGCTGACGAAGCGCTCCGAGGGCATGAAGTGGCTGCAGGAAGCCGTGGCGAAATAGCCGCCGCGCGGCAGCAGCTGCAGGGCGCGCAGGTTGATCTCCTTATAGCCGCGCTCCGCCCGGTCGGCGGTTTTGCGGGATTTGGTAAAAGCGGGCGGGTCGAGAATGATGAAATCGTAGGGCGCGCCGCCCTTCGCCTTGAGTTCCGGCAGCAGGTCAAAAACGTCCGCCGTCACGAAGTCCATCCGCTCGTCCAGGCCGTTGCGGCGGGCGTTTGCCTTCGCCAGCTCGATCGCCGCGGCGGACACGTCCACCGCCGTCACGTGCGCGGCGCCCCCTTTGGCGGCGTTGAGCGCAAAGGAGCCGGTATGCGTGAAGCAGTCGAGCACGCGTTTTCCCCGTGCGAGCCGGGCCACGGCGAGGCGGTTGTATTTCTGGTCGAGGAAAAAGCCGGTTTTCTGCCCGTTTTCCACGTCCACGGCATAGAAAATGCCGTTTTCGCAGATTTCGGTCTGCGTGCTGCCGCCGCCGCAGAACCAGCCCTTGCCCTGCTCGAGCCCCTCCAGCGCGCGGATGGGCACGTCGTTCCGCTCGTAGACGCCGCGGATCTGCTGTCCGTCCCCGGCCAGCACTTCCAGCAGCAGCGGGAAGAGCTCCGCCTTGCGCCGCTCGATACCGACGGAGAGGGTCTGCGTGACCAGAATATCGGAAAAGCGGTCCACCGTCAGGCCGGGAAAGCCGTCGGCCTCGCCGAAGATGAGGCGGCAGCAGCTCAGGTCCTCCGGGCGCAGCACGGTTTTGCGGTAGTCCCAGGCGTACTGCAGGCGGCGCTTCCAGAAGGCCGCGTCGAAGCGGTCGTTGGCGTTGCGGGATATGAGGCGGAGGCGGATCTTGCTGTCGCGGCTGACAAAGCCGGTGCCGAGGTACTTCCCTTTTTCGCTCACCGCGTCCGCGAGCGCGCCGTTTTCGCAGTCCGCTTCTTCCGTGATCTCCGCCGCGTAGATCCAGGGATGTCCCTGCTCCACCCAGCGCGTGCCCTTGGCGGTGACGGTAAAGCGCGGATATTCTCTTTCGCTTTTCATGGGCCTTCCTTTCAAAACGATCCCTCCCAGGCCGAAGGATGGGAGGGATCAGAGCGATCAGTTGGTTTCGGTGTCGATCAGGACCCAGGAGATCTTCTCCGGGTTGTCGGGCAGGTAGTTATAGACCACCGGGACGAAGCGCTCGCTGAGCGAGCCGACGATGGGCTTGCCCTGCAGATCGGCAAGGTTGAAGTTATAGGCGTAGCGGTCGGTCTCGAAGTAGACGCGGTCGAAGAGCTTGAAAAACAGCATGCCGTCCTGGCCGTTTTCGCTGTCGTGCCCCACGAGAGCGGTCTGCGAGTCAACGTAGATCGAGAGCTTGCCGTCCCGATCCTTCAGTTCGTCCGCCACGCTGAGGGCGAAGCCGCAGACGGCGTTCGTCGCGCTCGCGGGCGTGGACATCTGGCGGCAGTACTGCACCGTGGTGCCCTCCGGCAGGACCGGGTGCGCAACGTCTGCCAGCACGACCTCGTCAAAGCCCATGCCGTAGAGCTCCTTCACAAGGCCGACGGTATAGTTTCGCAGCTCCAGGCTGTAGGCGTCCAGCCAGAGGCCGTCCTCGTCCATGTAGTTGAAGCCCGCGTCGTTGCGGAGCGTCACCGTCGTGCTGCGGGAGCCGTAGAGCTCGTCCCGGCAGATGCTGATCTGCGCCACGAGATAGACGGGCGCTTTGCCGCCTTCCTCGCCCTGCTTGAGCCGGGCCAGGATGGCCTGCACCTCGCTGCTCAGCGGGTCGCCCGCCAGGCTGAAGGCCGTGGCCGACCAGGTCTTGGAGTCCCACTTCAGCGCGCCGCTGCGGGGCTTCATCTCCAGCACGAGGGCGTTGCCGACCACAAGGCGTCCCGCGTACTCCTCGAGCTTTTCGGGATAGATCTCGTCCGCCTTGACGAAGATCGCGCGCAGCGGCTGCAGCCCGCTGCCGGTCCGCGCCTCGACCTCGGAGTAGTCCGGCACGTCGTAAACGATCTCCGCCGTCGTCGTCTCCAGCGGCGGACGCTCGATGATGGCGCCGCTTTCGTCCACGACCGTGTTCTCCAGGATCGGCGGCACGATGCGCACGGCGTCCTTGGTGATGACGGCGTATTTCTGCATCCCGTAAAACAGCACCACGACCAGGCTCAGCAGGCCGAGCAGGATGGCGGCCGGGATCAGGATGCGGTTGCGCTTTTTCCGCTTGCCGCGGTAGTATTCGGATGTTCTTGCCAAATCGATCCCTCCCGGGTATCACTCAATCAGGGAAATGCGGCGGATGTGCCGCTCGTCGTTGGAGAAGGGCGTGTCGAGGAAGGTGTCCACGATCAGCAGCGCAAGGCCGGGTCCGACCACGCGCGCGCCGAGCGCCAGGATGTTGGCGTCGTTGTGCTCGCGGGTCGCCTGCGCGGAGAAGCAGTCCCCGCAGAGGGCGCAGCGGATCCCAGGGATCTTGTTGGCCGTGATGGAAACGCCGATGCCGGTGCCGCAGATGAGGATGCCGCGCTCGCATTCGCCGGCGGCGACAGCCTTGGCCACCGCTTTGGCATAGACCGGGTAATCGCAGCTGGCCTCCGTATAGGTGCCGTAATCCTTGAACTCCAGTCCGCGCGCCTTCAGGTGTGCCATGATCTCCTGCTTCAGAGCAAATCCGCCGTGGTCGCTGCCGATGGCAATCATAATCCTTGTCCTCCGTTTTCGCATAGTTTTGTTTATTTTACCACCTTCCCGCCAAAGGTGCAAGTTTTTCATGCGCTTTTCGGAGCGCGCAAAAAAGCAGCCGGGAGAGATTGGCTCTCCCGGCTGCGCAGCAGCAGAAACAGGCTCAGCGGCGGCGGCCGCGGCTGCGGTGCTCGGCATAGATGCGGTTATCGGCAATGCGGCTGTCCGACTCCTGCATAAACTTCTTCAGCCGATCCTCAAAGGTCTGGTCGACGGAAGCGGGCGCGGAGGCGAAGGGCTGGGGATAAACCGGCGCCGCTTCCTTTCGGGGCTCGGGCGCACGGCGGAAGGCAGGCGCACGCTCGGCCGGCCGATTATCGACCGCCCGATTTTCGACCGCCCGCTTGATGGAAAGATTGATCTTCCCCTCCGGGCTGATGCTGAGGACCTTGACCTTGACGGTCTGGCCCATCTGCACATGCTCGCTCACGTCGGAGACAAAGGCGTTTGCCACCTCGGAGATATGTACCAGGCCGCTCTTCCCTTCCGGCAGCGCCACGAAGGCGCCGAATTTTGTGATCCCGCTGACCTTTCCTTCCACAATGGAGCCAACTTCCAGTTCCATGTCCGAACCTCTCTACTCTATCTGAAATAAAATACCTTTTCGCCGGGCATCACCAGTCCGAGGCGATCCCTGGCCATGTCCGCCAGGCTCTCCGGCTCGCGCGCGGCGGCGATCTGCCGCAGCAGAGCGTCGTTTTCTTCCCGCAGCGCAGCGCAGGCTGTGCTCAGCGCCCGTTCCTCCGCCCGCGCCGTGTTCAGCCGGAAGCGGGCCGCGCCGAAGCTGATCAGCATATCCAGCAGCAGACTCACCACCAGCAGGCGAAGAAAGGTCTCTCTGTTTCGCTCTTTAACGAACAAAATTACCTCCTAACTATAAAACAAACTTTTCAATTTTTAAAGTACTTTTTTGCAGAAAACTGAATTTTTATTAAAATTTTTTCAAGTTTTCGCCTTGTTCCATCCAAATATTGGAATACTTTGGAAAAGATCGGAAGCAGCAGCGGGCTCAGGAGCCAATGATAGGCCAGGAAGCCCGCCCAGGCGGCGGCCAGCGCGCCGAGCCCGAGCCGCCCTTCGCCCCAGGACATGGCGAACAGAAACAGCGCCGCGCCGAGGGCCAGGCAATAGAGCGCGTCCAGGACGAAGGCCGCCGCGGCGCGCAGGCGCCAGCGGGGCGGGCGCAGCAGATCGTACAGCAGTCCCGCCCCGAGGCCGAGGCACGCGGCCGCCAGCAGGGCCAGCCCCTGCCGCAGCGGATCGACGCGCATCTCAGCCGAAGAGCCGCGACCACCAGCCGCCGCCCGAAGCCGGTTCGTCGTAGCTCAGCTCGGTCAGCTTGCCGTGCAGCTCCAGCCGCCCCGCGTCGAGGTCGATCTTTTCGATGTGCAGCCCCTCGCCGCGCACGGTCAGATCGCCCAGCGCGGTCGTCAGCACGACCATGGTCTCGTCGAAGCCCGCCACGTCCTGCACGCCGTCGATCGCGAGCTTCGCGCGGTTTTCCATCCTCACGCTGTGCTGTTGCTGCGGTATCGGCGGCAGCGCCGTCGGCGCGGCCTGCGTCCTGTCCTTCCCTGCCATCCGCTCACCCCCGGGGAAATCATATGCGGACAAGGGGGCGGATAGAACGGGAAGGACGAGTGAGGAGTGAGGAGTTGGGAGTGAGGAGTGCGGAGTTAGGAGTTAAGCCTTCCCCTTACGGGGCGCAACGCGTAAAGAAGAGGCGCCCCGGTTGGCAAGCCGGGGCGCATGAGTTGATATTGATTTCTATAACCAGGCTGTAGGGGCCGACGCCCTCGGCGGCCCGTCGGCGAGGCTCTGCGACATCAGCAGAACCACAGCGTATAAATATATCAGGCTGTTGGAGGGAAGCACCGCAATCTGTCGTTGATTGCGGTGCTTTGCTGTGATATTATCATACCAACAAATTGGAGTTTGGGAGGTAGTATTTATGCTGTTTGCTTTTCTGCTTTTTGCAGTTTTAGGAGCAATAATAGTGGTGTTTGGTGTGAATAATATAATAGCTCCACTTGTATGGTTTAATAAGGCAGAAGTCGCAGAAGAAAACAAGACTGTTTTTGGAAAACTGATAGGTACAGCAAAGATCATCGGCGGCATAGGCATTTTTTTGTTTAGTGTCATGGCATTTATAGACATATTAACAACAAAGCCGGCTTTGTTTATGATTGGTTTGTATCTTATGATCGGGATGCTGGCGGCGGCACTCTGCATTTATGTTTTTGCAATGATTAAGTATTATAAGAAGAATTACTAATTTACAAATTCAAGTTTGTCGAGTTGTCAAACACTGGGCGAGGCTATGACTTTGCCCTTTTCCTCTTGGAAGATGAAAAAAGATGATGGAGAGATGTGCGTTTTCTCTCCATCATCTTCATAGATGTTCAAAGATGTTC
>CAMNOV010000070.1 GCA_946547105.1 uncultured Clostridia bacterium | reverse complement strand
CCGGTCATGTCCTCCATCATGCGGATCATGGTCGGGTCATCGTGGCCAAGCTCGTCCAGCTTGAGGAGGTTGGCCTCCATGCAGTGATATTCAAAATGGGTGGTGATGATATCGCTGTTGGGGTCGTCGGCCGGGTGCTGCACCGGGCAGAAGTCGGTCACGTCCTTGTCCTGCGGGATGACGACCAGGCCGCCCGGATGCTGGCCCGTGGTGCGCTTGATGCCCACGAGGCCGAGCGCGAGGCGGTTTTCCTCCGCCTTGGTGGCGGTGATGCCGCGCTCCTCGAGGTATTTTTTCACATAGCCGTAGGCCGTCTTTTCGGCCAGCGTGCCGATGGTACCGGCGCGGAACACGTGGTCCGAGCCAAAGAGCACCTCGGTGTACTTGTGGGCCTTGGCCTGGTATTCGCCAGAGAAGTTCAGGTCGATATCGGGGGTCTTCTCGTTGCCGGGGAAGCCCAGGAAGGTCTCGAAGGGGATATCGAAGCCGTCCTGCCGCATGCGCGTGCCGCATTCCGGGCAGTCCTTGGGCGGCATGTCCGCGCCGCAGCCGTAGCTGCCGTCGGTGATGAACTCGGAGTGGCAGCACTTGGGGCAGACATAGTGCGGCGGGAGGGAGTTGACCTCGGTGATGCCGGACATGTAGGCCACAATCGACGAGCCGACGCTCCCTCGGCTGCCGACAAGGTAGCCGTTTTCCAGCGAGTTCTGCACCAGCTTCTGGGCAGACATGTAAATAACGTCGTAGTTGTGGTCGAGGATGGTGTTGAGCTCCACGTCCACGCGATCTTTCACGATGGCAGGCGGGTTTTCGCCGTAGATGCGGTGCATCTTGCCGTACACCAGGTCGCGCAGATCCTCGGCCGAGTGCTCGATCTTCGGCGGGAAGAGCTCCTTGGGCAGCAGCTCGATCTCCTCCACCTGGTCGGCGATGGCGCGGGTGTTGGTGATGACCACCTCTTTGGCGGTCTCCTCCCCCAGATAGGCAAACTCCGCCAGCATCTCATCCGTGTTGCGGAAGAAGATGGGGCAGTCCCGGTCCGCGTCGGAGAACTTCTTGGCCGCCTGCAGGATCTTGCGGTACTGCTCGTCCTCGGCGTCGAGGAAGTGGACGTCGCTGGCGGCGATGACGGGTTTATTCAGCTTGCGCCCGAGCTCCAGGATCGTGCGGTTGTAGTCCTGCAGCACGGTCTCGTCCTTGACGCGGCCGTTTTCCACCAGGAAGGCGTTGTTGCAGATCGGCTGGATCTCCAGATAATCGTAGAAGGAGGCGATCTTCTCCAGCACCTTCGGGCTCTCGCCGCGCATCACCGCGCCGTAGAGCTCGCCCATCCCGCAGGCCGATCCGACCAGCAGGCCCTCGCGGTGCTGCAGCAGCAGGCTCTTGGGGATATTCGGCGTACGGTGGAAGTATTTCAGATAGGACTGGGAGATCATCTCGTAGAGGTTCTTCAGTCCCGTGCGGTTTTTCACCAGCAGGATCATGTGGTGCGTCTTGGCCACGTCCGTGCGGCGCAGGGAGTGGTAAACGGTCTCGATGTCGTCGAGCGTGTGCGCGCCCTGCGCGGCCAGCATCGGCAGGAACTTCGCCATGATGCGCGCCACGACCATCGCATCGTCCGAGGCGCGGTGGTGATTGAATTTCGGCAGCTCCAGGTGGTTGGAGACGATGTCGAGCTTGAAGCGCTTCAGCTCCGGCAGCAGCGCCTGGCTGAGCGCGAGCGTATCCAGAAAGACCGGGGAGAATTTGATATGGTGGCGGTTGGCCGCGGCGCTCATGAAGCCCACGTCAAAGTGCGCGTTGTGGGCGATGAGCGGCCGGTCGCCGGCAAAATCGAGGAACATGCGCAGCGCCTCGTCCTCGTCCGGCGCGTCGGCCACATCGCTGTCCCTGATGCCGGTCAGCTCCGTGATGTTGGCCGGGATCGGCTGGTGCGGATTGACGAAGGTATTGAACTCCCGCTTGATCTCGCCGCCGGAGAAGATCACCGCGCCGATCTCGGTCATGCGGTTGTCCTGCGCGTTGAGGCCGGTGGTCTCGATATCGAAGGCCACAAACTCCGTGTCCAGCGGCAGCTTGGACTTGCCCATCACGGCGCTGTTGCCGTCCATGTCGTTGAGGAAATAGGCCTCCAGGCCGTAGATGATCTTCACGCCGTGCTTTTTGCCCGCCTTCCACATGTCCGGGAAGGCCTGCGCCACGCCGTGGTCGGTGACGGCGATGGCGGGCATGCCCCAATAGGCTGCGCGCTTGACCGCCGCTTCGGGATCGGTCAGCGCATCGAGCGCCGAGAAGCGGGTGTGCAGATGCAGCTCCACGCGCTTTTCCGGGGCCTCGTCCGGGCGGATATAACGCTTGCCCTTGACGATGTTGCGCGGGTCGAGCACCATGTCGTCCTCGAACTTGTTGTAGGTGATCTCACCCTGCACGGTCAGATGGTCGTTGGGGTTGATCTTGTCGACGATGCTGCGGTCCTCCTCCTGGCGCAGGAAGTGGGAGATGCGGATCGTGCTCGTGCGGTCGGTGAGGTCAAAGGCCAGCACCGCGCCGCCCTTTTTGGTGGTGCGGCTGCTCACAGCCACCACGTCGCCCTCCACGGTCACGCGGCCGGACTCGAGGTTGAGCGTGTCCATCTTTACCGGCGCCTGCTTGATGGCGCGGCCGAAGAGCACGTCGCCCTTCGGCGCGGAAGACGGCGCAGCGGAGGCGAAGGGCTGCAGCACGGCGCGCGGCTGCGGGTAATCCGGGATCAGACGCACGCTGTTCAGGGCGTAGTCGTCCCGCAGGCAGGTGCAGAGCGCCTCCTCCTCCACCGGGGAGGGCATGGCGGGAAACCAGGCGCTCACCGTGACCCTGCGCTCGGCAAGGTTCACCTGCACGTCGGTGATATAGGCCTTGTCCAGTCCCCCGCAGCTGTTTAGCCTTGCGGCGCAGCCGGGGAAGACCGTCAGAAACGGGGTATGTTCGCTCATAGGTACATTCCTTTATGTCAGTGAGGAGTTATGAGTTAGGAGTTAGGAGCTGCATTTATCACTCCTCGCTCCTCACTTTTCACTCCTCACTCCTCATTTCTCACTCAAAATCAGATCCATCAGCCGGTCGCAGAGCTCCTCGTAGGGGTAGGTGCCGAGCACCTGTCCCTTCTTGAACAGCAGGCCCTTCCCTTTTCCGCCCGCGATGCCGTAATCGGCCTCGCGCGCCTCGCCCGGGCCGTTGACGACGCAGCCCATCACCGCCACGGTGATGTCCCGCTCGATGCTCTGCAGACGGCGCTCGACCTCCTCGGCCAGGCCGATCAGGTCGATCTCCGTGCGCCCGCAGGTCGGGCAGGAGACGAATTTCACGCCGCCGCGCCGGAGCCCGGCCGCCTTCAGAATGGCAATGCCGGTCTTGACCTCCTGCACGGGGTCGGCCGTGAGGGAGACGCGCAGCGTGTCGCCGATGCCCTCGTTCAGGAGCGTCCCGATGCCGACGGCGGACTGGATCGTGCCGTTCCAGGCGGTGCCCGTCTCGGTCACGCCCAGGTGCAGCGGGTACGGGAAGCGCTCGGAAGCGAGGCGGTAGGCCTCGACCGTCAGCGGCACCTGCGAGCACTTGAGCGACAGGCAGATGTCGTCGAAATCATAGCGATTGAGCAGCGCAACGTGCCCCGCGGCGCTTTCCACCAAAGCCTCCGCGCAGGGGTGGCCGTATTTCTCCAGCAGCGGCTTTTCCAGGCTGCCGGCGTTGACGCCGATGCGGATGGGAATTCCCCTGCTGCGGCAGGCCTCGGCGACGGCCTTCACGTTCTCGGGTGCGCCGATGTTGCCGGGGTTGATGCGGATCTTGTCGATGCCCCGCTCGGCGGCGATCAGCGCCAGCTTATAGTCAAAGTGGATGTCCGCCACGAGCGGCACCTTCACCTGCGCCTTGATCTGGTCGATCGCGCGGGCGCTCTTCTCGTCCGGGATGGCCAGGCGCACGATCTCGGCGCCCGCCGCCTCCATCGCGCGGATCTGCGCGACGGTGGCTTCCACGTCCCAGGTCTTGGTATTGCACATGGTCTGCACGCTCACCGGAGCGCCGCCGCCCACGGGCAGCGCGCCGACCATAATCTGTTTCGTCTTGTCTCTTTTCATCATCCGGTCACCAGTCGAAAGATATCGTGGAACATCACATAGGCCATCAGCGCCAGCAGCAGCACCATGCCCGCCGCGTGGATGTAGCCCTCGAATTTGGGGTTGATCTTTTTGTGCGTGACGGCTTCCACGAGCGCCGTCACCAGCAGCAGGAACACGCGCCCGCCGTCGAGCGCGGGGATCGGCAGCATGTTCATCACGGCGAGGTTCACCGCGATGAAGGCGCCGAAGGAGAAGATCGTCCACAGCGCGTCCGCCGTCGTCTCCTGGGCGGCGCCGGTCTCGGCCATCATGTCGACGATGCCGACGGGGCCGGCCAGATCGTTGACGCCGACCTGCCCGTGCACGAACATGCGCAGGCTCTCCCACACGAGGCTCACGTATTCCTTCGTCGTATCCCAGGCGGCGCGCAGGTTCTGCCCGAAGCCGCCTTTTTCATAACCGCCGAACAGGAAGCCGAAGTAGCGCCCCTGCGGATAGTCCGATTTTTCCAGCCGGAAGTTTTCCAGCTTCACGGTTTCCTCACCGCGCCGCAGTTCAAGGTCGTAGTCGCCCTCGCCGTCGAGCCAGCGGATCACGTCGCTCTGCACGACGATGCGGTGGCCGTTGATGCGCTCGAAGCGGTCGCCCACCTGCAGCGCCCCGGCGCTCTCATAGGGGCAGCCGTCCATAAAGGCCGTGATCGTCGGGCTCGGCACATAGCCGGAGCTCACCTGCAAAATCAGCACGATCAGAAAGCCCAGCAGGAAGTTATTGAAGGAACCGGCCGCCAGGATCAGCAGCCGCTTCCAGACCTTCTGGTTGCCGAAGGCGCGGGGATCGTCGGATTCCCCGTCCTCGCCGGTCATGGCGCAGTAGCCCCCGAAGGGCACGGCGCGCAGGGAATACAGGGTCTCGCCCTTCTGCTTTTTCCAGAGCGCCGGACCCATGCCGACGGCGAATTCCTCCACCCGCACGCCGCAGAGCTTGGCGGCGGAGAAGTGGCCGAATTCGTGGATGGCGACCAGCAGGCCGAAAATCAGGATGGCGAGGATGGCGTAGAGTGCAGTCATGCGATAAAGTTCTCCCTAACATATGCCCTGGCCGCTTCGTCGCAGGCCAGAATGGTGTCCAGATCCGCATGCTGCACCGCGCCCAGCGCGGCGACGGCGCCGGCCGCGGCGTCGTAGATGCGGTTATAGCCCAGCCGGTGCTGCAAAAACAGATGGACCGCCGTCTCGTTGGCTGCGCTCATCACGCAGGGCGCGGTGCCGCCGGTTTTCGCGCAGTCCATCGCCAGGCGCAGACAGGGCATGTTTTCAAGATCCGGCTCCTCAAAGCTCAGATCCCGCAGCTTCCAGAAGTCCAGCCGCTCGAACATCGAGGCCCGGCGTTCGGGGTAAGTCAGCGCCAGCTGAATGGGCAGGCCCATATCGGGCACGCCCAGCTGCGCGATCACCGTCCCGTCGACGAGCTCTACCATAGAGTGTATGACGCTCTGCGGGTGGATTACCACCTGGATGTCCTCCGGGCGCACCGCGAACAGGTGCATCGCCTCGATGAATTCCAGGCCCTTGTTCATCAGCGTGGAGCTGTCCACCGAGATCTTGGCGCCCATGCTCCAGTTCGGATGCCGCACCGCCTGTTCAGGCGTCACGTCTTCCAGATCTTCGCGCTTTTTGCCGCGGAAGGGGCCGCCGGAGCCGGTGAGCAGGATCTTTTTCAGCTCGCCCTCTCCCCTGCCCATCAGGCACTGGAAAATGGCCGAGTGCTCGGAATCGACCGGCACGATCTCCGCCCCGGTCTCTTTCGCCCGGCGCATGACAAGCTCGCCCGCGCAGACGAGAGTCTCCTTGTTGGCCAGCGCGATGCGCTTTTTCGCGTCGATCGCGGCCAGGGTGGGCCTGAGCCCGACGGAGCCGGACACCGCCGTCACCACGCAGTCGCTCCCGGCAAGCGTGGCGGCCTCGATGAGGCCCTCCATGCCGGAGGCGACGCGGATCGGCGTATCGGCCACGGCGATTTTAAAGTCCTTCGCAGCCTGTTCGTCATAAACGGCGACAAACGTCGGCTTGAAGCGCCGCGCCTGCTCCTCGAGCAGGTCGATCTTGCGTCCGGCCGTCAGTGCGGCGACGGGCAGGCCGAGATGCTCGGCCGCGGCCAGGGTCTGCCGGCCGATGGAGCCGGTGCTGCCCAATACGGAAATGGCGTTTACCATATTGTTTCCCTCTAAAAACTAAAATCTAAACGCGAAGCGTTCTAAGAACTTTTTTATGTTCCTCCGGCACGCGGAAGCTCTCCGCTGCCTTCTGGATGGTCTTGTTGTGCGTCCAGGGATCCAGGCGCCGCTGCTCGATAACAGGCAGCGCCGCCTCATACTGCTTGGCCAGCGCCGTGGCGAAATACCAGGCGACCATCATACGCACGTAGTATTCCTCCGAGCGGACCGAGGCCGCCCAGTCGAGGTATTCCGGGCGGAAATCGGCGTCCAGGTAATGCGTCATCAGCATGCCGAGCCCGAAACGCACGGTGTAGGTCTCGCCGGAAGCGATCCAGCGCCTGACCTGCTCGATCAGCTCCGCCCGGTGCTTCTGAAAAGTCTTCGGACGCAGGCCGTCGCAGGTAGCCCAGTTGTCGACGAAGGGCAGAAAGCGCTCGACCTCCCGCAAACAGCGATCATAATCCCGGATCTCCGCGATCAGAAAGGCGTGCAGCTGATTCTCTTCAAACAGCGCATGCGGCAGCGCCTCGAGAAAGCGGGCGGCCTCCTCCGTGCCGCGAAGCTCCCGCGCGAGGCTTCGCACGTCGGGCGTGCGCGCGCCGAGGATGCTCTCGGGTGGGAGATTCGGGATCAGCCGCGCCAGAAAGGCGGCGTTCTTTTCATCGCGCAGCGCCAGCAGTTCTTCGCGGATCTCCATCGTTTACTCCTAAAAACTAAAAACTGAAAACTGAAAACTTATTTGACCCTGCCGTAGCGGCGGTCGCGGCTCTGATACACGGCGATCGCCTTGTCCAGCTCCTTCTCGTCGAAGTCCGGCCACAGCACGTCCGTGAAATAGAACTCCGCGTAGGCGCACTGCCAAAGCAGGAAGTTCGAGATCCGCTGCTCTCCGCCCGGGCGGATCAGCAGATCGGGGTCGGGGATGCCGGCGGAGTCCAGATAGGAGGAAAAGAGTTCCTCCGTCAGTTCTCCGGCGCAGCCGGCTTTGAAATCCTGGGCATAGCGGCGCGCGGCCCGGAGGATCTCGTCCCGGCCGCCGTAGTTGAGGCAGATATTGGCCTGAAAGCCCTCGTAACGCGTGGAGATCTCGTCGGTCTTGGCCACCAGCGCCTGCAGCTCGGGGCTGAGGGCGTGGACGTCGCCGAAGACCTTCATGCGGATGTGGTCGCGCTCCATGGTGTCGATCGCTTCGTGCAGATAGCGGCCCAGGAGCTTCATGATCGTGCCGACCTCATCCTCCGGGCGGCGCCAGTTCTCGGTGGAGAAGGCGTAGACCGTCAGGTATTCGATGCCGCGGTTCTTGCAGGCCGTGGCGATTTTGCGGAAGGTCTCCGCCCCGACGGCGTGACCCGCCGTGCGCGGCAGGCCGCGCTTTCTGGCCCAGCGGCCGTTGCCATCCAGGATGATGGCAATATGACGGGGAAGGGGTGCTGCCCCCTCCCCCGCGGTTTTTTTCTTATCGGTGTCCGCCATCAGATCTCCGTCAGCTCTTTTTCTTTCTTGTCGGTGATCTTGTCGATCTCCTTGATGAAGTCGTCGGTCAGCTTCTGCACGTCCTTCTCGGCGATCTTGTAATCGTCCTCGGTGATCTCGGAGGCCTTCTGCTGCTTCTTGAACTTCTC
>CAMNOV010000069.1 GCA_946547105.1 uncultured Clostridia bacterium | reverse complement strand
TCTTGTCGATGCGCAGGATGAAGTGCGCGCCGTACTGGGTGGTGATGCCGTTGAAGTTTTTGTAGGGAGGCGGATAGCAGCCGTCCACGAGCTGGCGGCCGATGTCCTCATCGGCGTTCTCCAGGTCGCTCATCCAGGTGCATTCCATCACCTGGTAGGCTTCACTGACCACCTTCGGGCGCGGGGTGGAGGGATCCTCCTGGATGCACAGGCCGTCCTCCAGCGTGAAGCCGAAGTTTTTCATCTTTTCGGCGGGCGTGTCGCCGGGCCAGCCCTGGGCGACGATCTTTTTGTGATAGCCGCGGCCCTCGGGCATGAAGTTGATGGCGACGGTCTTTCGCCCTGCCAGCAGATGCTGCGCCGTGTTGGAGGAGTTGCGCGCCTCCAGGACCATGGCGTAATAGCCCTTGCCCGCGATGTAATAGGGGAAGCACAGCGAGTAGGAGCCGACGGAGGTGCTGCCGTCTTCAGCCAGGGTGGAGATCATGACCGTTGGCATGGGGAAGTAGGAGCTGGTCTGGTAGAAATTGTCCACGATGCGGAGGTCTTTGAAGCTGCTCATGGATTTGCCTCACTTTCTTCTATGTAAAATTTATAAGCCATTATTTTGCCGCCTTTTTCCCGGCATAGAGCAGGAAGCACAGCGCCATGCACACTTCGCCGAACATGCTGATGAAGAAGATCAGGTCGAAGTTGCCGGTGGCGGGGCCGAGCGCGGAAAAGGCGAACATCAGAAAACCGGACAGAAACAGCAGCGGCGTCTTCTGCCTGATCCATACGGCGACGCCCGCAAGGATCAGCGGCACCACCGCGCCGTAGCTCAGTACGCCGCTGACGGCCTTGGCCCAGCCGGGCGTGCCGTCCCCGGAGGCGTAGCGGACGAGACCCGCGGCCTCGCGCAGATCGAGCTCGGTGGCAAAGCCCTCGGCGATGCCGGCGGCGATCAGCAGTCCGGTCAGGGCCCAAACGATCGTCTTCCAGGTCTTGCTGAAGTCCAGCGCATAGGCGCAGATCGGAAACAGCAGCGGGATCAGCGCGCCGTGGGCCACATAGCGCATGCGGCTGAGCGCAGCCAGAACGGGGCCGCCCTGCATCAGGGTACCGAGCGAGAGGATCAGCGCGTCGTAGAAAAGCCCCAGCGCCACGAGCGCGGTCAGCAGATACAGAGCTTCCTTTTTGCGCTTCCAGCCCCGGAAAGCCAGCAGCATCAGCAGGGCCTGCGCGGCCGTGATGATCCAGACGAGAAGCGGGCAGGATGCAAGCAGAGCGTCTCTCATAAGAAGTCCCTCCTCGGGTTCGATCCGGTCTTTTTCCACAAAAAAGTATAACGCTTATGGCGTCGCTCTGTCAAGAATAGATAAAAGTTCCGGATCAATCCTTCACTCCGTACATGTGGTGCAGAATGAGGCGCCTGGCCGTTTCCGTTCCGAACAGCTTCGTCACCTGGTCGACGGCCGGGCCGCCCTCGGCGAAGAGCCGCTCAGCAAAGGCGCGGTTTTTCGCCTGCTTGGCCTGCGCGTCGCAGGCGGGCGCATTGGCCAGCTGGCGCAGGAAGGTCTCCGTATAATCGCGTGCGGCGGCAGCCAGGCGCTCCGTCAGCCCCTTTCCGGCCTTGTGGTAGGAGCAGGGGTAGAGGATCGCGTCGTACCAGTGCGTGCCCTTGGCCTCCTGCGCGGGCAGATCGCCGTCGCGGCGGCGGAGTGCGTCGAATTCCGCCAGCAGCGCCTCGGGATAGGGCGCCAGCTGCGTGTCATAGAGCTCCACGATCTGCGTCTCCCTGCCGAAGGCGCGCACCCAGTCGAGGTTCAGCAGCGGCAGGTCTTTTCCCGTCACGGAGAGTACCGCGGTCTCCATCTTCATCAGGCCGAGAAACGCGTTCATGCGCAGGATGCAGAAATGCCCCAGATCGGGGATCTCATAGGCCTCCGTTTCAAAAACCATGCCCTTTTTCGCGAGCCGGGCGTCCGCTCCGAGCTCTTCCTTTTTCAGCGTGTACTGCTGCGCCAGCAGCGTGCGCACCATATCGCCGAGACCCTGTGTGCTGCTCATCATTTGACTCCTTTCCGCGCCGATCCTTCCGGCGCAAAACCAAAATCATCCAATCAACAGCTTAGCAAATCCCGCCCGCCTTTTCAAGCCGGGCGGGCGGGAAACGGGGAAAAAGTGAAAATTTGTATCCCCCCCGGGGGCTTGCGCGCCGAAAAATCGATGCTATACTGAGTACAGATGCATCGAATAATCGATTCGAGGTGTTTTTATGCATATGGCAGACGCGCTGCTGGCTCCGGCCGTGGCAGCGACGATGTACGTGGCCTCCGGCACTGCCGCCGGTCTCTCCGTCCACAAGCTGAAAAAAGACGACGAGCCGCAGAAGCTGCCCGTCATGGCGGTCACCGCCGCTCTGGTCTTCGCCGGCCAGATGATCAACTATACCATCCCCGGCACCGGCTCCTCCGGACATATGTGCGGCGGCATGCTGCTGTCGGCGCTGCTCGGCCCGCAGGCGGGCTTCTTGTCCATGATCGTGATCCTTGCGATCCAGTGCCTCTTCTTTGCCGACGGCGGCTTGATGGCCCTGGGCGCGAACGTCTGGAACATGGCCTTTTACGGCTGCTTCGTCGGCTATTATCTGATCTGGCGGCCGATCATGCACAGCCGCTGGTTCGGCGAGGGCAAGGGCGCGCAGCGCGCCCGCATCATCGCCGCTTCCGTCATCGGCTGCATCGTCACGCTGCAGCTCGGCGCCTTCTCCGTCGTGCTGGAGACCAGCCTCTCCGGCATCACCGAGCTGCCCTTCGGCGCCTTCGTCGCGCTGATGCAGCCCATCCACCTGGCGATCGGCCTCGTCGAGGGCCTCATCACCGCCGCGGTGCTCGTGTTTGTGTTCGAGTCCCGGCCCGAGCTGCTGCGCGAGCTGGACGCGGAGGGACAGACCCTGCCGGCCAGGCGCTCCCTGAAGGCCGTCGTCGCGATCCTCGCCGTCGTGGCGCTGCTGGTCGGCGGCGGGCTGAGCCTGCTGGCCTCTTCCAATCCCGACGGTCTGGAGTGGGCGCTCTTCGGCAATGCCGAGGAGGGCTATGCTGAGAACATGGGCCTCGACGAGGAGGACTTCGGCGTGTCCAGCTCCGTGGCCGACACGGCCGGCGCGATCCAGGAGAAGACCTCCTTCCTGCCGGACTACGCCTTCGCCGACAACGATACGCCCGTGGGCACCACGGTCGCCGGCGTCGTGGGCTCGGCCATGGTGGCGGGCGTGGCGCTGCTGATCTGCCTGGCCGGCGGCTTCTTCCGCAAAAAGAAAAAAGCATAATTTTCCTGAACAGCCGAATTTCAGGGGCAGCAAAGCTGCCCCTGATCGGCGTTTCCGGAGCAAGGAACACCCCATGAACAAGATGGACAAAGCCCTGCATGAGCTCGGCGAGATGGACGATCTGGCGGCGCAGGATTCCCCGATCCACCGCCTCAGCCCCCTGGCCAAGCTCCTGACGACAATTGCATATATCGTCACGGTCGTGTCCTTCCACAAGTACGATCTGAGCGGCATGGCCGTGATGCTCCTGTTTCCGGTACTGCTGTTCCAGATCAGCGGCATCCCGGTGCGCACCTGCTTTTACAAGCTGCGCATCGTTCTGCCGCTGGTGATGGCCGTCGGCCTCTTCAACCCCTTCTATGACCGCGCGCCGCTGCTGACGGTCGGATCAGTGCCGGTGTCCGGCGGCGTCGTTTCGATGCTGAGCCTGATGCTCAAGGGCGTGCTGTGCCTGATGGCCTCCTTCCTGCTGATCGCCACCACGCCGATCGACAGCCTCTGCGCCGCGCTGCGAAAGCTCCGCCTGCCGTCGATGCTGGTCACGCTCCTGCTGCTGACCTATCGCTACGTGGGCGTGATGACGGAGGAACTGGCCGTCATGACCGAGGCCTACCAGCTGCGCGCGCCGGGGCAGAAGGGCGTGCACATATCCGCCTGGGGCAGCTTTCTCGGCCAGCTGCTGCTGCGCAGCATGGACCGGGCGCAGGAGCTGTATAACAGCATGCTGCTGCGCGGCTATCACGGGCATTTCCACTACGCGCCGGGCCGCCCCTTCGGCCTGCGCGACGCGCTTTATACGCTCGGCTGCTGTGCAGCCTTCCTGCTGCTCCGCTTCGTAAACGTCGCGGAGCTGCTCGGACGATTGCTTGTGAGGTGAGACGGATGATCGAATTTCAGCATGTGAGCTTTTCCTATGAAAAGGACCGGCCCGTGATCGAGGATCTCTCGTTCCGGATCGAGCGCGGCGAGAGCGTGGGACTGATCGGCGCCAACGGCGCGGGCAAGTCCACGGTGATGAAGCTGCTGCTCGGCCTGATTTCCGGCGAGGGGAAGATCATCGTCGACGGCATCGAGGTCAACAAGGCCAGCCTCTCCTCCGTGCGGCGCAGGCTGGGCTTCGTCCTGCAGAATTCCGACAATCAGATGTTCATGCCTACGGTCTATGAGGACATGATCTTCGCGCCGCTCAACTACGGGCTGAGCCGGGAGGAGGCGGAGCGCCGCGTGGACGCGGTGCTGGAGCAGCTCGGCCTGCAGGAACTGAAGCACCGCCACAACCACCGCATCTCCGGCGGCGAAAAGCGCATGGCGGCCATCGCCACGATCCTCGCCATGGAGCCGGAGGTGATTTTGATGGACGAGCCGAGCTCCGCGCTCGACCCCTGCAACCGCCGCCTCGTGATCAACACGATCCGCACCCTGCTGCAGACCAAGCTCATCACCTCGCACGACCTGGACATGATCCTCGATACCTGCGAGCGGGTGATCCTGCTCGACCGCGGCCGCATCGTGGCCGACGGCCCGGCGGACGGGATCCTGCGGGACAAGGAGCTGCTCGAAGCGCACCGCATGGAGCTGCCCTTCTGCCTGTCAGGCCGATAAAAAGAAAAGAAAAAACCGGATCAGGACACTGTCCCGATCCGGTTTTGTTTATGGCTTCGCCCTCCAATGGTGCCCTATTTCAAAAGGGGGCATATCGACGCGCGGGAAGCGTGCGACGAACAAAGCTTGCTGTCGCCGCAGCGCGGCGACTGGTTTTCTCCCCGCATTCCGAACTCCGAATGATCACCGTAGGGGCCGACGCCCTCGGCGGCCCGCCCCCCGCCCTCCATTGGCCCCCTCACCAAAAGGGGGGCCGTCCCCGCCTTTGGCGGTGACAGGGGGATACTCTCCCCCCTGCCGCCTCGCACGCAGACAAGACAAAACGATCGCCCGCAAAAGCGGGCGATCACTGTTCCTGTCCGGTTTTATTCCGCAAAGCTCATTTCCGCCGCGAGCAGCGGGGCGTTGTTCTCGCCGATCCGCACGGTTTGCCACTGCGCCTCGCTGCTGCCGAAGCGGACCTGCGCCAGGCTGCCGCAGCCGGCGAAGGCGCCCTCGCCGATGCGCGTTACGCTGCCCGGGATCGTCACGGCGGCCAGCGCCGAGCAGCCGGAGAAGGCGTCAAAGCCGATGCTCTCCACGCCGTCCGGGATGCTCACGCTCTCCAGCGCGCTGCAGTCCTGGAAGCAGCCGTAGTAGATCTCCGTCAGCGCGTAGGGAAGGCTCAGCTCCCGCAGCGCGGTGCAGCCCTCCAGGGCGTTCGGCCCCAGCTGTTCCACGGTTTCCGGCAGCTTCAGGCTCGGCAGGGCGCTGCACCCGGCAAAGACCCGGCCGCCGAGCTCCCGCACGCCGCCGTAGACCGTTGCGCGCTCCAACGCGGTGCAGCCCTCAAAGGCGCCGTAGCCGACCGTGTCGATCGTGCCGGGGAGCAGGATCTCGGGCAGGGCGGTGCAGCCGGCAAAGGCGCGGCTGTCGATGTTCAGCAGCCCCGAGGGCAGGGTGACGCGGCTGAGCGCGGTGCAGCCCTCAAAGGCGCTCTCCCCGATGACGGAAACGCTCGTGGGGATCACGATGCTCCCCAGCGAGCTGCAGCCGAAGAAGGCGCGCCGGTCGACGGAAGCGGCCCCATAGTTGAAGCTCAGCTCGCGCAGCGCGGCGCAGCCCTCAAAGGCGCTCGCGCCCACGGCCTCCAGGCCGCTGCCGAGCGAAAGGCTTTCCAGCGCCGTGCAGCCGAAGAAGGCGGATTCGCCCAGCTCCTTGACGCTGTTCGGGATGCGCGCGGCGCGAAGCTCCGTGCAGCCGCGGAAGGCCTCCGCGCCGATCCGTTCCAGCTGCAGGCCGAAGTCCAGTCCGCTCAGCCCGGTGCAGCCTTCAAAAGCGCCGTCGCCGATCTCCTTCAGGCTCTGCGGCAGCCCAAGTCCGCTCAGCCCCGCGCAGGCCTCAAAAGCCATCGGGTCGATGCTCTCCACCCCGGCGGGCACGGTAAATTCGCCCTCCCGGGCGGCCGGGCAGCGGACCAGCCGTTTCTGATCCAGGCTGTAGAGCACCCCGTCCAGCGAAGAAAATTTCAGATTTCCGTCCGTCACGCTGATCTCCCGCAGGGCGGGGCAGCGGTCAAAGGCGTTGCCGTTGATGATCGAAAGGCTGGCCGGGATGTGTACCGCCTGCAGGGCAGGGCAGTTGGTCAGCCCGCGATCCTCGATCGTGGTGACACCCTCCTCCAGCCACAGCTCGGTCAGCTGCCCGCAGTCGGCAAACATGCCGCTGCTGACGACCTTGAAGTTGCCCGAGATGCGCACCTCGCTCAGCTCACAGCCGGCGAAAACGCCCTCGGCGACCAGAATCACGCTGTCGGGCAGCCGGTAGGCGCCGGTCTTGCCGCCCGGCAGGCACAGCAGCCGCGTCAGATCCTTCGTAAACAGCGCCCCGTCCTGGGAGGCGTAGGCCGGGTTGTCGGGATCCACCTGGATCTCCAGCAGCCGGTCGCAGCGGTCGAAGGCCTTGTCGCCGATCTGCTCAACAAAGGGGGAGATCGCTACAGCCTGCAGCCCGCAGCCGGCGAAGCACTGCTTGCCGATGCTGTGCACGCTGTCGGGGATCACGATCTCGGCCAGGCTCTCGCAGTTTTCAAAGGCGCTGGCGCCGATCTCCAGCAGATTCTCGGGCAGCATCACGTTCGTCAGCTTGTTAAAACCGGTAAAGGCGCGGCTGCCGATGACGGAAACGCCCTCTTCCACCACCAGCGTGGTCACCGTGTCGCGAAACTCGTGCCAGGCGGGCCAGTTGGGCGTCTTGGTGGTGTCGCCCCAGTAATCGGGGATCACGCCGCGTCCGGCAATGTGCAGGGTGTGCTCGTCCGTCAGTGTCCAGGTCATATAGATGCCGAAGCTGCCGCTGCGCGTGCTGCTCTCCTCCGCCGCTTCCTCTTCCCGCGCCCAGGGCACGACCTCCGGCCAGGTGCAGCCGCTCAGCAGCAGCACGCACAGAAGCAGAGCAAGCGCCCGCAGACCATGTTTCATCATTCTGCCCTCCCGGTTTCGATCGGTTTCGTCATGGCTCTCAGTTTACCGCAGGGCGCCGCGTCCGTCAAGGAACAAACCGCTTACAGGCAGAAAAAGAGCATCCCCTGTCAGCAGACAGAGGATGCTGTCAATTCGCTTGTCCGGATCAGAGATCGTCGGATTCCTCGTCCTCGCCCATCTCGAACTCGAGCGCCTCGCCGCAGTGCGGGCAGTCGATCGAGCCCTGGGCCAGCATGTTCTCGTCCAGGGTGATTTCCTCGCCGCAGACGGGGCAGGTGACGTCGTACAGAATCTCGTCGAAGGAGGAGTCTTCCTCCTCATCTTCCTCTTCTTCGTCCTCTTCGTCGTCATCCTCGTCCGATGGCAGCAGGTCGGGGTCGCTGCAGCAGTCCTGCAGCAGGGTCACCTCGTCGGTCAGCTCGTCCAGCGCGTCGGCCATGTCCAGCTGCGCCGACTGCAGATCTTCGATCTCATGCGCCATATCGGACAGCAGATCCTGCAGCGCGGCCCAGAGCTTTCCGTCTTTCGTCTCGGGCGTGATGCCGAGGCCTTCGGTCAATCCCTTCAGGTAAGCGGCTTTTTCCACGATCGTCATTCAGAGCAACTCCTTTCGTCCGCGCCAGAGGCGCTGCGTTCCGGTTTGGCGGCTGATGATGATGTCAGGCTCTGCTGAGGTATTCGCCGGTGCGGGTGTCGACGCGGATGATCTCGCCGCGGTCGATGAACAGGGGAACCTTGATCTCGGCGCCGGTCTCGAGGGTGGCGGGTTTGGTGGCGTTGGTGGCGGTGTTGCCGGCAAAGC
>CAMNOV010000068.1 GCA_946547105.1 uncultured Clostridia bacterium | reverse complement strand
CGACCTCCATGATGAAGCGGATGGCCATGCGGGTGTCCTTGTTGGCGCCGCAGAAGGCGTCGACCACGTAGAGCTTCTTATTGCACAGCTCGTCCTTGGCCAGCTTTCTGACCACTTCCCAGGTCTCCTGGGTCATGGGATGGTTGTCGTTCTTGTAACCCTCGCTCGTCCACCACACGGTGTCGCGGGAGGTATCGTCCATGACGATATATTTGTCCTTGGGGGAACGGCCGGTATATACGCCCGTCATGACGTTGACGGCGCCGAGCTCCGTCAGCACACCCTTGTCAAAGCCCTCCAGGCTGGGATCCATTTCATCGTGAAACAGCAGATCGTAGCTGGGGTTGTGGATGATCTCGGTTGTGCCGGTAATGCCGTATTTGCTCAGATCGATATTGGACATGGTGCATCGAACCTCTTTCCTAAAAGATACCACTACTATAGCACAAGATGCCGTCTGCGTCAATTCTTGCCAGGCCGCTTTTCGGGTGTGCAAAAGCCGGGATCCACAAGGATCCCGGCTTTTGTTGATGAAGGTTCGGAAGCGTTTTCAAAGGAGATCGTCGACGGCGGAGGGCTCCGCCTCAACGGTGAAGCGCTGGATGCGGAGCAGCAGATCCTGCTCCTCCTGCTGCAGGCTTATCCCGTCGGTGCTGCAGAGCTGCGAGACGGCGGCGGTGAGGATCAGACAGTAGCTGCCCTCCGCCAGCGTCTCAAAGGGCAGGGCTTCAGCCAGCGCGCTGTCCTCCAGCAGGCAGAAGCCGCGCTCGCCCGGCAGCGTCGCGCGCAGAAGCGGCGCGTCAAAGGGCTCTCCGTCCGCGTAGATCTCAAGCGTGATCGACTGAAACGCAGCGCCCCCGGCGACCAGCCGGCCGCCGATGGCGAAGGCCTCGCCGCAGCTCAGCTGCCGCGGCATCCTGACCTCAGAAAGGCTCAGCCCGGGGTAGAGAGGGCTGCCCTGGGTGCAGCTGGCGGCGAAAACATAGCCCACCAGGCCGCTTTCGGTCACGCCGCGGTACCAGTATTCTCCGCGCCGGTTCTGCACCAGGGCGCTCGTCTGAAAGCGCTCGCCCTCGGCCAGAACGGCGACCAGCGAGGAATCCGCGTCGGCGGACGAGCCGCAGGGCAGCGACTTGAGCAGAGCCGGACGCGTCGTTTGGACGCTGCGGGTATCGGGCAGGACGCGGCAGGCGCTGAGGTAAGAGGACTTGTGTGCCTCGAGCGGGAGCACGGCCTGCGAGCGGTCGACGACCAGCTGATAGACGCCGTTGCTCTGCTTTTTCAGATCCAGCTCGGCCTCGCCCAGGTTCTGCGGCTCGAAGCTCGCCGCTACGGGGTCGAGCATCAGGAAGTTGTTGGCGCTCAGCGGCTCGCCGGGCCTTGCGTTTTCAAAGCCGACGATCGCCACGTAATGCTGCTGTGTGCGGCTGCCGTTGACGAGGATCACGATCGGCTTGCCGGCGCTCAGCTCCTCGACCATGCGCTCATAGACCTCGTAAGCCTCGGTGAAGTTCAGGCTTTCATAGTCGCCGTAATACCAGGCGCACCAGGCGTCGTTTTCATCGGTGCCGAGGTTAAAATCACTGTAGGGCTGCGCCCGGCCGTCCAGCAGCGTGCGGCAGTAGGCCAGCGCGTAGCAGGCGCAGGCCTGTCCGCCGCGCTGATGCCCGACCTGCTCCAGCAGCGGCCGGTCCAGCTCCAGCTGCAGCCAGCCGTACTCGCCGGTGAAGGGGCGCAGCTCATCCTCCGGGCAGCGCCAGGCCTCCGGCCCGCCGGGCAGCTCGATCAGCTCGCCGTCGAGCTCGGCCTCCGAGATCAGCGTGTCGTCCGTGAGCTCGTCGACGATCTCGATTGTATCGTCGTCGGCAAAGGCCGCCGCGGGCAGAAGGCTCGTCAGCATCAGCAGGCAAAGGAGCAGAGCGGTCAGGGAAATCCTTTGTCTCATGCGGTACCATCCTTATCGTCAGAAACGGATAAAAGGCTTTATCCGATCAAAACATAATAACCCATATACAGTATACCCGAAGCGAAAGGAAAGGTCAAGCGGGCCGCGGCGCAGATTTTTCGGCGCGGGATTTGACGATGCGGGGCGGCTGTGGTATGATGGCGGAGAAACAATGAATGGAAGGAATTGACCGCATGAAGCTGCTGCTGATCCGGCATGGCGACCCGGACTATGAAAACGATTGCCTGACCCCGACCGGACAAAAAGAAGCCGAGCTGCTCGCCGGGCGCATCGCGCCGCTGCCGATCAGGGAATTCTACGTCTCCACGATGGGCCGCGCGATGGCCACCGCCGCGCCGACGCTGCAGAAAACCGGACGCGAGGCGGTTTGCTGCGACTGGCTGCGCGAATTCCAGATACCCTGCGCGCGCCCGGACAAGGGCGGCGAGCTCTATCACATCCCCTGGGACTGGCTGCCGCAGGACTGGCTGGCCGATCCGATTTTGCTCGACCCCTTCCGCTGGCAGGAAAACGAGGTCTTTGCCCACTCTGAGGTGCGCGAGGCCTACGACCGGGTCTGCGCCGAGTTCGACCGGGTGCTGGCGGAGAACGGCTACGTGCGCGACGGGCTGTGGTACCGCGCCGAGCGGCCGAACACCGACACACTGGCCTTTTTCAGCCACTTCGGCCTCAGCTGCGTGCTGATGAGCCATCTGATGAACTGCTCGCCGATGGTGCTGTGGCAGGGTATGGCCATGGCGCCGACTTCCGTCACCGTCATCAACAGCGAGGAGCGACGCCCCGGCATTGCGATCTTCCGCACGGCCGCGGCCGGCGATATCTCCCATCTCTCCGCCGCCGGACAGCCGCCTTCCTTCTCCGCGCGCTTCTGCGAGATCTACGGCAACGGCGAACGCCAGGACTGAAGAAACGAGGTACCAATCATGCTGGAACTGCAGCATCTGAGCTTCCGTGTCGACACGGAGGGCCAGGATAAGGAAATCCTGGAGGATATCAACCTGCTCATCCCCAACGGCAAGCTGATCGTCATCACCGGCCCCAACGGCGGCGGCAAGAGCACCACCGCCCGCATCATCGCCGGTATCGAAAAGCCCACGGAGGGGCGCATCCTGCTCGACGGCGAGGATATCACCGAGCTCGGCGTCACCGAGCGTGCCCGCGCGGGCATCGCCTACGCTTTCCAGCAGCCGGTGCGCTTCAAGGGCATCAAGGTGCGCGATCTGGTGCGCCTGGCGGCAGGGAAGAAGATCAGCACGGGCGAGGCCTGCAGCTACCTGTCCGCCGTCGGCCTCTGCGCGCGCGATTACATCGACCGTGAGGTGAACGCCAGCCTCTCCGGCGGCGAGCTCAAGCGCATCGAGATCGCCACCGTGCTGGCCCGCGGCAGCCGCCTCTCCGTCTTTGACGAGCCGGAGGCCGGCATCGACCTCTGGAGCTTCCAGAACCTGATCGAGGTCTTCCAGAACATGCGCAAAAATATCCGCGACAGCTCCATCGTCATCATCTCCCACCAGGAGCGCATCTTGAACATCGCCGATGAGATCGTGGTGCTTGTGGGCGGAAAGATCCAGAAGCAGGGCAACCGGGACGAGATCCTGCCGGAGCTTCTGAGCAGCGGCGCCGCGCGGCAGGTCTGCCGCGGCGCGGTCTGAGGAGGTGTAGGCATGAAAGAACTGGACAGCATCCAGAAGCGGCTTCTGATGGAGATCGCCGACCTGCACGGCGTGCCCGAGGGCGCCTTCAATATCCGCGCCAACGGCGAGAGTGCGGCGCGCGCCTCCACCGCCAACATCGAGATCGTTCCGAAGGCCGAGGGCAAGGGGATCGACATCCATATCGCCCCGAACACCAAAAACGAGAGCGTGCATATCCCCGTCGTGCTGACCAAGACCGGACTGAAGGAGGTCGTGTACAACGACTTCTATATCGGCGAGAACGCCGACGTGACCATCGTCGCCGGCTGCGGCATCGACAACTGCGGCCCCAAGGACGCCGAGCACGACGGCATCCACCGCTTTTACGTCGGCAAGGGCGCGAAGATCCGCTACGTGGAGAAGCACTACGGTTCCGGCGACGGCAGCGGCAAGCGCATCCTCAATCCCGGCACCGAGGTCTATATGGAGGAAAACAGCACGGCCGAGATGGAAATGGTGCAGATCAAGGGCGTGGACGACACGACCCGCACCACCACGGCGGAGCTCGCCGCGGGCGCCAAGCTCGTCGTGCGCGAGCGCCTGATGACCCACGGCGACCAGCGCGCGATCAGCGTTTACGTCGTTCATCTCAACGGGGAGGGTTCGAGCGCGGACGTCGTGTCCCGTTCGGTCGCGCGCGACCGCTCCTTCCAGAAGTTCGACGCCAAGATCGTCGGCAGCGCGCCCTGCAGCGGCCACACCGAATGCGACTCGATCATCATGGACGAGGGGCGCATCCTCGCCGTGCCCGGCCTGGAGGCCAACCACGTGGACGCGGCGCTGGTGCATGAGGCCGCCATCGGCAAGATCGCCGGGGAGCAGCTGATCAAGCTGATGACCCTGGGCCTGACCGAGCAGGAGGCCGAAGAGCAGATCATCAACGGCTTCCTCTCCTGAATCACAGAGAATACAACAGCTCCGGTCTGATCCAGACCGGAGCTGTTAATTTACATAATGTAGTTTACATATAATAATTTACATATTACGGTTGCGTAAATTATGGATGATCCGTGCGCAGAGAAGCAGGAAGAGCACGCCCAGGATCACGCCCAGGCTGTCGATCCCGACGTCGGCCAGCCGCGGCGCGCGGCCGGCGCTGAAGAGCTGGTGCAGCTCGTCCGAGGCGGCGTAGAGCGTGCCGATCCCCCAGGCGAGCAGCTGCGGCCGCCGGACCGGGGTATAGCGCGAGACGGCCTGCAGATGCAGGCGCAGCGCAAAGCCCAGCGCGGCGTATTCCAGCAGATGCGCCGTTTTCCGCACGATGAAGTCCAGGCGGACATACAGCTCATATTGCCGCTCCGGCGAGAGCGCGCCGTAATCCGGATGCAGCCGGCGGATCAGCGCGGAGACGATGCGGCCGCTGCTGCCGCCCGACTGGACGGCGGACTGGGCGGAAAACGAGAAAATGACGCCCATGATCAGCAGCACCAGCGCCAGACTTCCCCACAGGAAGAGGTCCCGCCGCCAGCTTGTTTTCCCAGTCTTCATCCCGCACTCCATTGACATAATATAGTTGACATAATAACATATGTTTCCCAATTGTGATTTGATTATAGCATGACGCAAAGGGCTGCGCAAGGCGGCGGCTGTGCAAAAGCGCGTTGACAGGCGGCGGCAGCGCCGCTAAAATAGAGGCGGGAGGGATGCGACATGGATGCAATCAGTATCCGAGAGCGCCTGCTGCGCGGCAATCTCCGCTGGCAGAACGCTGGGGAGGAGACGGCGGACAGGCGCCGCGAGACGGCCCAAAATGGCCAGCGGCCCTATGCCATCGTGATCGCCTGTTCGGATTCCCGCGTGATCCCGGAGCAGATCTTCGGCACGGGGCTGGGCGAGCTGTTCGTCATCCGCGTGGCCGGGAACGTGCTCGACCGGCACCAGCTGGGCAGCATCGAATACGCCGCCGGTCACCTCGGCTGCAAAACGATCGTGATGCTGGGGCACACGCGCTGCGGCGCCGTGTCCGCGGCCCTGTCGGGCGGCGGCGACGGCTTTATCAAAACCATCACCGACGAGATCCTGCTGGCCGTGGGGGAGGAGCGGGACGCGCTGCGCGCCTGCGAACGGAACGTCGAACACGGCGTGGCGCTGCTGCAAAAAGAATTCGGCGAGCACCCGGAGATCGCCGCCGACGATCTGGAGATCCTCGGCGCGGTGTACGACGTGGAGACCGGCGCGGTCCGCTGGCTTTGAGCAAGAAACAAGGCATTCAGCATTACCACCTCATCCGGCCTCGCTTTGCTCGGCCACCTTCCCCTCAAGGGGAAGGCTTGAAAGCGGGCAGTTTTCCGAAAAGAAAAAGACCCATCCTTCGGGATGGGTCTTTTCTTTGATTTGAAATCACACGGGGATGAACACGAGCTCCTCGCCGGTCACGTCGTTGACCCAGTGGAGCTTGCCCTCTTCGAGGAAGAAGCGGCCGGTCTGGTCAAAGGCCTCGTCGGAGACCGTGAAGCTGCCGTCCTCGGCATAGGTCTCGGTCCAGGCGTGTCCGTCGCTGTAGCCCATGATATCGTCGCGTTCCACGTTGGCGGTCATCTCCCAGCAGGCGACCTCCGCCGCGGAGCCGGACCAGTTGATCTTCACGTCCATGCTGCCCTCGCCGGCGTAGACGAACTCGGCCGTGCAGCGGCCGGCGATCTCCTCGGCCCAGAGACCCTCAAAGCCGGCGCGCTCCTCCCTGGGCAGCGGCTCGAAGGTCAGATCTTCGCCGCTCTCGGACTGGTCCTCGTGCCAGGTGAAGCTGCCGTCCTCGTGGAGGGTGATCGTGCCGGTGCCGTCCTCATACTCGGGAACGGAGGTCTCTTCGCTGCCGTCCTGGCTGGCAGTGACGATCGACTTGGAGCACCCGGTGTACTGGAAGCTCATCGTGTCCGGATCCGGGCGGCCGTAGATATACCAGCGGGCCATCTCCCAGGCGCTGCTGCCCCATTCGACGGTGATCAGCAGGTCCTCGTTGCCCATCGTTTCCACATGGGCGACGGCCCTGTCGCACTGATAGTCGCCGGCATAGGCCTCAAGCGGGTTGACCCAGTCGGGATCCGGCTCAAACACGGCCACATAGTCCGCGCTTTCATCGAAGAGCGCGGTGAACTGGGGCTCGGTGGAGAAATCTTCGCCGTTCTTCGTCCATTTCACGAACAGATTGCCCGTGCGGGGCCAGGCGACGACTGTATGGGTGGTCGGCTCAGCCAGGTTGATGACGGCGGACTGGAAGGGATACTCGGGATCGATCTCGGGAGTCTGTTCGCCCTCGGCGTATGCAATGGCACCGTCACCCTCGACGTTGATCGTGGTGAAGATCTTGGCTTCGGGCAGATCCATCTCCTTGAAATGGTAGGTCTCGCCGCCCTCAAAGACAAGCTGCAGGCCGTCCTCGCCCTCTTCCGTGACGGTGGCGATCAGAGGCTCGGCGCTCTCGTCCCAGGCGTTCAGATCGCCGTGGAGGCTGTTGCCCTCCTGCGGCAGCATGCCGCCGGTCATGAGCTCGCCGATCATAACGCCGACATACCAGCCCGGCTCGTCCACGTCGCCCATCCAGGTGACGGAGAGCATGTTGTCGTTTTCATCGGTAAAATAGCCGGAGCGCGTCCATTCCTTGACTTCCGGCTCCTGTTCGGCCTCGGGTGCGGGAGCTGCGCCGCCGCAGGCGGCCAGCGCCAGCAGCATCGCCAGGGCGAGCAGCAGGCAAAGCGTTTTTTTCATTTTGTTTCTCCTTTCGTATGTCTGGAATTATGTTTTAGTGAGGGAGGTATTTTTCAGGCGTATGAATTTAACAGTTGCTTTGCGTAGTTTTTTATTGATAGTGGGACAGCCTTGTTTCAGCCCGGATAATCTTCTCCGAACAATACCCGCAGATAATCCTGACGGGAATCTATGATTCTGGCAACGAATACGGTTTCATTTTCAATATTGTACAGAGCTATATGTTTCCCGCATAAGAGCATCCGCAGCTCTGTCTGAAATCCGGTGAGGGCTTCAATGGACGGCCCCTGTTCCGGATATCGCTCCAGTTCACGCAGATCTTTCATCATGCAGCCGACGATTCTGTTTGCGGCGCTCCGGTTTTTCAGTTCCGTGGAAATATACTGCTTGATCTGTGATAAGTCTCTCGCAGCCTCCGGGGATATGAAGACCTTATTCATTCTCTGACCCGAGCTGTGACGATACCTCGTCAAGCGTCAGCCAGCCTTCCTTTTCTGCAGAATCCCAGCCCTTCTGTGTCTCATCCAGAAGGCGGCGCATTGCTTTTGCTCTCATGAATTCAGCATTTTCGGGGGAGGCCAGAAACGGCAATCCGTTGTCATTGAGGGATTGCTGAATGAAGATATTGACAGCATCGGTAAAAGAAAGACCCTGGCTTGCATAGACCGCTTCCACGCGGCGCTTTACTTCGGGATTGATCCGCATTTGAAAGGTGGCTGTCTTGGGGGCGGTTACAATATTAAGGCTCTGCTCCATGTTCATCAACTCCTTGGCGATATTATAGCCCGTCAAGGCCGGTTTGTCAATACGCTGTAATTACATTGTGAAGAGGCTTCCTTTCTGCAAAAGCGAAACCGTATGGCATGAAAAAATGGAAGTCTGATACCGGGCTTCTCCAAAACAGTGGAGACGGAGGGATTCGCTTGCATTCCGTTTTCCCTTGCGAGGGACGGGAAAACGGAATAAAGGTATTCGCCAGTGTGCGCACTGGCTCATGCACATGCCACCGGCATGTGCGGACATGATTCGAATC
>CAMNOV010000067.1 GCA_946547105.1 uncultured Clostridia bacterium | reverse complement strand
GTGCTGATCGACGGGCGGGACGCGCGCGAGCGCAGCCAGCTCTGGCTGCACTCCGCCATCGGCTACGTGCTGCAGACGCCGCACCTTTTCTCCGGCACCGTGCGGGAAAACCTGCTCTACGGCAACCCGGACGCCACGGAAGAGCAGATCGCGCGGGCGCTGGAGCTCGTTTCCGCCACCGAGGTCGTGCAGCGGCTGGAAAAGGGCCTGGATACCGACGTGGGGGAAGGCGGCGACCTGCTGTCCACCGGCGAAAAGCAGCTGATCAGCTTTGCCCGCGCCATCCTGGCCGACCCGAAGATCCTGGTGCTCGACGAGGCCACCAGCTCGGTCGATACGATGACCGAGCAGAAGATCCAGCACGCCATCGACACCATCGTCCACGGCCGTACCTCCATCGTCATCGCGCACCGTCTGTCCACCGTACAGAACGCCGACTGCATCCTGGTCGTCAAAAACGGCAGGATCGTGGAGCGCGGCACCCACCGCGAACTGCTGGCGCTGGACGGCTATTACAAGCAGCTCTACACCCGCCAGTATGAGGATGAGGCCACCCAGACCATCCTTGCATAATCCATCGATCCCCGCTCTGACACCAGAGCGGGGATTTTTATGTATACAATAATATGTAAACAAGATTATGTAAATTAAATAATATAGTTTTATCGACACATGAGGTCTTTCGCTTGACTTTTCCGTGCGCATGCAGTACAGTAACTGCGTTTTGGGGGGAAAGAGAGACATGGGATTTGTAGAGCTCTTGTTGATCGCCGTCGGCCTGAGCATGGACGCCTTTGCCGTGTCTGTGTGCAAAGGACTGAGCGTGCGGAAAGTGCAGCTTCGGCATCTGCTGCTGGCCGGGCTGTATTTCGGCGGCTTTCAGTTTCTGATGCCGGTGCTCGGCTGGCTGCTCGGCGTACGCTTTGAGCATCTGATCCAGAGCGTCGACCACTGGATCGCCTTCGGCCTGCTGACGGTCATCGGTCTGAGCATGATCCGCGAATCACGCAGCGGGGCGGAGGAACTGAACGACGACTTCGGCTTCCGGACGATGCTGCTGCTGGCCGTCGCCACAAGCATCGATGCGCTGGCGGTCGGCGTGACCTTCGCCTTTCTGCAGGTCAGCATCCTGCCGGCGGCCGGGTTGATCGGCGTGACGACCTTTCTGCTCTCGGCGTTCGGCATTCGGATCGGCAGCGTGTTCGGCGCGCGATTCAAATCGGGCGCGGAGCTGGCCGGCGGTGTGATCCTGATCCTGATCGGCGTGAAGATCCTGCTGGAGCACCTGGGACTGGTGGTTTTTCCCTTTTGAGGAAAAATCTTAATATTCTGAAAATTTGACTTAATTTTATTAAGAATTCACCGAAAGGATACAAAATCCAATCAAAATGCAGTATACTTGACAGCGTGATTGAAGAATGTGATTGCAGAAGATCGGAGGGATGCCTGTGGACGGGGTTCAGACAAGGCGGCCTCGGGCAAAAAAGAAACTCTGGATTCTTCTGACTGTGATCCTTCTGGTCGCGTTGAGTCTGCTTTTCCTGGGCACCAGGCTGCGGCAATGGGTGCAGGACAAGGAAAAGACGAAGCTGCTGACGCTGGTCGACCGGGAGCATCCGGTGGAAGACGATTATAACGTGGAATTTACGCTGCTGGGCGAGGGACAGATGGTCGATTCCCGCTGCGTGGACGATCTGGAGGCCATGATGGAGGCCTGCCGCCGCGCCGGCGGGAAACCGGTGCTTGCGGCGAGCTTTCGCACCTGGGGCGCGCAGGAGCGCGCCTGGGAGGAGGCGCTGGATGCTTTGGTCCAGGGAGGACTGAGCCGGGAGCAGGCGGAGATGCGCCTGCAGCGTCAGACCGAGGAGCCGGGCTGCAGCGAGCATCAGCTGGGACTTGCCGTGGATATCCTGGAGCAGGACAGCGAAGCGGAACGATCGCAGCAGGTTGACACGCCGACGCTGCGCTGGCTGCAGGAGCATTCCTGGCGCTACGGCTTCATCCTGCGATATCCGGAAAATAAAACCGAGATCACCGGTAAGGATTTCCGCCCCTGGCACTACCGTTATGTGGGCCGGGAAGCGGCAGAACAGATCCACGAGTTGGATCTGAGTCTGGAAGAATACATCGAAATGTTTTTCGCATCATAAGAAATCGCCCTTTCGGCTGCGGCCGAAAGGGCGATTTATCATATGCGTTTCTTTTTCGGCTCTGGAAGCTCCGGGAGCATGTCCAGAACGAGCTGACGGAAGGCCTCGCGATCTTCCAGGAGCGGACAGGGGAGCATCAGCTGCTTCGAGCCCTCATAGGGGACCACCGGTGTTTCGTCCGGCAGCGCACGGCGGCTGGCCGGAGTCAGCTTCACCAGCAGCTCCTCCGAATCATAGAGCCCGCCGAAGATCCGGCCTTCGATATAGAACAGGTAGCCGCCCATCATCGGCATGGCGCGGACGTTCAGGCCGTCCAGCTGGTCTGTCACAAAGACGGCCAGCTCTCTGTTTCGCGCGCTCATGGCTTACTTCCGGACGAGCAGAATGCCCATGGCCGGAACGCTCACTTCACCGCTGAGGGTCTCGCCGCCCTCGGGGAAAATCTCGTCGCCGTTCATCAGAAGCGTCCAGCTGCCGTCCGGGAGAGTGAAGTTCATCGCGCTGCCGTTGGGGTTGATGAAGGCATGAGCGGTTTCCTTGCCGTGGTAGATGTAAGTGACGTGGATGACGTTGTCGTCAAGCAGCTCGGCCTTGACGTCAGAGCCGGTCAGGAAGGCGTTATCCTTGCGCATGGCGATCAGCGCCTTGTAGTATTCCATCATGTTCCAGGCGGCACTGTCGGGATTCAGAACGCTCCAGTCGATGTTGTTGATCTCGTCGGAGGAGGCGTAGCTGTTTTCGTCGCCCTGCTTCGAGCGCAGCATCTCCTCGCCGGCGAGGAAGAAGGGCGTGCCCTTGCTGATCATCACGATACCAGCGCCCAGACGGTTCATGGCCTGCAGCTCCTCGGGGCTCGCGTTCGGACAGGTCATCTGGAGCTTATCCCAAAGGGTGTTGTTGTCGTGGGAGGACATATAGTTGATGACCATGGCCTTATCGACGCTCCAGCTGGCGCCGGTGGCTTTCACGCCGCCCTGCAGGCCGAAGATCACCTTGCCCGAGGTCAGCTTGCCGGCCTTGCCGTTGATGTAGCCGGGATCCTTGCTGTCGAACACGCTGCCCTTCAGACCGTCGCGGATCGCGTCGTTGAAGACGGCCACCGCGCCGATGCCGCCGTTCGTCGCCTTGACCTGGCGGATGTTGGCCTGGGTCGCCTGGAAGCTCGGGTTAAGCGCGCTTGTGCCGCCGGTCCAGCCCTCGCCGTAGATGATGGCCTTGGGGTTGATCGCGTGCAGGGCGCTTTCGATGGCCTGCATGGTCTCCACGTCGTGCAGCGCCATCAGGTCAAAGCGGAAGCCGTCGACCATATATTCGCTCGCCCAGTAGCAGATGGAATCGACCATGTATTTGCGGAACATCGCGCGGTCGGAGGCCGTCTCGTTGCCGCAGCCGCTGCCGTTGGAGGGCGCGCCGTCGGCGGTGAAGCGGTAATAGTAATAGGGGACGATGCGGTTGAGGTTGGAGTCAAGGGAGTAGGTGTGGTTGTAGACGACGTCCATCACCACGCCCATGCCGTTTTCGTGCAGGCTCTGCACCATCTGCTTGAACTCGTTGACACGTACCTCGCCGTGATAGGGATCGGTCGAGTAGCTGCCCTCGGGCACGTTATAGTTCTTCGGGTCATAGCCCCAGTTGAACTGAGGCGCGTCCGAGCTCTCGTCCACGGTGGCGTAGTCGTAGACCGGCTGCAGGTGGACGTGGGTGACGCCGAGCTCCTTGAGATAATCCACGCCGACGGAAACGCCGCTGCGGTTCTGCAGCCCGGTCTCCGTGAAGGCGAGGTATTTGCCGGGATATGCGCTGTCTTCGATCCGGTTGGAGAAGTCGCGCACGTGCACTTCCCAGATGACTGCCTGCTCGTAGGAGTCGATCCCCTGGTAATACTCGCCCTCGCGGAAGCCGTGCGGATCGGTCGCGGCCAGGTCGATCACCATGCCGCGGTTGCCGTTGACGCCGGCGGAGCGGGCGTAGGGGTCGACGGCCTCCTGTGTGCCGAGAGAAGTCGTGACGCTGTAGGTGTAGTAGGTGCCGTCGCCGCAGTCGGCCTCGGCAGACCAAACGCCCTTGTCGCCCAGGGTCATCGGGATCTGCGCGTAGGCTTCGCCGCCCTTGCCCTCGGTGAAGAGGTTCAGCACCACGGCGCTCGCCGTCGGCGCCCAGACCTTAAAGACGGTTTTGTCACCATGGATGACAGCGCCCAGATCGTCGCCGTTATAGACGTATTGACTGATGAATTCCGGACTGTCAAAGAGGCCGGTCGGTACCGCCGCACGGACGCCGTAGCCTTCGATCTCCACCGTATAGGCCTTGCTGAGATCGAGGGGCTCGGCCAGAGTGATGACGCCGGTAACGACCTCGTTGTTCAGGCTGCTGAGAGAGGAGACCTCAACGGCTTCGCCGCCGCAGAGCACCTTCACCTCGTCGAGGGAGGCGATACGCTTGGCCGGGCTGATGAAATACTGGATTTCCGTGGGGGAGAGGATCCCAGCCATGGGGAAGAGCCGGATCGGAGTCAAGGTTTTTCCACCGTCCTCGCTGACATACTGCATTTTATCGCCGGATTTGAGATAGATCACCGTCTCGTCCCCGGTCAGGACCGCAAAGCGGTCCTCATCGTAATCTTTGGTGGCTTCGCCCCAGGAGCTGCCGCCGGGATCGGAGCAGTCGCGGCGCACGATGAAGCCGACCTCGCTCACATCCTGCGGCACGTTGAGGACGATCTTTGCGCCGTAGGGGCATTCGTGGAAGCGCTCGCCGTGCCCGTCCGCACCGGGGAACCAGACCCACACGTCGCAGTTGTCATACTTGCCGCTCGCTTGGTTCCAGTAGAGCGTCAGCTGCCGGGTGCCGTCTTCACGCGGGAGCGTGTATTCATCCGCTGCCGGAGCGGCCGCTTCTGCGGGTCTTGCTTCGGCGGCGGGCTGGGCTTCCTCGGTGGGCGCTGCGTTCTGGGCCGGCTGCTCGCCGCAGCCTGCCAGCAGGGCGAGCAGCATCAGCACGGAGAGCATCAGAGCAAGAGCCTGTTTGAACTTCATAAGACTCACCTCGTATGATTATTGTTGTAATTATCGTATCATTTTCGCCGGGCGGAGTCAATGAAAAAGCAGAAAAGAACGGATCGACGGAGAGGATTGCTGTGGAACGATATGGAAAAGAGCCCGGTCTTGTGTTACAATGCAAAATGCGACAGGAGGTTGGCACGATGGAAAAGAAATCAAAAAGCTATCTGCTGCTTTCGATCGGCGGTTGGATTTTGATGTTTGTATGGATCTTCATGACTGTTTGGCTGACGGGTGACCGGGAAATCAGTGAATTTACGCCGGCAGACAAACAGATCATGGGCGCGTTTATCGCTGTTGAGATCGCTACAGCGGTGTTTTCCGCGGTCTGTCTGGTTCGCTGGCTGAAGCTGCCGAAGAGTGGAGCGCTTCCAGACAGCGGGATCTCCGGCCAAAACACCAGGCCGATGAGCGACACCGAGAAGACCGCGAACAGGCGGGTGAACCTTCTGGCTGCGATCGCCGCCGTCCTGTGCGTCGGCGCGGAGATCACGGGGATCATCTGCGGAAAAGGCGCTGCGGCGGAAGCGAAAAGGGCCTTGGCCCCCTTGCTGGCCGCGGGCCTTCTGCTGCCCTTTTTGCTGATCCTGACAAACCTTCTGCTGCTCCATACAGTGAAGAAACGTTTGGAGCGGATGCCTGTGGCCGAGCTCAATCAATGGGCGCTGTCCCATCGGGAGCAGGCGATGCGGGTTGCCGAAAACAAGCTGCGTCTGCTTCGCGCGATCCGCATCGCTGCCGGTATCTATGCGCTGTTTCTGGTTATTCTGGGGCTGGGAGACGCCTTTCTGATCGGCTTTTGCGCAAACGGCGAGCTGCTCACCGCGCTGTTGTTCGTGAGCGTTTATCCGGCGGCTTCCGGTATGATGCGCCTGCGTTTTGCACCGCCCAGGACCTATTTCAATGACAACGGCTGCTATATCTCGGAAGAAGAATACCCGGAGCTGTACGAAGTCTGCCGAAGGGCAGCCCGAGAGATGGGGAAAACCGGGAATATCCATATCGGTCTGACGCCGGAGGTCAATGCCGGCATCGCAGAGATCGGGGACGAGTATTCGGTCATGCTGGGAACCGGTTTGCTCGCACTCTTCACGGAGGACGAAGTATATCACATCCTGCTGCATGAATTTGCGCATATCCACGGAGCGGAGCTCCAGAAGGAAAACCGATTCTACTTCTGGCTGTCAAATGAAAGCCGCTGCGGTATTCTGATCAAGCTGCGTGCGCCGCTGTTTGTCTGGCTGGATGAGCAGTATGACCTGCAAATGAACCTTTATCGCTTCGCGGCGACGATCGGAGAAGAGACGCAGGCAGACCGCGCCATGGCTGAGCACGGCAGCGCTGAGGTCGCCGCCTCCGCCCTTATGAAGCTCAAATATGCCGAGCTCTACGCCTGGGAAAGTCAGAGCCAGTCCCGGCCCACCGCGGAGACCTTGGACGAAAGGCTCCATGAGCTCGTCATCGGCGGGACCGATGCGATCCGTCAGGCCATGCATGAGCGAGCTCCTTTTTACCGCGAACTGTGCGGGAAGGAAATCATCGCCCGCAACGCCTCGCATCCCACGTTTCGGATGCGCCTGGAGATCCTGGACGCAGACGATGCGCAGCTGTCTTTTGTACCGGATAACGCGGATTTCCGTAAGGAAACGGAGCAGGCGGCAAAGAAACTGGAGAAGTTTTTGAAGGACCGCAATGCCGAATCGGACTATGCCGAATTTCGGGCGGGTTTATTGAAAACAGTGACAGATTGGGAAGAAGCGGGGCGGCCGCTGCAGGAGGAAGAATACCGGGACACGGTCGACGCGCTCAAGAATCTGGGGCGGATGGACGAGGCAATGGCGCTCTGTGACCGAGCGATCCGTGAATTGCCCGGCTCAGCCTACGCTCACTTTATGCGCGGCTGTTATCGGCTGCACCGCTGGGATTCCGGAGGCATTGAGGACATCTACGCAGCGCTGGATGATAATTTGAACTATATGGAAGAGGGAATGGAGCAGATCGGCGCCTTTTGCTGCCTGACCGGCAACCAGGAGGAACTGGATCGCTACCGGGAAAAGGCGACGGAGTTTGCACAGCAAAAGAAAGATGAGGGAGATGAGCTCATTACGCTCAACAAAAACGATCAGCTCAGCGCCGAGAGCCTGCCGCCTGAGATCGAAGAGCGGATCCGCAGCTATGTGGAGAGCCTTGACGAAGGGCAGATCGATCGCATGTACCTGATCCGCAAGCAGATCAATGCCGTACTCTACACCAGCGCAATGGTGGTCTGCTTCGTAAGCGGCACGGAGGAAAAAGTTAAAGACGAGACGATGCACAAGGTCTTTCTCTGCCTGGACAATATCCCCGATTGGCAGTTTTCGCTCTTCGATTATGAGGACGTCAAAATAATCAAACCGGACGAGATCAAGGGCTCGCTGTTTTATCTGGGAGCGGGAAACAAAAAGAAAGAAACCGAATAAAAGAAAGGCATCCGCCCCGGTTGGGCGGATGCCTTTGTACCTGCTGTCGGATTATGCGGCGAGGAGCTTCTGCAGCGCAGCCAGTCTCATGCTGACGCAGTAGATCTCCATGGCCTTCTCCAGCTGTTCGATGGGCGGCAGGGAGGGCGCCACGCGCATGTTGCTGTCTTTCGGATCCTTGCCGTAGGGGAAGGTGGCGCCGGCGCCGGTCATCGTGAGGCCGGCCTCCTTGCAGAGCTTCCAGGTGGCCTTGGCGATGCCGGGCATCGTGTTCACGCTGACGAAGTAGCCGCCGTTGGGGCGCTGCCAGTCGGCGATGCCGAGCGGGGCGATCTCGCGGTCGAGCGCGTCGAGCACGCAGCGGAACTTCGGCCCGAGGATGGCCGCGTGCTTCTTCATCAGAGCGAGCAGGCCGTCCTTGTCCTTGAAATAGCGGATGTGGCGGAGCTGGTTGACCTTGTCGTAGGAAATGATCTGTGCATTGAGCAGGGTCTTCATATACTCCATGTTGCGGGTGCTGCAGGCGAAGACGGACACGCCCGCGCCGGGGAAGGTGATCTTGGAGGTGGAAGCAAACTCGAATACCATGTCCTCGTTGCCGTATTTGGCGCACTCGCTCAGAATATCGGGGAAAGGCACATAGTCGCCGAAGAACTCATGAATGCAGTAGGCGTTGTCCCACATCAGCAGGAAGTCCTTCGCGGCGGGCTTCATCGAAGCGATGCGGCGGATGGTCTCTTCGCTGTAGATGATGCCGTCGGGGTTGGAGTACTTGGGCACGCACCACATGCCCTT
>CAMNOV010000066.1 GCA_946547105.1 uncultured Clostridia bacterium | reverse complement strand
CGGAGTGCAGCCAGAGCTGGCTGCGCTCGCGCGCGTCCCGCCCGTCGATCAGCACACGGCCCTCGGTCGGCTCATAGAAGCGGCAGACGAGGTTGACGAGCGTGGATTTCCCGGCGCCGGTCTCGCCCACGATGGCAATGTTGGAGCCGAAGGGGATCTTCAGGTCAAAGTGCTCCAGCACCATCTCGTCGCCGTCCGGGTATTTGAAGGAGACGTCGTCAAACTCGATGTCGCCGCGCAGCTCCTCCCAGTTCTCCTTTTTCGGCTCGAAGCTGTCGCCGTAGCGCTCGATGACCTCGGGCGTATCGGTCACGTCGGACTTGGTCTCCAGCAGGCGCGTCAGGCGCTCGATGTTGACCTGGGTGGTGATGAGGTCGGAGATCGCGTCGATGACCCAGCGCACGGGCTCCATCATGTTCTGTGCATAGGACATGAACATCGTGAAGGTGCCGATCTCGGTCTCCGCGATCACGCCGCCCTTCCAGAGGACGATCGCCAGCGCCAGCGAGGAGGCGAAGCTCATTGTCGAGGAGAAGAGGCCGCGCAGACGGGCCGCCCGCACGGAGGTGCGGCGCATTTCCGCGGTGTCCTCGACGAAATCCCGGTCCATTTTGTCCTCAATGGCGAGGGTCTTGATGGTGCGGGCGCCGGTGATGCCCTCGTTGAAGTTGCCGGTGATCTTGGAGTTCATTTCGCGCACCTGGCGGTTGACGCGGATCAGCTTCGTCTGAAAAACGGAGAACAGCAGGATGATCAGCGGCAGGATCAGCATGACCAGCAGCGTCAGCCTCGTGTTGACGATCAGCATCACGACGATCGCACCGACAAGATAGGACAACTGCCAGACACACTCCATCAGGCTCCAGGAGAAAAGCATGCCGATGCGCGATGTGTCGCTCATCACGCGCGAGTGGATGTAGCCGACGCTGTTCTGGTTGAAGTAGGAGAAGGACAGCGTCTGCAGATGGTCAAAGGCCATGTTGCGCAGGTCCCGGTCGATCCACACCTCGACGCAGGAGGCGCGATAGGTGGTCAGAAAGTCCATCCCGGATCGCAGGACGATCGCCAGCACATACAGGACGATAAAGGTCCAGATCGTGTCCAGGGTCCGCTCGGCCACGTAGTGGTTGAGGGCGTAACGCTGGAAGAGCGGCATCGCGACCTCGATCCCCGTGACGAGCAGGCCGAGCGCCACCATGAACAGAAGATGGGGTTTATACTTTTTCACATAGGGGAAGAGCTTCGGTACGCCGAAGAAGGGCAGAGATTTGCGGTTTTCGGTCTTTTCGTTCATACCGCCGCCTCCTCTCCCGCGCCGGACTGGATCTCATAGATCTTCTGATAGATACCGCCGGCCTGTTTCAGTTCGTTGTGGCTGCCGCGCTCGATGATGCGGCCCTTGTCCAGCACCAGGATCTGATCCGCCTTCGAGAGCGTGGTGATGCGGTGGGAGATCAGGATCACGGTGGCCGTACCGAAGCGCTTCTGCAGCGCGGCGCGGATCTTCGCGTCCGTCTCGGTGTCCACGGCGGACAGCGAGTCGTCAAAGATCATGATGGGCGTGTTCTGCGTCAGCGTGCGCGCGATGGCGGCGCGCTGCTTCTGCCCACCGGAGAGCGTCACGCCGCGCTCGCCCACGAAGGTCTCATAGCCCTTGGCAAAGCTCTCGATCGTCTCGTCCAGGCAAGCGGCTTTGGCCGCCTCGCGCACCTCTTCGCGGCTCAGCTCCGGCCGCGTGATGGCGATGTTCTCCTCCAGCGTGCGGGAGAAAAGATAGGGCTCCTGCAGCACCATGCCGATATGGCGGCGCAGGTGCTCGGTGCGGATCTTCCGGATATCGGTGCCGCCGATCGTGATGCGCCCTTTTTCCGGCTCGACAAGGTAGAGCTTGTCGAGCAGCGCCATCATCGTCGATTTGCCGCTGCCGGTGCCGCCGAGGATACCCAGCGTCGTGCCGGCGGGGATGGTGAAGTCGATGTCATAGAGCATCTGCGGGCTGTTTTCGTAGCCGAAGTTGACGTGCTCGAAGCGGATATCGCCCGTCATATCGGCGTCGACGGCGTCGGGTTCGTCCTGTTCCTCCTCGGAGTTCATGATATAGGCGATGCGGTCGATGGACACGCCCGCCTTGCTCATCTCTGAGATCATGCGGCCGAGCATGCGGATCGGCCAGACCAGCAGCTGGTTATAGGACAGGAAAGCGACGTATTCGCCCGGGATCATCCGCCCCTTGATGCAGAAGACCGCGCCGAAGACCACCACCAGCATCACCTGCAGTCCGGAGAACACGTCCGCCGAGCTCCAGTAGGTGCTCATGACCTTCGACAGCTTCACCCAAAGGCCGGTGTAGTACTCATTGTGCGCCTCAAAGCGGTCCTTTTCATAGCGTTCGCGGCCGAAGGCGCGTACCACGCGCACGCCGGTGAGGTTCTCCTGCGCCATGGCCGAGAGCTTGCCCTCGTTCTCGTCGCAGTCGAGGAAACCCGCCCCGATTTTCTTGTGAAAGCGCATGGAGTAAATGAGGATCAGCGGCATCGGCAGGAAGGCGATCAACGCCAGCAGCGGATTCATGCTGATCATAAAGGTCAGCGACAGCACCAGCAGGATCGCAATGCGAAACAGCGAGGTCAGCTGCTCGGCCACGAAGCGCTTGAGCGTATCGATATCCGATGTGCAGCGCTGGATGATGTCGCCGGTGCGGTTTTTCATGTGCCAGCCGAAGGGCAGGCGCGCGATGTGGGCATAGAGCCGGTCGCGCATCGTCTTGACCAGGGTCTCTGCGCCCTTGGTGTTGCACACGCGGAACAGATATTGCCCGATCACGCCGAAGAAGGCCACGATCACGATCGCGATCGCCATGATCCACAGATGCTGCCGCAGGTAGGCAAAGCCGCCGAAGTGCTCCGCCAGCGCCAGAACAGGCGCGGACAGGGCGTCCGTCGGCTGGCTGCCGATCACGTGGTCCAGCGCGATACGGATGATCTGGGGGTTGATCATCTCCGCCAGCGAGCTCAACGCCGCGGATAGGATCGCCACGACGAAGAAGCGCTTGCTGCCGCGGAGGAAATCCCAGATCAGCGCAGCATTGCTTTTGGTTTTTTGTTCGTTCGTTTTCATATGTCTTGTTCCAGTCTCTTCTGTCTTCCGATGTCACAGCGTCAAAACTCCGATCACCGGAAGGATGACAAACCACTTGTAGATATTGATCACGAGGGAGTTGATTTGAGGATCATCCGTCAGGCGGGGGATCCTGCTGTCAAAAAAGGATGATCCGCTCTTATACTTCGTGTCAAAGGCAAAGTACCACCGAAGCGCGGAGATCAGCGTCGAAATCAGTGCCGCAGCGAAAAAGAAAGCGTTTGAAACCGGGTCCGGGTCAAAAAAGAATCTCTGCAGGATACAGGCGATCAAAAGAAACAGGCCGTAACCCAGACCCCGGAAAAGCGTTTTCCTGTTATAATTCTCCATACAAAACTCCGTTCAATCCCGGGCGTCGTGTTTCTAGATGCTTCAAACATTATACCATAGTTTACTGTCTTGGCAAGACTGATCTGTTTCCTTTCGCAACAATCTGTGCTATAATCGGCATGGAGGCGATCCCGTTATGAGAAACACCACGCTTTGCTATATCCGCCGGGGCGGCGATACGCTGCTGCTGCACCGCGTCAAGAAGGAAAACGACGAAAACCGCGACAAATGGGTCGGCATCGGCGGCAAATTCGAAGAGGGCGAGAGCCCCGAGGACTGCCTGCTGCGCGAAGTGCGCGAGGAGACCGGGCTGACGCTTGAGGCCTGGCGCTATCGCGGCATCGTCAACTTCGTCTCTGACGAATGGGGCACCGAATACATGCACCTCTTCACCTCCGACGCCTTTCACGGCGAAGTCAAAGACTGCGACGAGGGCGTGCTGGAGTGGCTGCCCTGGGAGCGCCTGCCGCAGCTGCCCATCTGGGAGGGCGACAAGATCTTCCTGCGCCTCATCGACGAGGACGCGCCCTTCTTTTCGCTCAAGCTCCGCTACGTGGGCGACCGCCTCGTCGAGGCTGTGCTGAACGGAAAGCAGCTGGAAGTGAGGAGTGAGGAGTGACGAGTGAGGAGTGAGTAATGTACCTAACTTCTAACTTCAAACTCCTAACTCCCAACTCCTAACTTCTAACTCCTAATTCCTCACCAATCCCAAACTCCTCCTGCAGCCGGAAGCAGACCCTGCCTTCCATGCTGCCCTCGAAGAAGCAGCTCTCCCCTTCCCGGACGACGCGCACCTCGGCGCTGCAGCCCGCGGGGATCTCATGCTCGTAGTCAATACTGATGAGGCAGGGATGTCTGCCCTGCAGCTCCGCGGGCAGCATGGGCTCCACCGCGTCAAAGTAGGCGGCGTTGTTCATGTGTCCGTTTTCATCGATCTGCTCCGGCGTCGGCGTAACGGTAAAGACCTCGCCGCCCTCCGGCAGCGTCAGGCGCCGCTGCGGCCGCAGGCGGCCTTCCTCGACGCCCTCCATCTCGATGCCGCGCTCTTCGCCGCGCAGCATCGTGCGGCTCTCCACGTCCATGATCGCCCAGATGCTCTCCACCCGGACGATCGGCTCGCCCGCCGCGTCGCACAGCGAATAACAGCGCGGATAGAGCGCAAAGCGCCCCTTCATCGGCCAGGTCGTCAGCGTCAGCTCCTCGCCCGGCTGAGGCCATCGGCTGATCTCCAGCCGGTTTTTCACCAGCACCCAGGTGCAGCCGTGGCTGAGCAGCACCGCCTGCCCGCCGCCGCGGCGCGTCGCGTCCTCACCGGCGATATCCTGCAGCCAACGCAGCAGATCCGAGCTTTTCAGTTCGCCCTCCACCCTGAGGGTCTTTTTACATCTCTCCATGCCGTCACCTTCCCGTGCTGCCGAAGCCGCCGGCGCCGCGCTCCGTCTCCGTCAGGCTCTCCGTGAGCTCCAGCTCCGGCAGGGCCACCGGCAGGATCACCAGCTGCGTCAGCTTGTCGCCGGCGCTGATGCGCACGTCCTCGTCGCCGTGGTTATAGACCTTGACGACGATCGGCCCAGTGTAGCCAGCGTCGATCACGCCCTCTGCCTGCAGGTTTTTCTTCACGTTCAGCCCGCTTTTGCTTTTGATGAAGCCGACGAAGCCCTCCGGGATCTCCATGTGCACGCCGGTGTCGAACACCGCGCTGCCGCGCGCCGGGATCAGGGTATCCGTCCGGGAGAACAGATCCATGCCCGCATCAAAGGGATGCGCGCGCAGCGGCATCCGCGCGCCCCCGTCCAGCACCACTCTCAGCTTCATGATCAGCACCTCTTCCGTCTTTTTCCTTATTATCTCATATTTCCGCCACTTTGACAAGCGAGATCGAAAAACCACCTTCGCAATTGCGAAGGTGGTTTTTTCCCTGTTTTATTCTCCCAATGTCGTTTACCAGGAGATCGTGTAATTGTTATTTCTCGCCTGAGCCAGGAGCGTTGCGTCTCTGGTCTCGACCCTGCCGTTGTTGTTCACGTCTGCGGCAAAGACGGACAGATTGCCTCTGTTGCTGTAAGCGCCGTTCTTGACCTGGCAGATCAGCGTCGCGTCTCTGGTCTCAAGCCTGCCGTTCAGGTTCGCGTCGCCGCGGAAGGCCAGCGCGATCGTGGTGTCCTCGGTGACTTCGATCGTGAAGCTGTGCTTGCCTTCCCCGTCGGTCGCGGGCTTGACCAGCTCAAAGCTGTCGTCTTCCGCGGCAGTCCTCTTGACTGCGACCAGGACGGCCTGATCGTCCGTGCTGGAGACCGTGAAGGTGACCGTACCGCTGTAGAGGCCTTCCTCGTCGATCCCTTCGACCGCTGCGTTCGTCTTCATGTCCTCGATCGTGATCTTGAAGCCATCCGCAGGCAGCTTTTCGATCACAATGTCCTTGGTCTGCGTCTCGAAGGGCGCTTCAAAGACCGCGGTATAGCGGCCGAGGCCCTCGGTCTCCGTCGTCGGCGCGGTAATGACTTCGTAAGTCGTCTTCACCGAAATATCAAGAATGTGCGAATCATCGCGCAGGCAGTGGGTTCTGCCCGTGCAGAAGCTGTTGTCCTCCGCCCATTCGTACATGGGCTGGGCCCAGTCGTGGCCGAGGGCAGGGACCGTCTTCGTCTCGCGGCTCAGCTCCTTATGGCAGACCGAGCAGTACACGACTTCGTCGTAGCTGCCGTCCGTCTCGCAGGTTGCGGCCACTTCATTCTCCCGGACCGCCTCACCCGGCGTATGGCCGAGGGCCTCGAGCGTCTCGGTCTTGACGTCGGTATAGCTTTTGCCGTTAAAGCTGACGCTTGCCGTGTAGGTCACGCTGCCGGCCTCTTCACAGCTCGGCTCAACTCTCTCGGAGCTGATCACAGCCTTGACCGTTTCCGTATGGGAAGCATCGTTTGTGCAGGTGAAGGTCGCTTCTGCAGTCTCAAAGCCCGTCCAGCTCCACACCGGTTCGCCCCATTCATGGCCGGTCGCCGGGATCACGACCGTTTTGGTCTGCGACTCAAAGGCGGGATTCTCGAAAGCTGCGGTATAAGTCGTCTCACCGTTCTCTTCGCAGCCGGGGTCTTTGGTGACCGCAGTCGTCGCCGCGGTCTCGGTCTCCGTGTGCTCGGCGTTGTTCTTGCAGACGCGCGTCGCCGTCACGCTGCTGTTGTCCTCAGCCCACACGTAGGTCGGCTCGTTCCACTCGTGCTCGCCTGCTTCAATGACCGCATGAGCGGCAACCGTCGTACCGTTGAGCTCGGTCACGGTGACAAAGTCTCCGACCTTGCTCACGACGCCGCAGACCGGCGTCGTCACGCAGAAGCCCTCGGGAATCTCGATACCGTCCTTGGCGCGCAGGGCGGACGTCCCGGCGCTCACATCCCACTTGCCGCTGACAAAGCTGATGCTGCCGCCGGCCAGCATGCCGACCGCGTCTTCAGCAGCATTGGTGATCGTCACGTCCTTCTCAACGGTGATGTCCGTGCCTGCAAAGACGGAAGAGTCCGCCTTGCCCAGGACCTCGAGTTTGCCGTTGACACGAATGGAGCCGGTCTCGGCTTTGAGGCCGAATTCGACCTTTCTGCTCTCAGTTGCGCGGGCAAAGGACAGCAGCGTATCGCCGCCGACCGTGATATCGTTCTTAGCATAAACGGGCGAATCGCTCGAATAGGTCGTGAGGCTGCCGTCAATATTGATGGAGCCGTCTGTAGATCTCATCGCGCTGGCGGGATCGGAAGAGTTATACCTGCTGGCGCTGATGTAGGCATAGCCGTTGACCGTGATGTCGCCCTTGGCCTGCACGACGCAATCGCCTCTGCCGTTGACCTTCAGATAGCCGTCGATGAAGATCGGGCCGCCGAGCGCCTTGAGGACGTTGACGTCGCCTGTGTTCGTAAGATCGGCATAGCCCTTGACGGTGATGCCCTCAGGGGCCTGACCGGCGTCAAGGCAGACGCCGCCTCTCAGGTTGATCTTCGCGAAGCCGTCGATGACGATACCGCCGGCCGTACTGCGGAGGCCTTCGCCGCCGCCTAAGCCGCCGCTGTTGTCAAGATCGAGGTCGCTCCTGATATGGATCGGGCCGTTGGCATAGATCGCGTTGCTCGCGACGCCGAAGGCAAGCACAAAGCTCTGCAGATCAACGCCGCCGTTGGCCGCGTAAATGCAGGAGGAGGGGCAGAAGCCCAGTTCGGCTTCGGAATTGCAGATGAAATAGCCTGCGCCGCCGATCGTAACGTCTCCGTTGCCGCAGTAAATGCCGGTTTCATTTGCCGTAATATCGGCAACTCCCGTGATGGTGACAGGTCCGTTCATCGACTTGACGCCGAAACTGCCATCAACGTCGTATAGATCCATCTTCAGATCGCCATTCACGATCAGACCGTTTTCCGTGTAAATGCAGACCTCGGCATCGTCATACATGAAATAAAAGCTTTTGGCCGGCATATTGATCGTCAGCGGGGTCTCCGTCGAGGCGTAGATCAGCGCGCCCTCATGAACGCCGGAAAACTTAGGCGAGGCCGTAAAGCTCAGGGTGTTCGACTCAAAATCATAGCTGACCTTGCCGTCGCCCAGAACGTTGGAGGCGTTGGCTTCTGTGACCTCCACGCCGCCGACCCAGACCTTGCCTTCCGCAGCCGCCTGAATCTCATCGACAAGCAGCACGTCGTCCGTCTCTTCCTCCGGATCGACGAGTACGATATTCTCGTCAAGATCGGCCGCATAGCCCATCCCGCCAAAGGACAGGACCATGGCCGCGACCAGAAGCAGGGACAGGAAGCGCTTCCAGGATGTTTTCATTTGATTTCCTCCCGTTTTTGATGATTCCGCGCGCTGCCGCGCGGGAGCCAGCTGCATAAGCCCGGGTTTTCGCAGTTTCAGTCCATCTGCATAAAAATCCAAAGTCTTACAACAAAAAAGTATAAACCACGCAGCTTTCTTTTGCAAGATGCGAAATCGATTGACAGAAAAAAGCAGGGAGCGAAGGCTTTATCATCCTCCGTTCCCTGCTTTCGTCCGATCAGGATTCGTGCACGTGGCCTTCCTCGTCCTCCTCCGGGAAGACGAAGTCCGCGGCATTGTATTCGATGCCTTTGCGGTCATAGTAGTCCTTCACTGCGGCGCGCACGGCCTGCTCGGCCAGCACGGAGCAGTGGATCTTGTGCGTGGGCAGACCGTCGAGCGCCTCGACGACCGCCTTGTTCGACAGGTTCAGCGCCTCCTCGATGGGCTTGCCGATGATCAGGTCGGTGGCCATGGAGCTCGTGGCGATCGCGCTGCCGCAGCCGAAGGTGTTGAACTTGCAGTCGGTGATGACGCCCTCGTCGTCCACCTTGATATACATGCGCATGATGTC
>CAMNOV010000065.1 GCA_946547105.1 uncultured Clostridia bacterium | reverse complement strand
AGCAGTTCTTCGAGGACCTCGGCCTGCCCGCCGAGAACCTGCGCTTCCACGACCACGAGAAGCTGGCGCACTACGCCAAGGCCGCCTGCGATATCGAGTTCCTGTTCCCGTCTCTTGGCTGGGGCGAGATCAACGGCACCCACGACCGCACCGACTTCGACTTGAGCCGCCACCAGGAGTACAGCGGCCAGAAGCTGGAGTATATCGATCCCTTCACCAACGAGCGCTATGTGCCCTACATCGTCGAGAGCACCTACGGTCTCGACCGCACGGTGCTGGCCCTGCTGTGCCAGGCCTACGACGAGGAGCTGGTCGACGCGGAGAAGAACGACGTGCGCGTCGTGCTGCACCTCAATCCCGCCATCGCGCCGATCAAGGCCGCCGTTCTGCCGCTCAGCAAGAAGCTCAGCGACAAGGCGCTCGAGATCCGCGACGAGCTCGCGAAGGAGTTCATGTGCGACTTCGACGAGACCGGCTCTATCGGCAAGCGCTACCGCCGCCAGGACGAGGTCGGCACGCCCTTCTGCGTGACCTATGACTTCGATTCCGAGCAGGACGGCTGCGTCACCGTCCGCGAGCGCGACAGCATGGAGCAGGTGCGCCTGCCGATTTCCGAGGTCAAGGCTTATATCGCGGAACGGGTGAAGCTGTAAAGGAGCCTCCCTTCGGAAGAGTATCCCCCAGTCTGCTTCGCAGACAGCCCCCTTTAGGCAAGGGGGCCAATAAGGAAAGGATTTGGATTTTGATATGAGAGACGGATTTGTGAAAGTCGCCGCGGCCTCGCCGGTGATCCGGGTGGCCGACTGCGACTATAACGCGGATCGTGTCATTGAAACGATCAAAAAGGCCGACGCGCTGGGCGTGAAGGTGCTGGTCTTCCCGGAACTGACGCTCACCGGCGTGAGCTGCTATGACCTCCTCACGCACCGCGTGATCCTGGACGGCGCGAAGAAGGCGCTCGACAAAGTCGTGGAAGCCACAAAAGATACGGACGTGCTGGCCTTCGTCGGGCTGCCCTGGGCGGACGGCGCCGAGGTCTTCAGCGCGGCTGCGGCGGTCTGCGGCGGCGAGCTGCTGGCTGTGCTCTCCGGTGACGACGATGAGGACGAACGCCTGTTTTCCCACGCGGCGCTTGATGAGCTGACCGTCGGCGTGGAGATCGACACAACGCTCGACCGCGCAAACTCCGCTGCCGACGATCTGGCAGCCTCCGGCGCGACGCTCGTCTGCCAGATGGCTTCTTTCCCGGCCACGACTTCCTCCACGCAGGAGGCGGAGCGGAACCTTTGCTATGAATCCCGCAAGGGGAAGGCTGGCGTGATCCTGGCCGCGCCCGGCACCGGCGAGAGCACGACCGACAACTGGTTCTCCGGTCTCTGCCTGGTCGCTGAAAACGGCAGGATCCTGGCGCAGGACGAGCGGGCGGACGCCCTCGCCGTCAGTGAGATCGACGTGGAATACCTGACCAATCTCCGCCGCGCCTCCGGCGGCTTTGACGGGGCGCTGGCCTATGAGACGATCGTCTTCGGCTCTGAGGCTGCCGACACCGTCATCACCCGCAAGTACCCCAAGCACCCGCATCTGCCCGAGGATCCGAAGGATCTGCCCGCCTACTGCGAGCGGATGCTGGAGATCCAGGTGGCGGGCCTGGTGCGGCGCATGGAGTACGCCCACCTCGACCACTGCGTCGTCGGTATCTCCGGCGGCGTGGACTCCACGCTCTGCGTGATGGTCAGCGCGATGGCGATGAAGAAGATGGGCCTGCCCTCCACGAACGTCATCGCCTGCACGATGCCCTGCTTCGGCACCTCCAGCCGCACCAAGTCCAACGCCATCGTGGTCGCCGAGCAGTGGGGCTGCGAGGTGCGCGTCATCGACATCGGAAAGAGCGTCTACCAGCACTTTGACGATATCGGACACGCCCACGACGACTACTCCGTCGCCTTTGAAAACGCCCAGGCGCGCGAGCGCACCCAGGTGCTGATGGACATTGCCAACAAGGTCAACGGCCTCGACGTCGGCACCGAGGATCTGAGCGAGTACATCGACGGCTGGTGCACCTACAACGGCGACCACACCAGCATGTACGACGTGAACCTCGGCCTGACCAAGACCCAGGTGCGCGCCGCCGTGGCGCACATTGCGGAGAAGACCGACGACCGCGTGCTCAAGGCCGCGCTTTACGACGTGCTCGACTGCCCGGTGACGCCGGAGCTGCTGCCGATCCACGACGACATGATCGAGCAGAAGAGCGAGGACGCCGTCGGCTCCTACAGCCTGCAGGACTTCTTTACCTGGCAGATGCTGGTCTGCGGCTTCGGCCCGCGCAAGACCTTCCGGCTGGCAAAGCTCGCCTACGGCGAGGAGTTTTCCGACGAGGAGCTGATCCGCTGGCTGAGAAGCTGGTGTAAGCGCCTGTTCACCCAGCAGTTCAAGCGCAGCTGCCTGATGGACGGCCCGGCGGTGATGGACTTCTCCATCTCCCCGAGAAACGGCTTCCTCATGCCCTCGGACGGTGAGTCGGCGCTCTTCCAGAAGGAGCTTGACGAGCTGGAAGCAGAGCTGAAGAAATAAAAAAGCAAAAAAACGCCCCCGGAGCGCTCCGGGGGCGTTTTCTTGCTGAAAGCCCAGAACATGTCATTGCAGACGGCGCGTATTACACTGCGGCGGGGAAAACCGGAGCGTAGGGGCGCTTCACGAAGCGCCCGCCTGTCAAGAAGGAAAGAGCGAAAACGGGCGATTCATGAATCGCCCCTACGGCGAAACGGCGACTTTCCTCTGCCGATAAAAAACTCCCCCGGATCTGATCCGGGGGAGTTTTTTATGTTTTGTTGTTTATTCCAGATTCAATGTTGCGCCGAGGAAAAGCACCGGCAGCGCACAGATCAGCATGTACAAAAACAGGAAGGGCACGCCCACGCCGCCGACGGAGACCAGGCGGATGAAGCACAGCAGCACGCCCAGCACCGCGCTGGCTGCGGTGAAATAGAGGTTCGTGCGCGTGGCAACGTAGATCTTGCGCCCCGTGTCGGCCATGCTGCTGAGCGGGCCGAGCCCGTCGCGGCAGACCACGGCGGCCACCTTACTGTCCTCGCCGGGCTTGACGGAGGAGATCGCAAAGCGCTCCACGTAGGGCGGGAAGTCGTAGCCGTCGGTGGCCACGTCGAAGGTGTCGTGCAGCATCACCGGGGTCACGTTGAAGTCGCGGATGGCGAAGATCGGATGGCGGCCGGAGCGCATCAGCCCGATGAGAGCCTTGCGCACCTGCGGATCGGCCGTGTATTTCATGTTGAAGATGCCGTAGAGCACGCCGTCCACCGCCAGCAGGATGCTGGTGCGGCTGACCAGGCGGAAGGGGATGCGCACGTTCATCAGCTGCATCAGGTCGCTGCTGCCGCAGAGGATGACGCTCGAATCGATGACGCCCTTCATGCCGCCGCCGGGCAGATACTCAAAGTCCTCGATCTGCCGCATGATGCAGTTGTTGCGCGCCATCAGGTCGGCAAAGCTCTTGGACACGCAGCTGCCGCTGGCGATGAGCATGCTGCCGGCATAGGAGATGATGCGCTCGGGCTTGGCGTCGGCAAAAATGCGCACCTGCTCGATCTCGACGCAGCTTTCGGGGAAGAGGTCGCGGTCAGTGACGATGAGGTTGCGGCTGCGGCCTACATCGCAGGTCCCCGACCAGCCGGCGATCGCCGCGCCGCTGGGGAAGATGCGGAAGGAGCCGGTGAAGTAGGGGAGGGCAAAGCACAGCAGCGAGCAGAAGGGCACGGCCGCGCACAGCAGCACCGAGAGGATGTAGATCAGATCTTTCAGGTTGCGGGTGAGCACCGCGGTCAGCAGCGTGAGCAGGCAGACCAGCGCCAGCATGGGCAGGCCCATCTTCTGGAACAGGGTCTCGTCGGCGGGCGCTTCCTCGCTGCGGCGGACGAAGCCGTTGTAGGCGCGCTGGGATTTGAGGATGGTGGTGCCGCGCTCCTTCATGCTCATCTCGCCGGTGACGGTGTAGGCGCGCTTGGCGATGGCCGGCACGCGCAGGGATTTGCGCAGGCCGCGGCAGCTGAGCAGGGAGGCCAGCAGTACGCCCGCCAGCGACAGCGAGGAGAGCAGGCACAGCGGCATATGCGGCTGCGTGAGCTTCCCGGTGCCGACCAGCAGCGCGTCAAAGCCGGTGACGAGGCAGGCGAGCACCGCCATTGAATCCGCGCCGAAGCGGCGGCGGACGGCGTTGAGCACGCCGCCGGTCAGCACGTCCTGGCACAGCAGCATCACCGTGCCCTGGATGGCAAAGCAGAACCAGGCCGCCACGCGGATATTGCCGAGCTCGCCGAATACCGGCAGGCCCAGGGAGATCCAGGCCAGCACCGCCAGCAGCACGCCGCACAGGCGCAGGCGCAGCCGCATTGAGCGGATGAAGCGCCCGTAATAGCGCGAGGCGTTGGCGGGCGTCGCCTCGGGGCCGAGATCCTCATCGTCCTCCTCGGCGGTCACGAGGGTCTCCGCGCCCTTGCGCAGACCGTAGAAGGCGGTGGTCGCCAGGGTGCTCAGATATTCCTTGAAATTGGCGGGGAAAAAGCTGTCTTTTTTCAGCGGGATGCGCGCGTCGCCGTCCTCGGTGGGCGCGCTGTCGTCGGGCGTGTCCGAATAGATGGCGGGGGAGGCGCTGGTGTCGGGGAAGAGGGAGGCGTATTCCCGCGTGGAAGCGGCGCGCGTCCAGCTCGGGGTGAAGCGCGGCTTCTCCGGGGCTTCCTCTTCCGTTGATTCTTCCGGCTTCTCAGCTGCGGGCGAATCCTCAGCCGCTTCTTCCGGCGCTTCGACGGCGGGGGCTTCCTCCGCCTTGGGCTGCGGCGCAGGGGAGGAGGGCGCCCCGGTGGGCTTCTCTTCGCCCGGCAGGATCAGCTCCTGCGGCTCGGGCACGTCGATCTTCCGCGCGGCCTCGCGGCGCTCGGCCTCCAGGCGCTGCTCCTCGCGGCGCCTGGCCGTGAGCTTGTCGCGCATTTTCTGGAAGAGCTTCGGCGGCGTCGGTTCGTCCGGGTGCTCCTCGTCCTCGTCCGGGACGTCGACATGGGTGGGGATGAAGCCCTCGGCCTTCGGCGGCCGATAGTTTTCGTCGGCGCTGTTGTCCACGTCGAGATTGCCGTAGCGCAGGCGGCGGCGCTCGGCGCGGCTCTGCGCGGTGACGAAACGCTCGTCCACCTCGGGAGGCTCCGGCCCGGCCCTGCGCCGCGGCTCGAAGGACGGCTCCGCCTCGCCCCGGGCATAGGAGGCCAGGTACGCGCGCACCTCTTCCTCGGTGGGCAGACTGCTGCGCTTCGGCGCGGGCTGCTGCGGCGGGATCTGATAGTCCCCGGGCGCGGCGTCCTTTTTGTATTCGTTGATGATATCGTCCAGCGCAAAGCTGTCGCCCTGCTCCGGTACGGATCCAGTCTGGCTCATGTTTCTCTGTCCTTTATCTCTTCAGCTTCTCTGACGGAGCACCTCATACATGACGATCGCGGCGGCGGCGGAGGCGTTGAGGGAGTTGATCTGCCCGCGCATCGGGAGGCTCACGATGAAATCGCAGCACTCGCGCACCAGACGGCCCATCCCGTCGCCCTCCGAGCCGATCACCAGCGCGACCGCGCCGGAAAAGTCGGTCTTCCACAGCTCGCTCTGCCCGTCTGCGGCGGTGCCGTAGACCCAGAGCCCGCGCTTTTTCAGCTCCTGCAGCGCGGCGGGAAGATTGGCCACGCGCGCCACGGCCATATGCTCGGCGGCGCCCGCGGAGGCCTTGTCCACGATGGCGGTCAGCCCGGCGCTGCGGCGTTTGGGGATGATGACGCCGTGTGCGCCGGCACATTCGGCGCTGCGGATGATCGCGCCCAGGTTGTGCGGGTCGCTGATCTCGTCGCAGACGATGACGAAGGGCGGCTCGCCGCGCTCTTCGGCGATGGCGAAGATGTCGTCGATGCTGCAGGTGTCCCGCACGGCGCAGAGAGCGATCACGCCCTGGTGCGCGTGGGTCTTGCTCATGAAGTCCAGCTTGCGCCGGTCGCATTCAACGACGACCACGCCCTTTTCCCGGGCCTTGGAGGCGATGTGCCCCAGGGTCTTGTCCACATCGCCGCGGGCGAGATAGATCTTATCGATCGAGCGGCCGGCGCGCAGCGCCTCAATCACGGCGTTGCGGCCCTCGATCAGTTCGTTTTCCACTTCAAAACTGCGTTCTTCCGACATAATTCCTCTCCGAATATAATAATCCGCATATCATCATACCACAGCTTTCCGAAAACGCAAAGGGGGATTTTCAGATTTACAATTATTTCATTTACTTCTATCCGGAAAAAGGGTATATTGTTAGGGAAAACGAAAGGAGCAATGCCCATGAAAGACCCGATGACCTACGTGGAGCGTTTCTGTTACCGGCATCCGCGCTTCGGGATCCCCAATCTGATGCGATACATCGCCATCGGCAGCGCCGCCTACTGGCTGCTGAACCTGGTCAACCCCGTGCTGGTCGCATATTTCAGCTTCTCGGCCGAGCGCGTGCTGCACGGCGAGCTCTGGCGCCTGCTGACCTTCTTCTTCATCCCGGAAAACATGGGCCTGCTCGGCCTCATCACGGTGTATTTCTACTATTGGATCGGCTCCACGCTCGAGCAGCACTGGGGCACCGGCCAGTTCACGATCTATTTCTTCTCCGGCGCGTTGTTGACGATGCTCTACGGCATCCTGATGTACCTGATCTTCGGATTCGACGTGTATCTGACGCCGACCTACGTGTACCTGGCGATGTTCTTTGCCTTCGCGGTGTTTTTCCCCGATCTGCAGATCCTGTTCATGTATCTCATCCCGATCAAGATCAAATACCTGGCCTGGGTCGACGCGGCCTTCTTTGCCTACGGGGTCATTACCGCGTCTTTCCCGTATAATCTGCTGCCGGTCGTTGCCATGCTGAATTTCCTGATCTTCTGCGGGGGAGAGCTCTGGCGCATGGTGCGCGGCAGCCGGACCACCAAAAACGCGGTCAACTTCCGGCGCGAGTCGCGGCGCATCCGCTATGAACAGGCGCAGAAGCTGTATAATCACAAGTGCGCGGTCTGCGGCCGCACGGATACGGACTATCCGGAGCTGGAGTTCCGCTACTGCTCGCGCTGCGCGGGATACCACTGCTTCTGCCAGGATCACATCAACAATCACATCCATTTTACCGAGTGAAAACCGGGCCTCCGATCGAGGCCCGATTTTTTTCGGAAAATGGAAAAATAAAGCTTGCATTTGCATGCGTGTTGTGCTAATATAATCGGGCGAACGCGGAAAGCGTTCTTTATATACCGGGTCGCGGCTCCTCGGGAGCGCGATTTGGAGTTATCCGGGTGTAGCGCAGATGGTAGCGCGCTTGAATGGGGTTCAAGAGGCCGCTGGTTCAAATCCAGTCACTCGGACCAAAAATCCTCGATTTCGCAAGAAATCGGGGATTTTTCTTGCTCAAAAGTTCTGCTTATTTTGCGCCGACTGGAATTTGACTGGAATGCGGATCATTTCCGCAAAACGCCGCATTGAATGCCTCCACGGCTTTTTGCTTGATCGGGCTCTGCACATGCAGATAATGCTGCGTCATGTTCAGGTCCGCGTGCCCCACCATGCTTTGGATGGTTGCCAGGTCAACGCCCAGAGCCTGCATCTGCGACACGTAGGTATGCCGGCAGGAATGCGGCGTCAGTACACGCACGTCAACCTCCCCGCCTGCCAGGACGCATTCATCCGCAGGGCCGCGGCCTACGGCAAGCCGATGATCGGCGTACACTTTGACGGACGGCCCATCTCCTCCGATGCCGCGGACGAGCATCTGGACGCCATCGTGGAGGCCTTTACGCCCGCCAAATTCGGCGCGGAGGCTGTAGCCAACGTGCTGCTGGGAAAATACAATCCTTCCGGAAAGCTGCCGCTTTCTGTAGCCCATAACGCCGGGCAGATCCCCGTGTATTACAACCATCCCAACGGCTCCGGCTGGCACCAGAGCCCCAGCATCGGCTTTGCCGACTACGTGGACTGCCCGCACCGCCCGCGCTATTGCTTCGGCCACGGGCTGAGCTACACCAGCTTTGCCTACAGTGATCTCACCATCGACAAAAAAGAGGTCAGCCCCTTTGAGAAGCTGACGGTTTCTTTGAGAGTGAAAAAACACCGGCCGTGTCGCCGGCACCGAAGTGGTGCAGCTCTATCTCCGGGACGTGCAGGCCTCCATGACCCGGCCCAATAAGGAACTGCAGGGCTATGTCCGCGTCGAACTGCAGCCGGGTGAAGAAAAGACCGTTTGCTTCACTGCTTCGCACAGTCAGATGGCCTTTGTGGACGAGGACATGAAGTGGAAGATCGAAAAGGGCGAATACGAGGTGCAACTCGCCGCCTCCTCGGAGAACGTACGGCTGACCGGCAGCTATGTCGTTACAAAAACGCCTGGCTCGAAGGCCGCGACAGGGCCTTCTACGCCGGGCTGGAAACAGGAGAATGAGAAGATGAGCAAGCAGAACTATCAGTGGCCGGAATACACGGTCGGCGTGTGCTATTACCCCGAGCATTGGGACGAGAGTCTGTGGGAGAGCGATCTGGATCGGATGCTCGCCGCGGGGATCCGCGTGGTGCGCATCGCGGAATTTGCCTGGAACCTGACGGAGCCGGAGGAGGGCGTTTTCCGCTTTGACTTCTTCGACCGCTTCCTGGATCTGTGCGCGGAAAAGGGCATGAAGGTCATCTTTGGCACGCCCACCGCGACGCCTCCCGCCTGGCTCACAAAGAAATATCCCGAAGTCCTGAACGCGGATCAGAACGGCCTTCCCTATGAGCACGGCGCCAGACGGCACTACAACTACAGCTCCCCCGTCTACTGGGAGAAGACGCGGATCATCGTCACTGTGCTGGCCGAACACTACGGGAAGCATCCCGCCATCGTAGGCTGGCAGATCGACAATGAGATCAACTGCGAGACCTGTGAATTCCATTCCGAGGCGGATCAGGCGGCCTTTCGCGTCTTCCTGCGGGAGACCTACGACAGCCTGGACGCGCTCAACCGTGCCTGGGGAACGGCGTTCTGGAACCAGACCTACACCGATTGGGAGGAGATCCGCCTGCCCGGTCATGTG
>CAMNOV010000064.1 GCA_946547105.1 uncultured Clostridia bacterium | reverse complement strand
TGATATTTGGTTCGGGACCATGAGGCCGCGAGTTCAAGTCTCGCCACTCCGACCACTTCGCCGCAAGCATTTGCTTGCGGCGATTTTTGTATCCTGACTTGATGGGAGAGATCGTGATGAAGCTGATCGAGCCAACGATTGCTTTTGACAGGCAAATACAGGCGTTCCGGCAGGAATTTCTGACTTTCGGCGGCTCCATGGACGGCTGCGGCTCTCTCCGGCGCTTTGATACAACACAGGAGTGGCTCGATCAGGTGGAAGCACTCAGGCGTGAGGAAACATGTCCTCCCCATCTGGTCCCGATGACGCAGTTTCTTTATGTCCGTGAATCGGACGGCAAGGTCGTCGGCGTGATCCAGATCCGGCACCGGTTCAATGATTTCCTGGAAAAGTACGCCGGGCACATCGGCTATTCCGTCTGCCCGAGTGAGCGGCGAAAGGGCTATGCCACGCAGATGCTGCGGCAGGTACTGCCGGTGTGCAGAGCGCTCGGCCTGGAGCGCGTGCTCGTCTGCTGCGTGCAGGACAACGAGGGCAGCCGGAGAACGATCCTGCATAACGGAGGGATCTACGAATCGACCGTATATCTGGCGGAGCGCGGCGTATATCTCGAACGCTACTGGATCGATCTGAATAAAGGATAAAAAAAGGACTTGCTTATCAGCAAGTCCTTTTTTGATTAGAACGAAAACAGGATCCCGATGATGGCGGAGGCCGCGATGAACACGACCGGGTGCAGCTTTTTGAGCTGCTTCACCCCCCGCGTCAGAATCAGGAGCACGGCGGCTAAAACCAGCGCCTTGACGTTGAACACGTCGAGAAGCCGACCCGTCTGATGAAAGAGGTCGAAGTCAAACAGCGCGATCTTGACGACCAGCAGGCCGGCCGCGGCGATCAGCCCGACCGAGCAGGGACGCAGGCCGTAAAAAGCGGCGTCCACGTATTTGTTCTGCCGGAACGAAGCCAGCACGCGCGCAATCAGCAGGATGATGATGACGCTCGGCGTCACCAAACCGACCGTTGCGACCACAGCGCCGGGGATCCCGGCCGTGGTGAAGCCCACGTAGGTCGCCATATTGACGCCGATGGGACCGGGCGTAGATTCCGAGACGGCGATCATATCCGCCAGCTGCGCGTGCGTAAACCACCCGGTACTGTCGGAAATGTTGTAGAGGAACGGCAGCGTAGCCATGCCGCCGCCGACAGCGAACAGGCCGGTTTTGAAGAATTCCCAGAACAGACGAAGAAGCAGCATCATTTTCCGCGCACCCCCAGTCTGGTCAGGAGGATGCCGGCGGCCGCACAGAAGACGACGAAAACGACCGGCGAAGGCTTCAGAAAGAACGACAGTACAAAGACCAGCACCGCAAGCACGAGCGTCGCTTTATCCGGCACAGCGGCCTTCCACAGCTTCAAAACAGCGTTAAAGATCAGCACACAGACGCAGACGCGGATCCCCGCGAAGGCGCTCTGGACGGCCGGGATATCGGCAAAATTGCTCAGGATCCCGGCAATGACGGTGATGATCACCATCGACGGAAACACAACCCCCGCCGTGGCGACGATGCCGCCGGGAACGCCCGCGACCTTGCGCCCGATGAAGGTGGCCGTGTTGACGGCGATCACACCGGGCGTACACTGGCCGACCGCATAATAGTCCATCAGCTCCTCGCTGCTGGCCCAGCCCTGCTTGTCGACGATCTCCCGTTCCAGGATCGGTATCATGGCGTATCCTCCGCCAAAGGTCAGCACACCGACCTTAGCGAAGGATACGAAAAGGTTCCAGAGATTCATTTGCCAAGCTCTTCCGCATAGGCCAGGTAGCCGGCCATGCGCTGATGGCAATCCTCACGGCTCTCGCCGCGAACCATCAGATAGACCTTGATCTTCGGCTCGGTGCCGGAGGGACGGATGATGAAGCTGCTGCCGTCGTTGAGCTCGAAATAAAGGACGTTGGAGCCCCAGAACGGCGTCTTGCCGACCTTGCCGAGGCCGGGGACCGTGATGCTGCCGTCCTGATAATCGCGCTCGCGGACGACGTCCACGCCGCCGATCTCCTTCGGCGGATCGTTGCGCATGCGGCTCATCAGCGCGTCCATCTTCTGCAGACCGTCGAGACCGGGCATCACGAGGTTCAGCGTCTTTTCCTCGAACCAGCCGTACTTCTCATACAAGGCGTTGAGCGCATCAAGCAGGGTCATGCCCTTCTGATGGTAATGAGCAGCCATCTCAGCCACGAGCAGAGAAGCAGTCACGGCGTCCTTGTCGCGGACGAAGTCGCCGACCATGTAGCCGTAGCTCTCTTCAAAGGCGAAAATATATTTATAGCTGCCGGCAGCTTCCCACTCGGCCACGCGCTCGGCCATGAACTTGAAGCCGGTGAAGGTGTCTTCAAAGTGCACGCCGTTGGCCTCAGCCACAACGCGGGCCATCGTGGTGGAGACGATGCTGTTCATCGTGCCGGGATTTTTCGGCATGGTGCCGGTGGCCTTGCGGGCGTTGATGATATAGTCGAGCAGCAGAACGCCCATCTGGTTGCCGGTGATGGTAACGTACTCATCGCCGCTGCGGACCATGGTGCCGATGCGGTCAGAGTCGGGGTCGGTGCCGATGATGAGGTCGCTGCCGACCTTGCGCGCCAGATCCACCGCCAGATAGAAACCCTCGGGATTCTCCGGGTTCGGGCTGACAACGGTCGGGAAATTGCCGTCGATCACCATCTGCTCGGGCACAGGATAAAGATGCTTGATGCCCAGGCGGCGCAGCGCCTCGGGAACCAGCTTGTAGCCGCAGCCATGGAACGGCGTATAAACGATCTTGAATTCATCCGCGACGGCGGCGACGGCCTCTTTGTCGATCGCCATGGCCATGACCTCGCTGAGGAAGGCTTCGTCGGTCTCGTCGCCGAGCAGCTCGATCTTTCCGGCCTTTACAGCTTCGTCAAAATCACAGGACTTGAAGCCGGTGAAGATGTCGATCTGCTCCATCTGCTGCGCAATGGCTTCCGCCTTCTGCGGAGGAAGCTGGGCGCCGTCAGACCAGTAGACCTTGTATCCGTTATACTCTTTGGGATTGTGGCTGGCCGTGACGTTCAGACCGGCGGCGCAGCCGTAATGGATCACGGCGAAGCTCAACTCGGGCGTGGGGCGCAGCTCGTCAAACAGGCGCACCTTAATGCCGTTGGCGGCCATGACGCAGGCGGCCTCACGCGCAAACTCCACACCGTTGAGACGGCAGTCATGCGCGATCGCGATGCCCTTTTCCATGGCCTCGGGCCCTTCGGCGATAATGACGTTGGCAAAGGCCTGGGTCGCATGCCGGATGATATGGATGTTCATGTGATGAAGGCCGACCTTCATCGTACCGCGCAGGCCGGCGGTGCCGAAGGACAGCGGCGCATAGAAACGGCTTTCGATCTCCTTCTCGTCATCGGCGATCGCGCTCAGTTCCGCCCACTCCTGCTCGTTGAGTGCAGGGCTGTCCAGCCAGTGCTGATACTCTTCCTTATAGGTCCTCATAGCATACTTCTCCTTCAGTTAATTCTTTGGCATCTTCATAAAGACTTTCCGGTACGTAAATATCGACGCCCCAGCCGCTTGTACCCAATACGACGCGTCCAAAACTGCCGTCGCCCGGATAGATGCGCAGGCATGGGATCTGATATGCCTCAAGCATATTTACCAACAATTCGTCGCTCATGTCAAGGTTTTTTTCGCTGCGGAGGAAAATTGGGGCTTCCGGTCTGCCGTTTTCATCCTTCGGCCAGCGTTTGAGAAGATCGGAATATTCGCTTCTGCCCCACTCGATGTTAAGTCGATCCGCCATGATCACAGCCTCCTTATTTATGATATCGGGATCCTTCGTTGATTTTAAACCCCCGGTAGATCTGCTCGGCGAGCATGACACGCGCCAGATGGTGCGGAAAGGTCATCGGTGAAAAGCTGAGCTTGAAATCCGCCCGTTGCTTGACGGCAGGAGAGAGCCCAAACGAGCCGCCGATCACAAAACACAGCTTCGGCTTGCCGGAGTTTTCGCGCGCGGCGATCATTTCCGCCATCCCTTCGCTCGCGATCTGTTTGCCTTCCACGCAGAGCGCGCATAGAAAGGCATCCGTGGGAACCGCGCGAAGAATCTCACCCGCTTCACGCTCCAGAGCGGCGGCGATCTCTTTTTCGGCGGGGTGTTCCGGCAGGCGCTGTTCGGCGATCTCCAGACATTCCAGCCGGCAGTATGTGCCGAGCCGTTTGGCATATTCCTGAAAGGCCTCGATATAATATTTTTCGCGCAGCTTCCCCACGCAAATCAGCTTGATATTCAGCATAGCATTCGGTCAAAACTCCAGATCCAGCGGCCCTTCGGGCGGCGCGCAGAACAAATTCACATCACGATCCGCAAGCGCGGCCGAAACCGTCTGCAAAGCAAGCGAGGGCCGGTTGTTTTCCCGGCTCAGATGTCCAAGAACGATCGTTCCGGTCCCGGAATCGGCCAGCAGACATGACAGCTTCGCGCACTCGTCGTTGCTTAAATGCCCGTGATCGGAAAGGATCCTCCGCTTGAGCGGAAACGGATAAGGTCCGTCCCGCAGCATCTGAAGATCGTGATTCGATTCGATCAACACGGCGTCCGCGCCGAGAAGACCAGCCATGATCTCGTCCGTCACGCAGCCCATATCTGTCGCCAGCGCAAAAACGGAATTGCCCTCAACACGGTAACCCACACTCTCATCCGTATCATGCGGCGTGTGGAAAGCCATCACGCACAGTTCTCCGACGGAAAAGCCCTCGCCCACCGGAATAATGCGCAGCCTGTCCGCCAGCGCCGGCAGACGGCCAAGCATACGGTTGGCAACCGTGTGCGGCGCATATACGGGGATCTCCGTTCTCCTGACCAAGGTTTCCAGCCCGGAAATATGATCGGAGTGCTCATGCGTGATGAGCACTCCGTCGATGTCCCGCCAGAAGAGACCAGCCCGGAGCAGAAAAGCCTGTATCCTGCGCATGGAGATTCCGGCGTCTATAAGGATATGTGTATTGTGATCAGAGAGAAGAAGGCAGTTGCCGGACGATCCGCTGGCAAAAACACTCAGCTTCATCCGACGTAAACGATACGTTCCGAAAGCTCCGTCGGCTCAGGCTCGCTGACGATCCGGATATCGGCGCCCAGGGCGTTCAGTTTGCCGACAAAGTTCTCGTAGCCGCGCTCGATGAAGTGAACGTCTTCGACTTCGGTGACACCGTTGGCGCACATGCCGGCGATGACCATCGCCGCGCCGGCCCGCAGATCACAGGCCTGGACGACAGCGCCGGTCAGCTTCGTGCCGCCCTCGAACACGGCCATCCGGCCGTCGACCTGGCACTCAGCGCCCATTTTTCTCAGCTCGTTGACGTATTTGAAACGGTTGTCGTAAATGCCCTCGGTGATGATCGAGGTGCCGTTGGCCAGGCACAGGAGCGCGCCCATCTGCGGCTGCATATCGGTCGGGAAACCGGGATAAGGCAGGGTTTTGATATTGGCCTTGCGGAGATTTCTCGCGCCCTTGACCAGAATGGAATCTTCGTACTCCTGGACGATGGTGCCGGTTTCGCGGAGCTTGGCGCTGATGCACTCCAGGTGCTTGGGAATGACGTTTTTGATCAGGACCTCGCCGCAGGTCGCGGCGGCGGCGACCATATAGGTGCCGGCCTCGATCTGGTCGGGAATGATGGTGTAGGTGCCGCCGTGCAGACGGTCGACGCCGTTGATCTTCACGGTGTCGGTGCCGGCGCCGCGGATATCAGCGCCCATGGAGTTGAGGAAGTTGGCCAGATCCACGATATGCGGCTCACGGGCGGCGTTTTCGATCACGGTGCGGCCGGAGGCCAGCGTGGCGGCCAGGATGATGTTCATCGTCGCTCCGACGGAGACCTTGTCCAGATAGATGCGAGCCCCGCGCAGGCGGCCTTCTCTCGCCTCGGCGAACACAAAGCCGTTCTTGATGTCAACGTCGGCGCCGAGCATCGTCATGCCCTTGATGTGCTGCTCGATCGGCCGAACGCCGAAATTGCAGCCGCCGGGCATCGTGGTCTTGGCTCTGCCGAAACGGCCGAGCATGGCGCCGATCAGATAGTAGGAGGCGCGGATCTTGCGGGTCAGGTCAAAGGGAGCATCCTGGAAATGCACGTCGGTGCAGTCGATCTCGATCGTTGATTTATTGATAAAGCTGACCTTCGCACCCAGGTGAGACAGGATGGTCAGGAGCATATCGGTATCGCTGATCTGGGGAATATTTTCAATACGGCAGACGCCGTCTACCATCAAAGCAGCCGGAATGATCGCAACGGCAGCGTTCTTCGCGCCGCTGATCTCCACTTCACCGTGCAGCATAGTGCCGCCTTTAATCACATACTTATCCACAGTCAAAACCCTTTCCGGTTTGGCAGACACAATATCCTGTGATCGGCCAATAATTTATTATATCATATATTGTGTACTATCGCAAGGTATTATTTTGCAGCGCGGTCACTCAGATATTTTTCCGCCTTGAGCACGGCGACGATCGTCTTCGCATCGTCGATCTCCCCTGCCATGACCATGCGGCTGAGTTCGCTGAGAGGGATCTTTTCGGTATTCAGAAATTCGTCTTCGTCCGGATGGCTGCGGCCTGCGTGCAGCCCCATCGCCAGGTACACATGCAGCACTTCGCTCGAAAAGCCGGGAGACGTGCAGCAGGCACCGAAGTCGATCCACTCGTCCGCCGTGTAGCCGGTTTCCTCCGAGAGCTCGCGTACCGCGCTCTCCTTCGGGTCCTCGCCCGGCTCCAGCTTGCCGGCCGGCGCCTCCAGCATCATGCGGCCGAAGGGATAACGGAACTGGCGGACCATCGTGCACATGCCGTTTTCATCCACCGGGAGGATCGTGACCCCGCCGGGATGTTCAACAACCTCACGCTTGACGATCTTTCCGTTCGACAGCTCCGCCCGGTCCAGATGGACTGTGACGATCACGCCCTTGTACTTGATTTCACCGTCGATTCTCTTCTCTGTGCAGTCCATGGCGACCACCTCATCCGCATAATGAATTTGATTTACATAATTGCATAATGATTATAGCATGGCGTTATGTAAATTACCAATATTATTTTGCTAAATATGGAGAAAAATTGAATAAAGCAGCGGATTTCTCGTCATTTTTATACATTTTAGTGTGATTAAAGTTACATTTTGAAGACATTATTTTTCGTATTGTTCAGTCTTTTGAAATCATTCCGGGAAAGGCAGTCTTTTCCCCCGTCCGGCAGGGACATGTTCATAAAATTGACTTTTATTTTTCTTTTCGCTGTGGTAGAATGCTCCTGATTCCCGGGAAAGGAGGGAACGCTTTGGCAAAGCAAAAAGGCGTGAAAGAGATCTGCGCCAATCGCAAGGCTTTTCATGAATATTTCGTGCTGGAGCGTTTCGAGGCCGGCATCGAGCTGGCCGGTACCGAGGTCAAATCCGTGCGGGGCGGCAACGTCAACCTGAAGGACTCCTTCTGCACCGTCAAGGACGGCGAGCTCTTCCTGCGCGGTATGCATATCAGCCCCTACGAGCACGGCAATATTTTCAATAAGGATCCCGTCAGGCCCCGCCGTCTGCTGATGCACAAGCGGGAGATCCTGAAGCTGAACGCCCGCGTCATGCAGGACGGCGTCGCGCTGATCCCGCTGTCGCTGTATTTCAAGGACAGCCGCGTGAAGGTTGAGCTCGGCCTGTGCAAGGGCAAAAAGCAGCACGACAAGCGCGACAGCGAGGCGGACCGCCAGGCCAGGCGGGACATCGACAGAGCAATGAAAGAGAGGACCTACGAATGAGCAATCCCATCGTGACCATCGAAATGGAAAACGGCGACGTCATCAAGGCGGAGCTTTACCCCGAGATCGCGCCCAACACCGTCAACAACTTCATCTCCCTGGTGAAGAAGGGCTTTTATGACGGCGTGATCTTCCACCGCGTGATCCCCGGCTTCATGATCCAGGGCGGCGATCCGCTCGGCAAGGGCATCGGCGGCCCGGGCTACACGATCAAGGGTGAATTCACCGCCAACCGTTTCAAAAACGATCTCAAACATGACCGCGGCGTACTGTCCATGGCGCGCACCATGGCCCCCAACTCTGCCGGCAGCCAGTTTTTCATCATGCACGAGAATTCCCCCCATCTGGATGGGCAGTATGCCGCGTTCGGCAAGGTGATCGAGGGCATCGAGGCCGTTGACCGCATCGCAAATGTGCGCACGGACTACAACGACAAGCCCCGTACCCCCCAGGTGATGAAGAAGGTCACCGTGGAAACCTTCGGCGTCGAGTATCCCGAACCGATCAAAGAATAATTCGGAATGCGGAGTTCGGAATTCGGAATTGAAATATCGTTTACGGTACGACGAATCCTTTTGTTGCTAAACGACAGCGCAATTCCTAATTTCGAATTCCAAATTCCTAATTGTATTTGGGGGTGTACTGGTTTCGACGGGGGTGTGGAGGCAGGAATAGCGGGCGGATGCGCCTACCATCCATAAAATGGGCAACTTATAAATTAAAGAACAACGATAACACTGTTCTTCTCGCTGCCTAAGCAGTGAGCGTCTCACCCGGGAGGACCACGGCCCGGGAGGAGGCGTCGACTAGTGGTGACCGTGCGTGCGCAAAGCTTTGAGCGCACCATGAATCATGAAGCTACCAAGTCCTTGAGCGTGACGGTTCGCGCCTGGGCGAGGGAACGCAAATAACCGTCTGCGCCCGGAGAAGTTCCTGTTCAAGCGCTTTCGGACGGGGGTTCGATTCCCCCCACCTCCACCATAATAAAAGCACCCCCTGTGGGGGTGCTTTTATTATGGCTATGGATCGGGAATCGAACCCGAGGGCACTTGGCAACATGCCTGTGGCATGTTGCAACCCGAGGTGGCCTGCGCCGCAGCGCAGGTCGATTCCCCCCACCTCCACCATAAAAGAACGGTAATTTTGATAGAATTGCCGTTCTTTTCTTTTTGTGATAGAATGCTTTGAGTAGACGAGGCTGAGGGCCTGTCTGCACTGTTGGATGACGATTGGTAAGCATACAGATAAATCTGGATTTGCCGGACATTGGGCAAATGTCCAATGGTTCGCTATCTATGGTA
>CAMNOV010000063.1 GCA_946547105.1 uncultured Clostridia bacterium | reverse complement strand
AGCTCTTTGAGGAAGAACTGCATAAGGGAGATCCGAAAAATGCGTAAGATCACAAACCTCAACGAGGGATGGCGCTTTCTGAAAGCCGACGTCCCCGCTGAGACCGCCGCCGCGTACTCAGTACGCGGCGAGGCGGTCACGCTGCCCCACACCTGGAACGCCCTTGACGGGCAGGACGGCGGCAACGACTACCACCGCGGGACCTGCTGGTACGTCCGCGAGCTGAGCGCCGAGGAGTGCGCCGGAGAGCGGCTGTTCCTGGAATTCAAGGGCGCCAACCACACTGCGGAGGTCTGGTTCAACGGGAAAATGCTTACCCGTCACGAGGGCGGCTACTCCTGCTTCCGCGTGGAGCTGACGGACCGGCTGGAAGAGAAGAACATCCTGGCGATCTCCGTCAGCAACGAGGACAGCGACCGCGTCTATCCCCAGAAGGCGGACTTCACCTTCTACGGCGGTCTCTACCGCGATGTGAACCTGATCTCCGTTCCCGCCGAGCATTTCGAGCTGCTGAAGGATGGCACACCAGGCATCAAGGTCACGCCGGTCGTCGATTTGGAAAAGAAAACGGCGACCGTCACGGTCGAGACCTGGCATAACGCCGCTTCGGTCGATATCAGCGTCAACGGCGAAACCAAGACCGTCGAGCGGACGGCCGAATTCGTTATCGAAAACGTGCATCTCTGGGACGGCGTTGACGATCCCTACCTCTACACTGCGGCGGCAAAGCTGCCCTCCGGCGACGAGGTCTCTACCCGTTTCGGCTGCCGCGTCTTTGCCTGCGACCCGCAGAAGGGCTTTTTCCTCAACGGCCGCAGCTATCCCCTGCGCGGCGTGAGCCGCCACCAGGATCTCAAGGGCAAGGGCAACGCCCTCTCTGTTGACGACCACAAGGCCGACATGGCCATCATCCGCGAACTCGGCGCGAACACTCTGCGCCTGGCCCACTACCAGCACGCACAGGAATTCTACGATCTCTGCGACGAAAACGGCATCGTCGTCTGGGCTGAGATCCCGTATATCACGATGCACATGCCGAAGGGCCGGGAAAACACCCTCTCCCAGATGCGCGAGCTGATCACCCAGTGCAATAACCACCCTTGTATCGCCGTCTGGGGCCTCTCCAACGAGATCACCGCGGCCAGCGCCGTCAACGAGGACCTGCTGGAAAACCACCGGCTGCTCAACGAACTCTGCCACCGGATGGATCCGACCCGTCTGACCACCATGGCAGACGTCTTCATGCTGGAGATCGACAGTCCCATCCTGGAGATCCCGGATATCAACAGCTATAATCTTTACTTTGGCTGGTACCTCGGCGAGCTGGAACAAACGGACGAGTTCTTCGACGAGTATCACGCCAAATACCCCGACCGTGTGATCGGCTTTTCCGAATACGGCGCGGACGCCAACCCCGCCTTCCACTCCTCCCGTCCCGAAAAGGGCGACTACACCGAGGAATACCAGGCGCTGTATCATGAACACATGCTTCGCATGATCGAGGCACGGCCTTACCTCTGGGCCACGCACGTGTGGAACCTCTTCGACTTTGCGGCCGACGGGCGCGACGAGGGCGGCAAGCACGGCGAAAACCAGAAGGGCCTCGTCACCTTCGACCGCAGCCTCCGCAAGGACGCCTTCTATCTCTATAAGGCCGCCTGGAACAAAAGCGAGCCCTTCGTCCACCTCTGCGGAAAACGTTATGTAAACCGTTGTGAGGAAGAAACCGAGATCAAAGTCTACTCCAATCAGTCGGAAGTCAGCCTCTATGTGGACGATACTCTTGTTGGGACCGTGAGCGGGAAGACCGTGTTCCGTTTCCGCATCCCGCTGCTGGGCGAGCATATGATCCGTGCCGAGGCGGAAGGCTGCAGCGACGTGATGTGCATCCGCCGCGTCAGCGAGCCGGACGAGAGCTACATCTTCAACAAGGCGGCTTCTTCCGTCACCAACTGGTTCGACGCCGACGATATCGACCCGAGCTGCTTCTCCATTCAGGATACGCTGGGCGAGATCCGCTCTCATCCGCAGGCCGGCGCGATCGTGGACGCGATGATGGCCAAGGGCGCTTCCGAGCGCGGCGACGTAGCCGACGCGGTGAAGGACAATCCTGCGCTGCAGCGGATGATGGGGCGCATGACCATGCTGAGCCTTCTCAAGCAGGGCGGCGCCGACGAGGAGAGCATCAAACAGCTCAACCGCATTCTGCAGGGGATCAAAAAATAAATAACACACGAGGTTTTTATCATGAAGAGGAAGAAAACCATGTGGATCATTGTCGCCGTTTTGATCTTTTTACTCATGCAGAATCTCTTTATCGGATACCGCTTCAGCTGGGGTCCGTTCAAAAGTCTTGGGGATATTCGCATGGGAAAACTGCCCGGCAACGCGCCGGAATACGCCATGGACTCTGTGAACGCTCTGCCGGAGAATCCTCTGGCCGGCAAAAAAGTTCTGTTTTTGGGCTCTTCGGTCACTTATGGCGCATCCTCTCTGCGTGAGGGCATCCCCGAGTACTTTACTGCCCGCTTCGGCTGCGAGATCACCAAAGAAGCGGTCAGCGGCACCACACTCGTTGATAACGGTGCAGGTTCCTATGTGCAGCGGCTGCTGAACAAGGTCGATCCCGGCGCAGATTATGCGCTGGTCGTAGTCCAGCTTTCGACCAACGACGCGACGAAGAAGCTGCCTCTGGGCGAAATCTCTGAAAGCACCGACAAATCAGCGTTTGATACCGCGACCGTCACAGGCGCGACGGAGTACATCATCGCCTATGCGAAAGAGACCTGGGGCTGCCCGGTCGTGTTTTACACCAACGCCAGATATGACAGTGAAGACTATGCCGCCATGGTGCAGCGCCTGACGGAGCTGCAGGAAAAGTGGGATATCGGCGTGCTGGATCTTTGGACCAGCGACAGCTTCAACAACATTTCCGACGCAGATCGCACACTGTATATGGCCGACCGAATCCATCCCACCAAGGCGGGTTATCGCGACTGGTGGTGTCCTGTTCTGGAGAAGCAGCTTCTGGACTATCTCAACAGCATCGGGTGATAATCAAATGAAAAAAGCCGTACAACAGATCATGCTGGGCACTGTGACCGGAAACGAGTCGCAGGCCCGGGAGACATTAAGAAGAATCAAGGCCGCCGGTTACGACGGCCTTGAGCTCAATCGCTTTATGATCCACCCCTCGTCCCTGATGGTGCGCCTGATGACCCGCGCCGCCGGGATGCCCACCGGAAACGGCGGAAAGCTCGACTGGCACGCGCTGCTGAACGAAAGCGGGCTGGAAGTCGTCAGTCTGCACGCAGACCTGGGAAGTCTGGAGCGGGAAGCGGACGACGTGATCGAAGAAGCCAAAAGCTTCGGCACGGATAAGATCGTGATCACCGGCATGTACCGCTTCGACTACGGCAGCGAGTCCGCCGTGCGCGAGCTGGCGGAGCGTCTCAACCGCGCGGGTGAAAGGCTCAAAACGCAAGGGATCGAGCTGCTCTATCACAACCACAACGTGGAGCTGCTGCAGGTCAAACCAGGGCTTCGCGCCTATGACATCCTGCTTGACGAGACCGACCCCGATCTTGTAAGCTTTGAGTATGACAGCTACTGGTTCACCGACGGCGGCGCGGACGCGAAGCTCTGGATGAAAAAGCTCGGCCGCCGCATGCGGCTCTGGCACGTCACCGACCGCGGCAGCCGTCAAAGCGGCCCCGCCATGACGCCGATCCTGAAGGCTGACAGCATGGAGCTCGGCACCGGGAACATGGATCTGGATGGGCTGAGGGAGATCGCCGTGGAAAACGGGATTGAGGCCGTCGTGCTGGAAAGCCACAAAAACTGGATCGACAAGGACCCGGTCAAAAGTCTGGAACTGAGCGCCCAATGGCTCAATGCGAGGTTTTGAAATGGCTATGATACGAAACAAAATGCCCGCCTCCTGGCAGGCCAAATGGATCGACCCGGAGCTGCCGCACGACAAGGACGCGCGGCAGCCCGCGTCCGTTCTGCGCCGCCGCTTCACCGCAGAGGCGGCGGAAAACGCCGTCTTGTACATTACAGCCCACGGGCTGTATGAAGCGCGGCTGAACGGGCAGCGGGTGGGCGATTTCGTCCTCGCGCCCGGCACGGGCGATTATACCAAGCGCCTGACCGTACAGGCCTACGAGGTATCTTCCCTGCTGAATATTGGCGAAAACGAGCTTCTCGTCACGCTGGGCGACGGCTGGTACCGCGGCAGCGTGGGCATTGACGGCCTGCGCAATTACTACGGCGACGATATCGCCCTGCTCTGTCAGCTGGAGATCGGCGGAAGTCAGGCTGTCTGCAGCGACGAGCACTGGGAAGCCAGCCAGCAGGGTCCCACGCGGGAAAACGACCTGCAGCAGGGCGAACGCTATGACGCGCGCCTGGAGGAGATCACCGGTTGGCACGCCGTGACGGTGCGGGACTTCGGCTTTTCCAATCTTGCGCCGACGGAGAGTGTGCCCATTTTGGAACAGGAGCGCTTTCCCGGACGCGTCTTCACTGCGCCGAACGGCGAGACCGTCATCGACTTCGGGCAGAATCTTGCGGGCTATACGGAGCTGCGTCTGACGGCGAAAGCCGGGCAGAAAGTCACGCTTTGGCACGGCGAGACCCTGGATGAAAACGGGAACTTCACACAGAAGAATTTCGATCCAGGCGACCGCAACAAAAACGGCATCCCGCAGAAGCTCGAATATATCTGCAAAGACGGCGAGAACGTCTGGTCGCCCCACTTCACGATCTTCGGCTTCCGCTACGCGAAAATTGAAACGGACGCCGATCTTTCCGGCGCGCAGTTTACCGCCGTGGCCGTCTATTCCGAGATGGCGCAGACCGGCTTCTTCACCTGCGGGAACGAAGACGTGAACAAGCTGTTTGAAAACAGCCTCTGGAGCATGCGCTCCAACTTCTGCGACATCCCCACCGACTGCCCGACCCGCGAGCGTGCGGGCTGGACCGGCGACGCCGGCGTCTTTGCACCGACGGCCGTCTATCTGGCGGACTGTTACCCCGTGCTGCGCAAATGGCTGGGCGAGTGCCGCCTGGCGCAGAAGGAGGACGGGCTGGTGCAGAATATTGCGCCGGTCAACAACAGCGGCAGCATGATCTCCAACATGCTGCAGGGCTCCGCCGGCTGGGGCGACGCCTGCGTGCTGGTACCCTGGGCGCTGTACGAGGCCTACGGCGACAAGCAGATCCTCGAAGAGAACTACGACATGATGTGCGGCTGGCTGGCTTTCTGTGAAAAGCGGGCCTCCAAAACGCGGCTGCAGAACCTTGGCAACCCCTATAAAAAGTATCTGGTGGACGAGGGCTTTCACTTCGGCGAATGGTGCCAGCCCGATATCGACAACGGCGCGGCCATGAAGAAGGCCATGATGGTCGGCATGCCCGAGGTCGCCACCGCCTATTATTTCCGCTCCGCTTCCCTGCTGGCGCAGATCGCGGAGATCCTGGGCAGGCCGGAGGACGCAAAGCGCTTTGCGGAGATCGCGAAGAATGCAAAGAAGGCCTACCGCTGGACCTGCACGAAAAACGGCGAGATCCGCTCCGACCGGCAATGCGAGTACGTGCGGCCCATCGCCTTCGGCCTGCTGGACGGAGACGAGGTGCAGAAGGCGGCCGACACGTTGAACGATCTTGTGGTGAAAAACGGATATCGCCTGAACACCGGCTTTCTCTCCACGCCCGACCTCTGCCGGGTGCTGGCGGACAACGGCCACGTGGATACAGCCTATCGACTGCTGCTGCAGAATGAGTGCCCTTCCTGGCTTTATGCCGTAAAGAAGGGCGCGACCACGATCTGGGAGACCTGGGACGGCGTGCGCGCCGACGGGACGGTGCACGATTCCCTGAACCACTATTCCTACGGCGCGATCAGCGGCTGGCTCTTCGGCGGCGTCTGCGGCATCCGGCTGCAGGCCGGAAAGCTGACGATCCGTCCGCAGCCGGACCGTACGCTCGGCTATGCCAAAGCGGAGTGGCGCTCCCCTGTCGGCACGATCTGCAGCGCCTGGGAATACAAAGAAAACAAATTGATCTTCGATTTCACGCTGCCGGTTCCGGCGCAGATCGTGCTGCCGGACGGAAAGCAGATCGAAGCATCCGCCGGGGAGGTACATGATGAAATACTACTGTAATCCGATCAACATTAACTATCGCTATCAGTTCAACGCCGATCCCCGCCTGCATGGGCGGCTGCAGATCTGCCGCGAGGCGGCCGATCCGTCGATGATCATGTTCCGGGGGCGCTACTACATCTTCGCCTCCATGACGCTGGGCGTTTGGGTGTCCGACGACCTGGTGAACTGGGAAAATCATCGGCTGCCGGAGGAACTGCCGCTTTACGATTACGCGCCGGACGTGCGCGTGCTGGGCGACTGGGTGTACTTCTGCGCTTCCAACCGCGAACACAACTGCGACCGCTGGCGCACGAAGGACATCCTTAACGGCCCCTATGAGCGCATCGAGGGCAGCTTCCCCTACTGGGATCCGAACCTCTTCATCGACGACGACGGGCGCGTATACTTCTACTGGGGCTGCTCCAACGTCACACCGATCTACGGCGTGGAGCTGGATCCGGAGACCATGCAGCCTATCGGGGAGAAAAAAGAGCTCGTCTTCGGCGATCCCCATCACATCGGCTATGAGCGATTCGGCGAGAACAACAGCCTCCTTCCGGCCACGGAAGAAGAGATCGACGCGAAGGTGAAGGCCTTCCACAAAATGCAGGGCGTGGATGAGAGCATGATCCCCGCGCAGCTCATGCCCCTGATCCGCGGTATGTTCTCCAACAGGCCTTATATCGAAGGCGCCTGGATGGACAAGCACTGCGGAAAGTATTATCTCCAGTATGCCTGCCCCGGTACCCAGTACAATACGTATTCCGACGGCGTCTATGTGGGCGAAAGCCCGCTTGGCCCCTTTGTGCTGGCGGAAAACAACCCCTATTCCTACAAGCCCGGCGGCTTCCTGCCCGGCGCGGGACACGGCTCCACCATGCAGGACGAGCAGGGCAACTGGTGGCATACGGCCACGATGCGCATCTCCGTCAACCACGATTTCGAGCGCCGCGTGGGTCTCTGGCCCGCTGGCTTTGACGCCGATGGCGAGCTCTTCTGCAACCAGCGCTACGGTGACTGGCCGATGAGCCTGTCCGGCTTCCGGCAGGACGCCTGGCGCGATCCCGCGTGGATGCTGCTGAGCGTCGGCAAAAACGCATATGCCTCGTCCTACGGTCCCGGCCATGAGGCCGACAGGGCAACGGAGGAAAACGTACAGACCTGGTGGCGCGCGGCGACGAATGACCGCGAAGAATGGCTGTGCGTCGATCTGGGCAAAATCTTCGACGTGCATGCCGTGCAGGTGAACTTTGCCGACGACAAGATCGACATCCCCTGCCCCGGCGAGATCCGTCCCGGCTCCCAGGCGCGGTATATCGAAGAGGCGGAGCAGGTGACCCAGTGGAAGCTGGAGGGCAGCGCCGACGGAGAGACCTGGTTTGTCGTTGAGGACAAGTCCGCGGCTACGACCGATCTGAGCCACGATCTGGTCGTCCGCGAAGAGGGCTTTGCCGCCCGTTATCTCCGCCTGAGCAACATGGCTGTGCCCTACGCGCAGGACCCCTGTGTGTCCGGGCTGCGCGTGTTCGGCCTGGGCGACGGCGACAAACCCGCTGCCCCGGCGTTTACCGCCGTGCGCAGCACCGGTCTTGACATGCTCGTGGATATCGCGCCGCAGGAGGATGCGCTCGGCTATACCGTTCTGTTTGGCAGCAGCCCGGAAAAGCTCTACCACAGCGATATGGTTTTTGCCTCCGGCGAGCACCGCGTCGGCGCGCTGATCGAAGGCAGAGACTACTACGTTCGCGTGGATGCCTTCAACGAAAACGGCATCACCGAGGGCGTCTGCATCAGGCTGAACTGAAGGAGGAACAGGGTATGGCATTTCCGAAAGGCTTTTTCATCGGCGCGGCGACTGCCGCACACCAGGTTGAGGGCAACAATATCCACAGCGATTACTGGGCGCAGGAGCTGCTGCCGCACACCAGCTTTGCCGAACCCAGCGGCCTCGCCTGCGATCACTATAACCGCTACGAGGAGGACATCCGCCTTCTGGCCGAGGCCGGGCTGAACGCCTATCGCTTCTCCATCGAATGGGCGCGCATCGAGCCGGAGGAAGGCAAGTTCGATGAGACTGAGATCGAGCACTACCGCAAGGTCATCGCCTGCTGCCGGGCACACGGTGTCGAGCCGATCGTTACGCTGATGCACTTCACCAGCCCCGTTTGGCTGATCCGCAAGGGCGGCTGGGAAGCGGAGAGCACCGTGGAGGACTTCCGCCGCTACGCAGCCTACGTGACCGAGGAGCTCGGCAGTGAGCTCAAGTATATCTGCACGATCAACGAAGCCAACATGGGTCTGCAGCTGGCGGCCATATCCAAGCGCTTTATGCTGATGGCGCAGCAGGCGGCGAAAAATGCCAAAAGCGCCGAGGGTACCGTCCAGGTCGGTATGAACTTCGAAAAGATGATGGAAAACATGAAGTTTGCAGCCATGGAAAACGCCCAGATCTTCGGCACGCCGCAGCCGCAGATCTTCGTCTCCTCCCGCACGCCGGAGGGCGACGCGCTTGTCTTCCGCGCCCATCAGGCGGCGAAGGAAGCCATCAAGGCGCTGTATCCGAACATCAAAGTCGGTATTACGCTTTCCATGCACGATCTGCAGGCTCTGCCCGGCGGCGAGAGCTTTGCCGAGGCGGCCTGGGACGAGGAATTCCGCCACTACCTGCCCTTTATTCAGGATGACGACTTCCTCGGTGTACAGAACTATACCCGCACTCAGTACGGACCTTCCGGCCAGCTCCCCTGCCCGGAGGGTGCGGAGCTGACGCAGATGGACTACGAGTTCTATCCCGAGGCGCTGGAGCACGTGATCCGCAGGGTGCATGAGGACTTCAAGGGCGATCTGATCGTGACGGAAAACGGCGTGGCCGTCTCCGATGACAGCCGCCGCGTCGAATTCATTCGCCGCGCGCTGAAGGGTGTGGAAAACTGTCTGGCTGACGGTATTCCCGTCAAGGGCTACTGCTACTGGAGCCTAATGGACAACTTTGAGTGGCAGAAGGGCTTTTCCATGACCTTCGGTCTGATCGCAGTCGACCGCGCGAGCATGGAGCGTCATCCCAAGGAGAGCCTCACGTTTCTGGGCGGCTATACAAAAGCCGACGAAGCATAACAAAAAAGCAGCCCGTTCGGGAGACACTCCGCAAGGAAGGTGCCCCGGTCTTTCACTTGCCCTCGTCTCCACCTCATCCG
>CAMNOV010000062.1 GCA_946547105.1 uncultured Clostridia bacterium | reverse complement strand
GCGGCATCACCGAGCCCACCCCGACCTTCTCCGCCTGCTTCGGCCAGGCCTTCCTCGAGCTGCATCCCACCAAGTACGCCGAGGAGCTGGTCAAGAAGATGGAAAAGAGCGGCGCGAAGGCCTACCTCGTCAACACCGGCTGGAACGGCACCGGCAAGCGCATCTCCATCAAGGATACCCGCGGCATCATCGACGCGATCCTCAACGGCGACATTCTGAACGCCCCCACCAAGCAGATCCCGTACTTCAACTTTGAAGTGCCCACCGCTCTGCCCGGCGTGGACAGCGCCATCCTCGACCCGCGCGACACCTACGCCGATCCTTCCGTCTGGGAAGAAAAGGCCAAGGATCTGGCCGGCCGCTTCATCAAGAACTTCGTCAAGTACGAGTCCAACGAAGCCGGCAAGGCTCTGGTCGCCGCCGGCCCGCAGCTGTAAGCTGCTCCGACAAATGCAAAAATCCACCGGCTCGGCCGGTGGATTTTTTATTGAAAGATTAGACTGATTGACAGGGCAATGAAAAGAAAACAGCCTGTCTTCCCGCGAGGGAATACAGACTGCTTTCAATAACCGGTTTTAATGCCAGCCTTGTTTGATTGGCGCGTTGCCCGTTCAACGTACCGCCTACGATGCCGACGGTGGGCCCACAAGTAACCGTTGCTTGCTTTCCGGGTTTAGGTGCCGATCTCACCGATGGGTGCCGCCCATCTCCTGTATTATGTATATCACACTTTTCGATCGGTGTCAAGAGAAAATTGTTAAAAATACATGAATTTGTGAAAATAATCCGTGAATAGCTGGTTATTCTGCACAAAAGCGAAGATTTTCACAAGATATAGCTGTCCGCAGTCAGCCTGTATACAAGATATGGGGACGAAAAAGCTCCCGTGCCCGGAGGCACGGGAGCTTTTCGCTCAGTCAGGGCGTTCAGGGGTTTTCCCTGAGCACGATGCGGCCCTGGCCGAAGGGGCTGTCATAGTCGTCGGTGATGCTCTCGCCGAGATCCTCGGTGATGTAGTCGATCAGCACCTGGTTATCGAGCTTGACGCGGTTTTGCAGGACGGTGCAGTTGCGGAACATGCCGAAGCCGTCCGCCCCTTCGATCAGCAGGCGGTCGGTACCGGCCAGGGTGTAGGTCTGGTAGTACTGGATGGGCTCGCCGTTGATCATGATGTTCTGTACGCGGCGCTGGCCCCAGGCGCCTCTGAAATCGCCGTTTTCATCGGTGAAGCAGCTGTCGTCCAGATAGCTGTGGATCTCAAAGCTCAATCCGGAGACCTGCAGGAAGGCCTCGTTCTCCGCGGGCACCTTGCGGCAGGCCCATTCCAGCGCGTCCATGATCTGCACGCCGGTGACCTCGATCACGCAGAGGGAGTTGCCGTCGGGATGGACCCGCAGGATATCGCCGAAGGAGATATCGCCGGCGGGGATGCTCACGCAGATGTCGCTGCCGGCGACAAAGGCGATGTCGGCGCCGCCCTGCGCGCGGAAGGCGTCGGCGCAGAGGTCGCCGAGGTTGGTCTCCGCGCTGCGGATCATGCGGATCGGGTTGCCGGCCGTATCCGTGGCCAGCGGGTCGCTGATGGTCAGCTCCACCTTGGTGCTGGCAAAGATCTGGTCAAGCGCCACGGCCAGCTCCTCCTGCGCCTCGGCCACGGCGGCGGTCATCTGGTTTTCGATGCCCAGCATCTCGGGCGCAGAGACCTCATTGGGCCAGTTATACAGGCCGACGGAGAGGCTGCCGTCCGCTTCGATGCGGCAGTAGCCGATGTTGTCGAACCGGGAGCCGCAGGCGGCGCGGATGACGTCCTTGCCGTCCTTGTTCTGCAGCACCAGCTGCTCGGTGTCGTGGCTCTGGCTGTCCAGCAGCACGTCGATGCCGTTGGTGTTGGAGATGATGTCGCCGCAGGTCCAGGGGTGGTTCTCGTCCTTGTTGCCCAGGTGGCCGAGCAGGACGATATATTCGGCGCCCTCGACGCGGGCGTTGTCAACGGCCTTCTGCACGGCGTTGTAGAGATATCTGCCGTAATCGTCCTGGTAGAAGCTGTAGATGAACTTTCCGTCTTCGTTCATGAACTGGCGCGGGGAGATGGCGGTCAGCGTTTTCGGCGTGGTCACGCCGACGAAGGCGACCAGGTGACCGCCGAGCAGGCGCGTGACGTAGGGAGCCAGCAGGAGCTGGCCGTCCTGGTTAAAGTTGCAGCTGACGTAGGTGAAATTGGCCAGATCGCTCAGCTCCAGGAAACGGTCGACGCCGTAGTCGAACTCGTGGCTGCCGGGCACGGCGATCTCATAGCCGATCTCGTTCATCAGGTCGACGATCGCCTCGCCCTTGCTCATGGTGCCGATGGGCTCGCCCTGGATCGCGTCGCCGGTGTCGACGAGGATCACGTCGTCCCCCTGCGCCATCAAATAGTCGCGCAGCTGCTGCAGTCCGGCGTAGCCGAAGCCCTCGTCCACGGCGCAGTGCACGTCGCCGGTGAAGAGGATCACGCCCTCGCCGCTGAAATCGACGGAAACGGGCTGCTGGGTCGGCTGCGGAGTCGGCTCCGGATCGTTCTCCTGCACCGGCTGCTGGGTCGGCTGCAGGACGGGCTGCTGGGTCGGCTGCTCAGCGGTATCGCCGCGCAGAGCGGCGGGCAGAATCCCGCAGCCGGCCGTCAGCAGCATGGCGGCGGCCAGAAAAACTGCGAGAATTTGTTTCTTCATGTGTCTACCTCGTTCTTTCCGCAGCCCGGCGGCTCGCGCGAAGCCATAGCTGCTGATTTAACCATATTAGTATACCATAAGAATAAACAGCTCTGCAAGTGCTTGTTATGATTTGGCTCAATTTGACAAGACTTCCGGGGCTCAGTCCGCGGCGGGCGTTTCATCCGCGCCGAACAGCGCGCTCACGCGCGATTGCAACTCCCGCCAGTCGCAGAGCAGGTCGTAGGCCTCGTCCTCGCTCAGCACGCCCCGCGGGAGATCCCGGGGCAGAAGGCCCGCACGGTCGCAGTCGAGGTCAAAGAACCACAGCTCGCTGCCGTAATAGGCGCTCAGCATGTCGACGTCCTCTTCCATGGCCTGAAAGCACTCCATGGCCTCGTCCAGCGCGTGCATACGCTCCTGCAGCTCACTGTCGATCTCCCCGTTAAGCGCCTCTGCGTCCTCTTCCAGGGCCAGGAAGCGCTCCATGGCCTCATCCAGCGCGCGGCAGGCGGTCTTCGCCTGCTGCAGCACGGTCTCCATGCTGCGGATGCGTTCGGTCTGTTCCATGCGATCTCTCCCCTTTCATCCGGCATCTTAGCACAAAAGTTCCCGCTCCGCAACGGCGAATCACATTGACAATTGCTGAGGAAACGGCTAAACTGTATTCGACCAAAACGGTTCATAAACAAGGAGGAAGTTTATGCAAGTGAGAGAGAATCTGATCAAGCTCTGCGAGAAGATCAACGACGGGCACTACAAGATCACGCCCGACTGTGCGGAGTACAAAGCCTTCGAGCAGTGGATCACCGACGAGCAGATCACCGTCATGATGGCCCTGACCAGCATGAAGCCGGCCTTCGTGCCCTTTATTGCACGCAAGGCCAAGCTGCCCGTCAAGCGGACGAGAGAGGTCCTGCATGAGCTGACCGATATCGGTCTCGTCGTGCAGGTGCTGGTGAAGAAGATCGGCCTGGAGATCTATCTCCTGCCGCCCTACACCCCCGGCGTTTTTGAGTTCCTGCTCATCAACGAAAAGTTCTGCATCGCGCACCCCGAGATCGCCTACGCCTTCCACCAGCACGCCACCACCAGCCAGATCGAGCATGCGCCGAACACCCCGATGGGCGCCGGCATCATGCGCGTCATCCCCGTCGAGAGCGCCATCCCCGCCGGGACCGAGCAGATCGACAACGAGCGCTGCAGCAAGTACATTGAGGACAACGAGGGTCATCTGAGCGTCACGCCCTGCCAGTGCCGCCGCGTGCGCCGCATGATGGGCGAAGGCAGCGGCGACCTGGACGAAGGCCTGTGCATCTTCATGGGCCACGTCGGCGATATGTTCAACAACACCGGCAAGGGCAAGCCCGTCTCTGTGGCCGAGGCCAAGGAGCTGCTGAAAAAGTGCGAGGACCGCGGCTGCGTCCACCAGATCACGACCCTGCACCAGGGCGAGACCTTCGCCATCTGCAACTGCATGACCGAGAGCTGCCTCGCGCTGGGCGTTTCCCAGTACTACAACACCCCCGCCACCTCCGCCAGCAACTACGTGGCCGAGATCAACCAGGAAAAGTGCGTCGCCTGCGGCCAGTGCACCGATCACTGCGCCAACAACGCCATCCAGATGGGCCAGAAGCTCTGCGCCAAGACCCCGATCACGCACGAGCCGCACGAGCTGCCCGACGATATCGAGTGGACGCCGGAGCACTGGAATCCCGAGCACCGCACCAACCGCGAGTACATCGCCCCCGAGGGCACCGCGCCCTGCAAGACGGCCTGCCCCGCGCATATCGCCGTCCAGGGTTATCTCAAGCTCGCCGCGCAGGGCCGCTACCTCGACGCGCTGGAGCTCATCAAGAAGGAAAATCCGCTGCCCGCCGTCTGCGGCCGCGTCTGCAACCGCCGCTGCGAGGATGAATGCACCCGCGGCAACATCGACCGCGCCGTCGCCATCGACGAGGTCAAGAAGTTCATCGCCGACAAGGAGCTCGACCGCGACACCCGCTTCGTGCCGAAGAAGCTCTATGACTTCAGCGACAAGAAGATCGCCATCATCGGCGCCGGCCCCGCGGGCCTCAGCTGCGCCTACTTCCTCGCGGCCGACAACTACCGCGTCACCGTCTTCGACAAAAACGAGCAGCCCGGCGGCATGCTGCGCTACGGCATCCCGAGCTTCCGCCTGGAGCGCACCGTGCTCGACGCGGAGATCGACGTGCTCAAGGAGTTGGGCGTCATCTTCCGCTGCGGCGTGGAGATCGGCAAGGATCTGACGATCCAGCAGCTGCGCGAGCAGGGCTTCGACGCCATTTACCTCGCCGTCGGCGCACAGAAGTCCGCCTCTCTCGGTATCCCGGGCGAGGAGCTTGAGGGCGTCTGGGGCGGCGTGGACTTCCTGCGTGAGGTCAATGCTGGCGCGCGTCCCGCCATCGGCAAGAAGGTCGTCGTGGTCGGCGGCGGCAACGTCGCCATGGACGTCGCCCGCACGGCCGTGCGTCTCGGCGCCGACGTGACGGTGGCTTACCGCCGCAAGGAGAGCGACATGCCCGCCGATCCGGCCGAGGTGGCCGAAGCGAAGGAAGAGGGCGTGAAGTTCCTCTTCGAGCACAAGCCCGTCTCCATCGAGGGCAAGGACGGCAAGGTCGCCGCTCTGGTCTGCGAGGCTGGCACCATCGAGTGCGATGCGATCCTCGCCGCCATCGGGCAGCGCATCGACCTCGAGGGTCTGGATCTCGGCGAGCTCAAGACCGACGAGAAGGGCCGCGTCATCGCGGACGAGGTCACCTACCAGACCGCCCAGCCCGACATCTTCGTCGGCGGCGACGCCCACACGGGCCCGAAGTTTGCCATCGACGCGATCGCACAGGGCAAGCAGGCCGCCATCTCCATCCACCGCTACGTCCATCCCGGCCAGAGCCTCGTCATCGGCCGCGACCGTCTGACTTACCGCGCCTTCGACAAGGAGAACGTGGACTTCGATACCGTCAAGCGCGACTACAATCCCGCCGCGCGCCAGGTGCCCGGCAAGGACGAGGCCAAGGCCTGCAGCTTCAAGGACGACCGCAGGACCTTTACCGAAGAGCAGGTCAAGCTGGAGACCGCCCGCTGCCTCGGCTGCGGCGCCTCCTTCGTCGATCCGAACAAGTGCCTCGGCTGCGGCGTGTGCACCACCCGCTGCAAGTTCGACGCCATCCACCTGCGCAAGCGCACGAACGTCGAGAGCATCGATTACTTCGACCGTCCGAAGGTGCTGCCCGAATTTATCGCGCAGCGTCAGAAGAAGATCGAGATCCGCAAGATGCGCGAGCAGTGATCCCAAACATAGAAAAACAGCCGTTCCTCGGAACGGCTGTTTTTTTGTATTCCGTCACAGGCCCGCCTCGGGCAGGCAGTGCATCTGCGTCTTGCCCAGCACGCGGAAGCCCTCGGCGCGCCCTTTGAGGCTGCGCAGGCCGAAGTCCGCGGCGCGGAGCTTTAAGTACAGCTCCAGCGAGCTCAACGCCGCCGAGCCCGCGGGAAACTGGCTCTCGTGGCAGCGGATCGCCGTCAGCTGGCGTTCGAAGCTCTTCGCCGTGCCGACGAAGCGGTTCGGGCGCGCGGTCATGTAAAAGGCGATCGCCTCCACCGGGGCGCTCTGCGCGCCGTGGGCGGCCATGATCTCCGCAAAGGGTGCGAAAAAGGCCAGCTGCCTGGCGGCCTCGCCCACGTTCAGATGGTCGGCGTGGCATTCGCTGGCGACAAAGGGATCGGGCGCGAAGATGATCTCCGGCTTCACTTCCCCGATCACCCGCGCCATACCGCGCAGCAGCTCCTCTTTGTCATACAGTCCGCCGTCCGACAGCCCGAGGAACCGGACCTCGCTCACGCCGAGCGCCGCGGCGCCGCGGACGCTCTCCCTGCGCCGGATCGCGGCCAGCTCCTCCGGCGTGGTGCCGGCGGGCGCGTTTTCCAGCCCGAAGCGCCCGTCAAGGCAGATCAGAAAGCTGACCTGCTTTCCCTCCGAGGCAAAGCGCGCGGCGGTCGCCCCGGCGCCGATCTCGATGTCGTCCGGGTGCGGGCCGATGAACAGGCAGCGCCGGAACTCCCCAGGCCGGGGGACGGGCGCGGCGAGAGAAAGAGCAAGTTTGGTAAGACCCATGGGGATCGTCCTTTCCGCCTTCGGGCATATGTCTGCTCAAAGTATAGCGAAACGCCGCCGGAAAGTCAAACCCTCCCCGCTTCAGTCGATCCTCTTCCAGCCCTCGGGATACGCGTCCGGCGGCCAGACGTTGCCGTCCCGCGTGCTTTCATAGACCGCGGTATCCTTTTCGGGATACCAGACCCTGTCTCCCCTGTTGTACGCGTCCTGCGCGCCTGTCGGCTGCCTCCACACGGGGATCTCGCCGGGCTTTTCCACCTCCGTCCACAGCGCGGGCGCAGCATCGGGCGTCCAGTCGTCCTGAGACGTGTGCGCCTGCACGCAGCGGTACAGCTTTCCGCCGCAGCGGATGCGCTCGTCAACGGTGTAAGCCGTATTGGCTTTCCATGTCGGGAACAGTTCGACAGCGTCAAGAGCGTCCCCGTCATTGAGGAAGGCGCTGGCCTTGTGCATCAGTTCGCGCAGTTTGTATGCGTGATCTCGTTTCATTCCGCACCTCCGAAGATGATGTTGTAGGCTTCGGCCTCGTCAATGTCTTCATCCGCAGGCGGTTCGGGTTCGGGCGGGTTTTCCGCCAGCTCCCAGTCCAGCGTGTCCGCCCGGAGCAGATAAATGTACCCGTCGGGCGCAGCCGGAGCGGAGCGGATGATGGCGAGGATGTCCTTGTATTCCGCCGCGCTGATCTCAATTTCACCGGCGCCTTTGGATATTGAAACGATATAAGCATCTTCTGTATTTTTGTAATACATCACTTCACCCCAAAAACAACATAGTGATAAGTCCACCCGGCTTTGAATTTATACCCGTTGCCGCCTATCTTCACATTTGTCGGATTGGTGTAAGAAGTTACCCCGTTTTTATAGGAGTGACCGTTTGCGTTGCCGCTCAAAAAGCACCCCTCCCAAGATAAATCCATAGCATTGCACGGCCACCACGCCGCTTTTGTTCGGGTAGAAATCCACACTGTATTGTAGTAATCATATCCAGCATCCTTGTTATACGTTTCCCAATCAACATTTTCGGTCGTGCCAAACGTGCCGACGATTGTCGTCATGCCCGCAACAGGGATGTTGAGATAAATGGTATCGGAGGCCGGCGTCACTTCGCCGAAAACAGCTGTGACATATTCTCCGCCCCCGATGATCTCCCCGATCGCGCCGACGAAGCCCGCCGGGAACACAAGCGCCGCGTCTGTGCCGCTCTTGCTGCGGATCGCGTCCGCGACCGCCGTCAGATCAGCGCCGGATACCACGTAATTTGCCATCAGAAGCTCACCCCCTCCGCGTCCGGCAGCGCCGCCAGCACAGCCGACACGATGTTGAAGCTGGCGGGATTCGGCCGTCCCCCGTCATTCATCCAGTGCAGTATGCCGGCGTTCGAAACGCCCGGCGTGAAGGTCACGCCGTCGCTCCCGTCCGCGCCCGCCGGACCGGCCGGGCCCTCCGCGCCGTCGGCGCCGTCCGTTCCGTCTCTGCCGTTGAACACCCCGCGGTCCGCGTCCTCCCGCAGGCGCGCCGCCGCCTCCACGGCCCGGGCGGTCAGATCCATCAGCTGCGCCAGCAGGCTCTTTGCCTCCTCCTGCGCAGGTTTCTGCGACAGCTCCGCGCCCGCGAGGATCTCGCCGCAGTTGACCCAGACCGTCGGGATCACGAGGCTGCCGTCGCCGCTCATCCCGCGCAGGCCGATCTTCAGCGTATCGCCCGCGCGGCCCAGGCACGCGGCCGGGATGCAGAATTCATCGCCCTGCAGCAGCAGATCCGCGCCGCGGCTGCCGATCACGACCGCCGTTTTGTGCAGCCCGTCCCAGGACGAATCCAGGTGCAGCCGGCAGCGCAGGCCGACGCGCCCGCTCGTCAGCACCTCGCTCTGCAGCAGGCGCGCGCCGGCGGCGGAAACTTCGATTTCGATCATTGCCTTTCCTCCTTTCTGTGGAAAGGAAGCCACGCGCCGCGCCCGATCGGTCCCCCTCGCCGCGGCGGAGCCCTCCCCTTCCGACTCGCACCATAGCGTCATTGCGCGGGAAAAACAATGACATTTTGCCTTCGTGACGGAGAGCGCGCATTTTTGTGCAAGTTTTTTCACAAAGTCCGGTATTTTTATCTTTCCTTTTGGCAGATGATAGGATATAATAGCAGGGAAAAATCCGTCGGTGCGAAATGGCGCCGGCGAATCAAAGAAGGAGGCAATCCCCATGAAACAGTATTTTGAAATTGTTGACGTGATGGCTCGCGAGATCCTGGACTCCCGCGGCAATCCCACCGTTGAGGTCGAGGTCACGCTGGACGACGGCACCGTCGGCCGTGCGGCTGTCCCCTCCGGCGCTTCCACCGGTATCCACGAAGCCTGCGAGCTGCGCGACGGCGACAAGAGCCGTTACGGCGGCAAGGGCGTTCTGAAGGCTGTTGAGAACGTCAACGGCGAGATCGCCGAAGCTCTGCTCGGCCTGAACGTTCTGGATCAGACCTATATCGACAACCTGCTCATCGAGCTCGACGGCACTCCCAACAAGACCCGTCTGGGCGCCAACGCCATCCTGGGCGCTTCCCTGGCCTGCGCCAAGGCCGGCGCTCTGGCCACCGGCAACAGCCTGTACAACTACATCGGCGGCGTCAATGCCAAGACCCTGCCCGTGCCGATGATGAACATCCTCAACGGCGGCGCTCATGCTTCCAACAGCGTCGACATCCAGGAGTTCATGATCATGCCCGTTTCCGCCCCCAACTTCCGTGAGGCTCTGCGCCGCTGCGCCGAGGTCTTCCATCAGCTGAAGAAGACCCTGAAGGAGAACGGCACGCCCGCCGCCGGCGTCGGCGACGAGGGCGGCTACGCCC
>CAMNOV010000061.1 GCA_946547105.1 uncultured Clostridia bacterium | reverse complement strand
TTGAAATCTGCTCCAAGTGCCACCCCTTCTACACCGGCAAGCAGAAGCTGGTCGATACCAGCGGCCGCGTGGATAAGTTCAACAAGAAGTACGGCATCAAGTAATAGATAGACGGAACGTCGAAACCGCGAAGCATAAGCTCCGCGGTTTCGGCTTTTTGGGGAAGGCTGGGGATAATTCATCCGCCATCCCTTGGGGAGAGACTTATGCTTATTGAAACGAAACGCCTGCTGCTGCGCCCCTATGAGGCGGGCGACTGGGCGGATTATCTGGACGATTTCAACGACCCGGAGATGTGGCGCATGCTGGGCTACCGGCCGTTCACCTGCGAGGAAGATTTCCGCGGCGATTTTCAGTGGCGGCTGGAAAACCCCGGCGTTTCAGCGCTGGTGCTGAAGGAAACGGGACACGTCGTCGGCCACGTCTGCGTCGGCGAGCTCAATCCGCCGCTGTGCGAGCGGGAGGAGCTGCGCGGGAAGCGCGGCGTGTCGCTGTCTTTCTCGCTGCATCGGGATTGGCGGAGGCAGGGCCTGATGACGGAGGCTCTGGCGGCGGTGCTGGACGAGTTGTTCCGCTCCGATGGGATTGATTTTGTCAACAGCGGCTATTTTTCCTTCAACGAAGCCTCGGCCGCGCTGCACCGGAAGCTCGGCTTCCGTACGCTTTTCTCGCACGTTATCGAGCGAAACGGAGAGACGATCGAGGTCGTCGAAACCGTCCGTTTCCGGCAGTAAAACAAACTCGCCCTCAGCAGAGGGCGAGCTTATTTTATGTTTATGACAGGTTCCCCGTGGCGTACATCAGCGCCGTGACGGCGACGACCGGCGCCGTCTCACAGCGCAGGATGCGCTCGCCCATCGAGCAGACATGCAGGCCCGCGATTTTCGCAAGCTTCGCCTCGAACTCGGCAAAGCCGCCCTCCGGCCCGGTCAGCAGTGCGGCGGTCTTGATCTGCTTGTTGGCCTCCAGCACCTGGTCGAGCGCCTCGCGTTCGCCGGTCTCGTAGAGGAACAGCGCCAGGTCCTTCTTCACCGCGATATCCAGCGCGCCGGCCAGGTCGCCCGCCCATTTTACCTGCGGGATGATGCCGCGGCCGGACTGCTTGGCAGCCTCCTCGGCGATGCGCTGCCAGCGTTCGAGCTTCTTCTCCGGGTTCTCCGGGCGCGCCACGCAGCGGCCGGTGAGGAAGAAGCCGATTTCGGAGGCGCCGGCCTCGACGCATTTCTGGATGATATAGTCGGTCTTGTCGCCCTTGGGCAGGCCGCAGAGCACCGTGACGGCCACGCTCGGCTCGGCCGGGCAGCGGCGGACCTCCAGCACCTCGGCCTCCGCCTGCTCTTTATCGGAGGAGACCAGGCGGCACTTGTAGTCGGTGCCCTCCCCGTCGCAGATCGTCAGCTCCTCGCCCGGGCGCAGGCGCAGCACGCGCACGTGCTCGGCGTCCCGTCCGCGCAGGATGGCCATACCGCCGGCCAGATTGGTTCCGGCAATGAAAAATCTGGGCATTTGATCCCCTCCCGAAGGCTTTTACAGTATTATTTATTATCTCATATCTCGCACCGCTTTGCAAGCCCCGGCATAGGATGTTCCGGGGAAAAGCCCAGGCAAGGAGCGATGCAGATGAACCGGGATTTTCAGCGGGAGCTGCGGTATTTCGAGCGGGTCTGGCGGCGCGTGACCGACAGCCGGCCCGGCCCGCCGCCGATGTGGCCGCCCCCGCCTCCGCCGCCCGGCCCGCCGATGCGGCCGGACGGCCTGATGCCAAAGAAAAAAAGGCGCTGCTGCGCGCAGCGCTTCTGTCCGGGAAGATAAAGCGATCCCCGGGGTTCTGCGCCCCGGGGATTTTTCTGCTTACAGCCCGAGAATCTCGCGCGCCGTGGCGGTGATGGCCTCGATGCGGCCGGGAGAGAAGGGGCTGTCAAAGCCGCCCGCGTCCACCAGGCCCGATATGCTGGAGAAATCACGCTCGAGGTTGTCCAGATAGCGCTGCATGCCGGCGCCGGGCTCCTCGCGCTCCAGCTCGAAGATCTGCATGGCAATATCGTCGGAGATCGGATAGCTGACGACGTAGAAAGCCTGCTCGAAATAATGCGGAATGTCGATCCAGCTCAGCGAGAAGAACTCGTCGTAGCCGGGGACGTAATAGCCGTATTCCTTGGCGACCTGGCGGGAGATGTCATTCAGGACCTCCGCGCTCAGGTTCTCCGCGCCCAGGGCGTAGACCCGGTGCTCGAACTCGGCATAGGAGGCCTGGTAAACGAACATATCCACGGTGTCGAGCATCTTGATCCGGGCGAGGTTGTCCACCTCGGTCTCGTCCAGCTGCTCGTCCAGGCGGGTCAGCACCAGGTACTCCATCGCCTGGGAATAGGTCTCGGCCAGGTCGACGGTCTCATAGGCGTTCAGATTCACGTAGGCGTCGCTGAAGTGGCCGAATTCGTGGGCGAAGGTGAGGATATCCTCGTTCGTGCCCTCGGAATTGACGAAAAGGAAGGGCGCCTCATAGTCGTTCAGATAGGTTTCAAAGGACATGTTGACCTTGCGGCTGTCCTGCTTGAGGTCGCAGAGCTCATAGCGCAGCATGAACTCATAGGCCTCCAGGACGCTGCCGCCAAAGTCCGAAACGGACTGCCGCAGGATGTCCCGCAGCGTCGGCTCGTCCAGCTCGCTGTACCAGACTTCGTAGGGGACGGAGCTGAGTGACAGCTCCTGGAACAGCGGCACCATATAGGTCTTGATGTCCTGCAGGTAGCCCTCGGCCTGCTCAGGCGTGTAGTCGCGGCCGAAGCCGTAGGAATACTGCATCTGCTCGTAGCTTTCATAGCCCATCGCCTCGGCCAGCTGCTCGCGCACGGAGACCAGCCGGATGAAGATCTCGGCAACGCGCTCATTGTACTGGGTATAGTAGGCGACGACGGCTTCGTTATAGGCAGAGCCCGTCAGGCGGTCCAGCAGATCTTCGAGCGGCTCATCCTTGCCGCGGAAATTGACGAGGGGATCCGCCATCAGCGCGCGGTATTCGGCGACAAGGTTGCTCTCCTCCTGCATCAGCGCCACCGTCTCGTCGGTATAGATGGATTCGGATTCGTCGCTGTATTCCTCGCAGAAGCCCTCCCAGAAGTAGTTTTCCTCCAGTTCGGCGGCCAGCGACGAAGCGGCGCAGGCGTAATACAGGCCGTCGATCGCCTGATCGGCCAGCGTGTAGTTCTCCGCACACCAGAGATATTCCTCGGCATAGTATTCGTCGCTCTGATCCAGGCAGCTGCGGATGTCCGCCAGGGTGCACATCGTGTCGTAGTGATAGTAATACAGGAAGCAGTCGTCCAGCAGCGGCTCGACGGTTGCAAAATCCGCCCCGCCGTTCATCGCTTCCTCGGCCGCCGCGATCAGCTCGTCCAGCTCCTCCAGCGAGGGGCGCTCATACTCCATGTCGCTGAATACCGGGATGTCCTCCTGACGCGACAGCGTTTCGATACGCATTTCCGAAGCGCCCTCTTCGGCGGAAACTTCTTCTTCCGTCTCGGGCGCGGGGCTTTCCTCGGGTGCAGAGCTGCCGACCGGCGCCTCCGATGCAAGGGGCGCGGCGGACGGTGCGGCGGGCGCGCCGCCTCTGGTGCAGCCGCACAGCAGCAGGGCGCAGAGGAGCAACAGCAGCAGACGGATTCGAATCTTTTTCATCTGGCTTTCAAATCCTTTCCTGAATTCGCGTCCAGTTTATCATATCGCGGCGAAAAGGGGAAGAAGATTCTTTTCCGGGCCGTCCTGCCGGTCAGCCCAGATCCAGGCCGAGGCTCAGCTTCCAGCGCAAAATGCGCAGCACCGAGGCGTCGAGCTGCTCCTCCGGCAGCACGCCGTCCTCCACGGCATCAAGCAGCGCCTGCGCCGAGGCCTCAAAATCGCCGCAGCAGAGCAGATCGTTGCCGGCCAGCGCGGCTGTGACGGCGGCGTTTTGCCCGTTCGTGAACTGCCCGATCGCCTCCATGCTCAGATCGTCGCAGAGGATGACGCCGGTAAAGCCCAGCTCCTCGCGCAGGATGCGGTGCACCATGGGGGAAAGGGAGGCGGGGTAGTCCGGGTCCATGCATTCCACGATGTTGTGGCTGACCAGCACGGCGTCCGCGCCGGCCTCGATCCCGGCGATGAAGGGCAGGAAATCGCCCTCTTCGAAGGACTCCAGCGGTCTCCGGTCATAGGCTTGGCCGGTATGGGTATCGGCGCTGCCGCCATAGCCGGGGAAGTGCTTGAGCGTGGAGCCGAGGCCCTCCTGCTTCATGACCGTCACCACGCGGCGGATATACTCCGCCGTCTCCGCGGGGTCGGTGCTGAAGCTGCGGGCATAGATGTAATTCTGCCAGCTCAGCGGCACATCGGCCACCGGCGCGAGATTGACGTTCAGGCCGAGCGAGCGCAGCAGCTGTGCTTTCTCCGCCGTGTCGCTCTCAACGAGCGGCCAGCCGCCCTGCGCGTACAGAGAGCGCGGCGAGGCAAAGGGCACCGCGCGAAGCTGCGGATTAAAGCTGACGCGGCAGACCGTGCCGCCCTCCTCGTCCACGGCCAGCAGCAGCGGGATCGGGGAACGCGCCTGCAGATCCTCCGTCATGGCGAGTACGGCGGCCTTGTCCTTGTCGGCAAAGGAGGCGGCGTACAGGCACAGGCCGCCTGCGCCGCGCTCGGCCGCCGGCAGCACTTCGTCCTCGTCCGAGCTGCAGAGCATCAGCAGCTGGCAGACCTTCTGCTCCGTCGTCATCGATGCGAGGAGACGTTCGGCGGCATCCGGCTCCGGCGCTTCGGGCGCATCGGGCAGTTCCGGCATGTCGGCTGTCGCCACGGGCTCCGGCGCCGGGGCTTCCGGTTCCGGCGCGGACTCTTTCACCGCCGCCTCGACCGGCCGCGAGGCGCAGGAGCCCAGCAGAAGAACGCCGAGCAGCAGCGCCAGCAAAGAAATCATACGTTTCATACAAACCTCCGCAGAGGAAATGGAGGGGACATTTTCCCCGACCCGTTATACCACAAATCAAAAGAAAATGCCGCCGAAACGGCGGCATTTTCAGAAAGATTAAGGAATGGCTCAGCGCTGGCCCTTGTCGTAGGGGATGCCCTCGGCCTTCGGCGCGCGGGAGCCCTTGGAGGTGAAGGCGAGCACGACCAGCGTGATGATGTAGGGGAGCATGCGGTAGAGGTGGGAGCTGATACCGATCTGCGCCAGCATGTACACGCCGTCGCCGTTGATGTCCAGGCTGGAGTAGGCCGCGGCGATGCACTTGAACAGGCCGAAGAGCAGGGACGCGCCGGCGATGTTCAGCGGATTCCAGTTGCCGAAGATCATGACGGCCAGCGCCAGGAAGCCGAAGCCCGCCACGTCGCCGTTGGAGGTGCAGTTGGCCGTGGTGAGCGAGTAGACAAAGCCGCCCATGCCGGCCAGCGCGCCGGAGATCGAAACGCCGGCGTAGCGCATCTTGTGCACGTTGATGCCCAGGCTGTCCGCCGCCTGGGGATTTTCACCGCAGGAGCGCAGCCGCAGACCGAAGCGGGTCTTGTACAGGATCACGGACAGGATGATGAAGATCAGGATGCAGATGTAGGTGGCAAGATAGACCTTGTGCAGCAGGGTGTTGCCGAAGAAGCCGAGGTCGGCGTTCTTCTCAAAGCCCAGGGTGCTCTTCTTGATCATGAACCAGCTGGCGGAGTCGCCGGTGGCCATCTGCAGGGTGTTCTGGTTGGCGATCAGACGGATGAAGAACAGCACGAGCGCGGGAGCCATCAGGTTCAGCGCGGTGCCGCCGATGGTCTGGTCGGCGCGCAGGTTGATGGAGGCAAAGCTCAGCAGCAGGGAGAACACGGCGCCCATCAGCGCGGCCACGAGCATGGCCAGTACTTCAAAGCCCTGCAGGGCCAGCCAGTTGCCGGCGGCCTTCGCGTCCACGAACCAGCCGGCCTTCTGCGCGAGGTTGACGAACAGCACGCCCATGAAGGCGCCGAAGATCATAATGCCTTCCAGTGCGAGGTTGATGATGCCGCTTCGCTCGGAGAACACGCCGGCCAGCGCCACAATCATCAGGGGAACTGCGTAAATCAGCGTTTGCTGGATCAGGAACGTCATGCCTCATCGCCTCCTTTCACGGCCTCTGCGGCGTCCGGTTTCTTGTCGATGGGTTTCAGGTCTTCGGGTTTCGGATCGCCGGGCTTGGGATATCCGTTTTTCGGCGGGACGGCCTTTTTCTTGCCGGCGATCAGCATGCGGATCGCCAGGGAGAAGGCGGACAGGTAAACGATGACGGCGATGATGACGTCGGTGATGTATTCGTTGTAGGCGGTCAGATTGGTCAGCTGCAGGCCGACGATGTTCAACATGGCCATGAAGATCGCGGAGAAGATGACGCCGATGGGATTGTTCAGCGCCAGCAGCGCGACCGGGATGCCGTTGAAGCCGGCGGCGGGCAGGGACTGATAGGTGGACCAGAAGAACTCGGTGTTGCCGGACAGGAAGTAGAGCGAGGCGCCGGCCGCGGCCAGGCCGCCGGACAGGGCCATCGACAGCACGATGTTGCGCTTGTCGTGGATACCGGCGTAGCGCGCCGCATGGCGGTTGGCGCCGCAGGCCTTCAGCTCATAGCCGAGCGTGGTTTTGCTGATGAGGATGTAAACGCCGATGGCCAGGATGATGGCCACCAGGATGCCGGCGTTAATCTGCGAGCCCGGGAAGATCTTGTTCAGGCCGAGCTTGGCCGTGGCGATGCCCGCGCCGTCAACGTAGCTGCCGTCCACCAGACCGTAGGTGGTCTTATAGATGTAGCCGGATTTGGTGCCCTCGACCATGTTTTTGAAGTTGCTGGCGTCAAAGGCCCAGGTAACGAGGTTGGCCGCGATCCAGTTGGTCATAATGCAGGCGAGCACCTCGTTGATGTTGAGGAAGGCCTTGACCAGGCCGGGGATCGCGCCCCAGAGCGCGCCGGCGAGGACGCCGCCGAGGAAGGCGAGCAGCCAGATCAGCCAGCCGGGAAGCGCGCCGGAGGGAATGCTCAGCGCGATGCTCAGCGTGGCCAGCGTGCCCATCAGGTACTGGCCTGGCGCGCCGATGTTGAACAGGCCCGTCTTGAAGGCCAGGGCGACCGAAAGACCGGTCATGATGAGCGGGGTCGCGCGGAAGAGCATGTTGCCGATGCTGGCGGGGTTGAAGCCCCAGGTCAGCGCGCCGGAGGCGTTGCGGCCGGTGCTGAGGATGCCGATGAAGATCAGACGGATGCCTTCCCAGGCGCCCTTGAGAGAAATGCTCTTGTTAAAGATGCCGACGACGAGCACGACGATCGCGCCGACGACCAGGCCGATGAGGATGGAGATCAGCGAGGACAGGATCTTCTGCGTGCCTTCTTTTTTCCAGAAACTCATGCCTTCTCCTCCTCTCCGCCGCTGCGCTTGGCGCCGGACATGTACAGGCCGAGCTCCTGCGCGGTGGTCTTTTTCGGGTCAAGCTCGCCGACGATCTCGCCCTCGTACATGACGAGGATGCGGTCGGACAGGCTGAGCACCTCATCCAGCTCCAGGGAGACCAGAAGGATGGCCTTGCCCTCGTCGCGCTGTGCGACCAGCTGGCTGTGGATGAATTCGATCGCGCCGACGTCCAGGCCGCGGGTCGGCTGAACGGCGACGACCAGCGGCATGTTCCGGTCCAGCTCACGGGCGATGATGGCCTTCTGCTGGTTGCCGCCGGACATGCTGCGGGCGATGGTGATCGGGCCCTGGCCGGAGCGCACGTCGAACTTTTCGATCAGGCCCTCGGCGTACTTGCGCACCTCGTCGAAGCGAATGAAGCCGGCCTTCTGGAATTCGGGCTCCTTGTAGCGCTGCAGCACCATGTTCTGCTCCAGCGTGAAGTCCAATACCAGACCGTGCTTGTGGCGGTCCTCGGGGATGTGGCTCATGTGCGCGGCGCGATGCTTGATGGAGGCCTTGGAGATATCCTCGCCGCAGAGCTCGATCTTGCCCTCAGCCAGAGGCTCCAGGCCGGTCAGGCCGAAGACGAACTCGGTCTGGCCGTTGCCGTCGATGCCGGCGATGCAGACGATCTCACCCGCGCGCACGTCCAGGGAGACCTTGTTGACGGCATTGCGCTTGTGGAGCTTGGAGGCGACGGACATGTTCTCGATGTGCAGCACCACGTCCTTCGGCTCGGCCGGCTTTTTGACGACCTCGAGCTGGACGGGGCGGCCGACCATCATGTTCGACAGCTCCTGCTTGTTGGTATCCTTGGTGTTGACGGTGCCGATGTAGCGGCCCTTGCGCAGAACGGATACGCGGTCGGAAACCGCCATGATCTCGTTGAGCTTGTGGGAGATGAAGAGGATGCTCTTGCCTTCGGCGGCGAGGTTCTTCATGATCTGCATCAGCTCGTCGATCTCCTGCGGGGTCAGCACGGCGGTGGGCTCGTCGAAGATGAGGATCTCGTTGTCGCGGTACAGCATCTTCAGGATCTCGGTGCGCTGCTGCATGCCGACGGTGATGTCCTCCACCTTCGCGTCCAGGTCGACCTTCAGGCCGTACTTTTCGCTCAGCGCCTCGACTTTTTTGCGGGCTTCCTTCTTCTGCAGGAAGCCGAGCTTGGTGTCCTCCGCGCCGAGGATGATGTTGTCCAGCACGGTGAAGACCTCGACCAGCTTGAAGTGCTGGTGCACCATGCCGATGTGGAGTGCGGTCGCGTCGTTGGGGTTGTTGATCTTGACGGGCTTGCCGTCTTTCCGGATTTCACCTGCTTCCGGCTGATACAGGCCGAACAAAACGCTCATCAACGTGGATTTGCCGGCGCCGTTTTCACCGAGCAGGGCGTGGATCTCGCCTTTTTTCAGCTGCAGGGTGATGTCGTCGTTTGCCTTGATGCCGGGAAACTCCTTCGTGATATGCAGCATCTCAATCACGTATTGAGGAGCATCTCCCATAAGCGCCACCTACTTTCTTGTTCCGATTTTTTCCCGCACAGACACATGCGTTTAACAAAATAATTATATAAGATGCGACCTTTAATTGCAAGATTTTTAACGCAGCCGGAAAAAGAAAAAGAGGAAAGTCATTTGACTTTCCTCTTTTTCTTTTTTGGCTTGATTACTCAACGATGTTCAGGTTGAGGGAATCGGTGCTGGCCAGGTTCTCGTAGTTGTCGTCGATGGTGATGTTGCCGGCAATGATGTCAGCGAGCATCGCCTGGTACTCTTCGACGGTCCAGCCGGTGAGGGACCAGGTGGCAACAGGCAGGCCGACTGCGTCTTCCGCAGCGCCCAGGCTGGTGGCAACGCCGCCGATCTCGTCCCAGGTGCCGTCGTAGGCCTTGGTCAGAGCCCAGACAACAGAGGAGGACAGACCCTTCATCGCGGAGGTGATGACGGTCTCAGACTCGAAGGACTGGTCGACGTCAACGCCGATGACCGCGCCGTCGTTGGCGGAAGCGGCAGCGGCGACGGAGGCGAACATGGAGCCGCCGCAGGCGAAGATCGCCTCGGTGCCGGCTTCATACCAGCCATTGGCCAGGGTCTGCAGTTCGGGAGAAGCGGAGAAGGAAGCGCCGTAGAGCCAGGAGTAGTTCATGTCAACGGTGATGCCCAGTTCGGCAGCCGCAGCAGAGGCGCCCTGAACAAAGCCGTAGCCGTAACGGCAGCAAGCCGGGTTGGTGCCGCCGCCGCCGCCGCAGAAGCCGAGCTTGGTGAAGCCTTCCTTGACGGTCGCGT
>CAMNOV010000060.1 GCA_946547105.1 uncultured Clostridia bacterium | reverse complement strand
CCGGGATCGGCAGGCCCCAGCGGCGCTGGCGGGAAATGCACCAGTCGCTGCGCTCGCGGATCATGGCGGCCATGCGGTCCTTGCCCCAGGCGGGCAGCCACTTGACGTCCTCGCAGGCCTTGACCGCGTCCTCCTTGAAGGAGTCGACCGAGCAGAACCACTGAGGCGTGGCGCGGAAGATGATGGGGCTCTTGCAGCGCCAGCAGTGCGGATAGCTGTGCACGATCTGCTCGGAGGCAAAGAGCGCGCCGCTTTCCTTCATGTCGGCGAGGATGACGGGGTTGGATTCCTCGGTCTTGAGGCCGGCGTACTTGCCGGCATATTCGGTGTGGCGGCCCTGATCGTCCACCGGCACGACCATCTCGATGCCGTAGCGCGAGCAGGTCGCAAAGTCGTCCGCGCCGAAGCCGGGCGCCGTGTGGACGCAGCCGGTGCCACTGTCCATGGTGACGTAGTCGGCCAGCAGCAGACGGGAGGTCTTGGGCAGGAAGGGATGCTTCGCCAGCATGTTCTCGAAGAAGGAGCCGGGATGGGTCTCGACTACTTCAAAGTGCTCATAGCCGCCGAGCTTCATGACCTTCTCGCTCAGGGCGAGGGCCATGATGAACATCTCGCCGCTGTCGGCGCGCAGCACCGCGTACTCCATGTCGGGGTTGAGCGCGATGGCGAGGTTGCCGGGCAGGGTCCAGATGGTGGTGGTCCAGATGACGAAGGAGAGCTTGCCGAGGTCCAGATGGCTCAGCTTGCCGAGGTCGTCCTCCATCGGGAACTTGACGTAAACGGTGGTGCAGGGGTCGTCCTGGTATTCGATCTCCGCCTCGGCCAGGGCCGTTTCGTCCTTGGCGCACCAGTACACGGGCTTGAAGCCCTTGTAGATGTGGCCGTTCCGGTACATCTTGCCGAAGATGCGCACCTCGTCCGCCTCGAAGCCCTTGTCCATCGTACGGTAGGGGTGCTCCCAGTCGCCGATGACGCCCAGACGCATGAAGCCTTCCTTCTGCTTCTGCACGTACTTTTCGGCGTAGTCATGGCAGGCGGTGCGGAAATCGGAGACGCTCATGGCCTTGTGGTTGAGCTTCTGTTCCTTGATGATGGCGCTCTCGATGGGCATGCCGTGGTTGTCCCAGCCGGGGATATAGGGGGTGTAGTAACCCCGCATGGCATAGGAGCGGACGATGAAGTCCTTGATGGACTTGTTCAGGGCATGTCCCATGTGGATGTTGCCGTTGGAAAAGGGAGGGCCGTCATGCAGAGAAAAGCGGGGCTTGCCCTCGTTTTTCTTCAGAAGCTCGTGATAGATATCCTGCTCCTGCCAGGCCTTGAGCATGTCCAGCTCGCGCTTGGGCAGACCCGCGCGCATCGGGAACTCGGTCTTCGGCAGGTTCAGCGTGGTATTGTAATCTTTGGCCATGTCGTTTGTTACTCCTACTTTGGCTGCCCGCTCTCAGCGGGCATAGAATTCAAGAACGGGGCGCGCGCTGCTGCGCCCGCCCCGAAGGAAATGGTTTTGCCTTTTCTTACAGGTTGAAGGTCTGGGTGCTGTCCTGCGGTTTGTCTTCCTTGCTCTCGTCGACGCTCAGATCCAGGTTCAGCTTCAGGTCGTCGGCCTGAAAGTGGGCGACGCTGTTCTCGATGCTGCGCACGGTGTCGTCGACCTCGGCCGGGGCGGGAGCGGGCTGCTCTTTCGGCTCGTCCGGCATAAAGCCCTTGCTGACGTTCTCCAGAGCCTGGAACTGGCGGCCGAAGGCCTCCTTCGCTTCCTCGATATAGCGGGCCGTGGCGGCCTTGGCGGCGGCCAGACGGTTTTCCTCGTCGCGGGTGGCCTGGGCGATCGAGCCGATCTTGGCCTGGACCTGCTTCTCGGCGTCGGCGATCATGGCGGCGGCGCGATTGCGGGCGTCGCTCTCGATCTGGATGGCCAGCTTCTGAGCGGAGAGCAGAGCGCGCTGGGCGGCTTCCTCGTTGGCGCGGTATTCCTCGATCTTGTCGACAAGGACCTTCATCTTGCTCTTGAGCACCGCGTTCTCCTTCTGGGCAGCCTCGGTCTCGTTGGCCAGCTCGTCCAGGAAGTTGTCCACAACGTCCATGTCATAGCCGTCTCTGCGAACGGTTGCAAAGGTCTTTTCGCGAATATCCTGAGCGGTAATCATCATTTATTCCACCTTTCAATAATTCTCTGTCTCTGTGCTGCGCGTATTTCAGAAAAACTGGCTGTCGGTCTCGGGCTGCTCGCCCTGCGGCGCGACGAGATCCACATTCTGCGGGGTGATGAAATAGGTCTTGCCTGCCACCGGCGTCACCTTGCCGTCCATGGCGAAGGTAATGCCCGAGATGAAGTCCAGCAGGCGGCGGGCCCGGTCGGTCGGCTGGCCCTCCAGCGTCATGACCAGGGAGCGGCCCATCTGCAGATAGCCCACCAGGTCGCCGGCCTCCTCAAAGCTCTTGGGGTTGAAGAGGATGACCTGCGTATCGCTGCCGCCGAAGTTGACGGTGCGCTCCTTGAGCGGACGCTGGGGACGGATGCTGGGACGGGGACGGGCGGCAGGCTGCGCGGCCTGCTCCTTTTTTCCGATGCCGAGCGCATCGAAAAAGCTGCTGCGGCGCGGCTGCTCCGGTTCTCTGGCCGGTTCCGGCTCTTCCTCGGTCTCGGCCGCAAAGGTATCCTCAAAGGCCATCTGCGCGGGCGTTACGGCGGGCTCGTTCTTGCGGGCCACGTCCGCGCCCTCGAAGAAATCGTCCTCGTCGTCGTAGGGCTGGGTCAATTTTTTGAGTTCGTCCATGAAACCCATGGCGTTCCCTCCGTTATGTTTCTTGCTTTTGGTAAGGGCGCGGCCCGAAGATCGCCGAGCCGACGCGCACCATATTGGAGCCGCAGGCAATGGCGCAGGCAAAATCCGCGCTCATGCCCATGGACAGAAAATCCATACGTACATTATCGTATTTTTTCCCGCTATTGTCAACAAAAAGCTTGTTCATTTTTGTAAAATTAAGTCGATTTTCTTCCTCGCTGCGGCCGGCCGGCGGGATACACATCAGCCCGCGCACGCGGATATGGGAAAATGCGGCGGCCGCGGAAAGGGCCGCTGGGATCTCCTCCGGTGCAAAGCCGGACTTGCTCTCCTCGGCGCCGATATTGACCTCCAGCAGCACTTCCTGCGTCAGGCCGCGCTTTTCGGCGCAGCGGTCGATCACCTCAAGCAGCGCCAGGCTGTCCACCCCGTGGATCAGGGAAGCCAGGCCCACCACCTGTTTGACCTTGTTTTTCTGCAGATGGCCGATAAAGTGCAGCGGCGCGCCCTCATAGGCGCCCTGCGCCTGCTTTTCCAGCATTTCCTGCACGCGGTTTTCGCCGCAGACGTCCACGCCGGCGGCGATCGCCTCGCGTACGCGGTCGGCGTCGTTCATCTTGCTGGCCGCCACGAGCGTGATCTCCGCCGGATCCTTTCCGGCGGCGCGGGCGGCCGCGGCCATCTCCGCGCGGATCCTTGCCACATTGTCTGCGATTGACATGTTCTGTCCTTCTTTCTGTCCGCCGCCGGCTGCTGCTTGGCATCCGGCGGCGGTTTTCTCTTATTCTTCCCCGTCCAGCGGCACCGGCTTCGGCGGCACCACGGTGGAGATCGCATGCTTGTAGATCAGCTGCTGCTTCCCGTCGCTCTCGAGCACGACGGTGAAGTTGTCAAAGCCGCGCACGATCCCGTGCAGCTGAAAGCCGTTCATCAGAAACATCGTGATCTGGGAACGCTCGCGGCGCGCCTGGTTGAGAAAAAGGTCCTGGAGATTCTGTGTTTTCTGCATGTTTGTCTGCTCCTTCGTATGTAGCTTTTTCTGCCCTTGGCAGATACGGCTATGATACGATGAAGCTCGATGCGCTTTTGGTCGAATCCTAATTCCGAATTCCGAATTCCGAATTCCGAATTTTATCCATTGCCCAGGCGAGATCCGGCTCGTCCGGCCACTCGATCCACAGCGCGTTTTCCGCGCGGCGGAACCAGGTGAGCTGCCGCTTGGCGTAGCGGCGGCTGGCCTGCTTGATGAGCTCAAGCGCCTCCGCGCGGCTGATCTCTCCGCGCAGCGCCCGGGCGGCCTCCTTGTAGCCGATGGCCTGCATGGCCGTGCAGTCGGCCGGAACGCCGGAGGCGAGCAGCGCCTCCACTTCCTCAAAAAGGCCTTCGTTTGCCATCTCGTCCACGCGCCGGTCGATGCGCGCATAGAGTGCGGCGCGGTCGGCGTAAGTCAGCACGATGCGCCCGGCCTCGTAGCGCGGCGGCAGACGGCGCGTTTCCTCATCGTGCTCGGTGATGGTCTTTCCGGTCAGCATCCAGACCTCGAGCGCGCGCACGATGCGACGGCGGTCGCTCGGCGCGAGTTTTTCGGCTCTCGCGGGATCGACCGCGCGCAGCCTCTCCCTCATCGTCTCCGCGCCGAGGCGCTTATAGTCGGCGTTCAGCTGCTCGCGCAGCTTCTCGTCGCCGTCGTTTTCGGCAAAATCGCGCCCGGCGATCAGCGAGTCGATATAAAGCCCGGTGCCGCCGACGAGGATCGGCAGTTTTCCCCGCGCGAGAATGTCGTCACAGCAGCGCACAGCTTCCGCAACATAGCGCGCGACGGACCAGTTTTCCCCGGGCTCCGCCACGTCGAGCATGTGGTGCGGCACGGCGGCGCGCTCGGCGGGAGTTGCCTTGGCGGTGCCGATATCCATGCGGCGGTAGATCTGCATGGAGTCGGCCGAGACGATCTCGCCGCCGAATTCCTTCGCCAGCTCGATGCCGAGGCGGGTCTTGCCGGTGGCCGTGGGGCCGCAGACGACCAGGATCTTCCCTGTGCTCATACGATCCTCTTGAACATCTTGTCCAGATCCTTCCGGCTGAGCGTGACGGACACGGGCCGCCCGTGCGGGCAGTATTTCACCCGCCCGGAGAGCACCTCCTCCACGATGCGCTCCAGCTCCGCCTCCGTGGTGTCCCAGCCGGCCTTGATGGCCGCCTTGCAGGCCACGGTGTGCAAAATCTCGTCCCAGACCTGCTGCTCGCCGAGGCTCTTGCCGCGGCGCAGCTTCTCGCAGATCTCTTCCAGCGCCGGGGCGATCTCGCCCGCGTCCATGTCGGCGGGCACGGCGCGCACGATGTAGTCCCGCTCGCCGAAGGGCTCGATCTCAAAGCCAAGCTCCCCGAGCAGCTCGCCGTTTTGCTCGATGAGCTCCGCGTCCTCCGCCGCCGGACGCACGGTCACCGGCACCAGCAGGCTCTGGGCCATGATGTGCCGCTCCTGCGCGCGCAGGCGGTCGAAGTTCATGCGCTCGTGGGCGGCGTGCTTGTCGATCAGCAGCAGCTCCTCGCCCAGCTCGACGATGATATAGGTCTTCATCGCCTCCCCCACGATCTTGTGGTCAGGGAGACTTAACTTTTCAACATTTTGAACAGGATTTTCCACAATTTTGCTCCCAGCAGGGGCGGAAAAGCCTGTGTTTACCGGGCTTTCCGGCGTTTTTTCCTCCCGGACGGGGCGGACCGGCAGATCCAGGCGCAGCTGCGCCGCTGTGCCGCCCTCGCGCAGGGCGCTCGGGCGCGGCCAGACGGGCGCAGAAGCCGGTGCGCTCGGCCGAGGCGCAGGCGCGGCAGGCTTGGCGGCATAGCCGTTGGCCCTGAAATCCGCGGCGCTCATGCTCTTGTAGAAATCCTTTTTCGGCTCGGCCATCTGCCGCGTGCCGGCCGAGGGCTCGACCGAGGCGCTGCGCCCCTCGCCGGAGAGGGCGGAGAGCACCGCGTAATACACCGCGTCGAACACGGTCTTTTCGTCGGAAAACTTGACCTCGGTCTTGGCCGGGTGGACGTTCACGTCCACCGCGGCGCAGCTCATGTCCAGATACAGCACGCAGGCGGGATAACGCCCGACCAGCAGCGTGTTTTTATTGGCCTGCTCCAGCGCCGCCTGCAGCAGCGCGGACTTGATGAAGCGGCCGTTGCAGTAGAAATACTGCTCGCGGCGGTTTCCGCGCCCGGCGGAGGGCGAGGACGCGTAGCCCGTGACCTTCACGCCGCCGTTTTCGCCGCTGCACAGCAGCAGCTTCGAGGCGGCCTCACGTCCCAGAAGAGCATAAACACAGGATTCGATCCGCCCGTCGCCGGGCGAAAAAAACTCCTCCTGCCCGTCTCGGATACACCGCACGGAGACCTCCGGGCGGCCCAAAGCGCAGCGCAGCGCCGTCAAGACGCAGGCGGCGGCCTCGCTGCGGTCGGATTTCAGGAATTTCAGGCGCGCGGGGGTGTTGTAAAACAGATCGCGCACGATCATGGTCGTGCCCTCCGGGCAGCCGGCGGGCAGCATGTCGCGGATCTCCCCGGCCTCGAGCAGCACGCGGGTGCCGGCCTCGTCGCCGCGGCGGCGGGTCGTCAGCTCCACGCGCGACACGGCGGAGATCGCCGCCAACGCCTCGCCGCGAAAGCCCATCGTCGCAATGCTCTCCAGGCCGTGCTCGTCGCGCAGCTTGCTGGTGGCGTGGCGCAGGAAGGCCACGCCCGCGTCCTCCGGCGACATGCCGCAGCCGTCGTCAGTCACGCGGATATAGGTGGCGCCGCCTCCGCGCAGCTCGATCGTTATATTTTTCGCGCCGGCGTCAAAGGCGTTCTCCGTCAGCTCCTTGATGACGGAGGCCGGACGCTCGACGACCTCGCCCGCGGCGATCATGTCGGCCACATGCGGGTCAAGGATATGGATCATTGGCATGGTATCACTTCCTAAGGCTTGATTATACATGATTTCTGTTGAAACTTCCACCCGTTTTATGCTAAAATACAATGTAAAAATTTGTGCCTCAGAGGGAACGCGAATGAAAGAAAGACAGGTCATCGATATTGCGGAGATCCTGCGCCAGGAGGAGATCTGCGCGCGCATTTTCGAGCGCGTCACCGCCGACGGGCAGCGCCCGCTCGCGCTGGTGGACACCTACGGCTGCCAGCAGAACGAGGCCGACAGCGAAAAGCTGCGCGGCTATCTGGCAGAGATGGGCTACGGCTTCACGCAGGATGAATTCCAGGCCGACGTGATCGTGGTGAACACCTGCGCCGTGCGCGAGCACGCCGAAATGCGGGTGCTCGGCAACGTGGGCGCCCTCAACCACTCAAAAAAGGCCCGGCCGGGACAGATCGTCGCGGTCTGCGGCTGCATGGTACAGCAGCCCCACATGGCCGAGAAGATCAAGAAGTCCTATCCCGTGGTCGACCTGGTCTTCGGCCCGCACGAGCTCTGGCGCTTCCCGGAGCTTCTGGAGCGCGTGCAGACGCGGCACAAGCGCGTCTTTGCCACCGAAAAGAGCGACGGCGCAGTGGCCGAGGGCATCCCGCTCAAGCGCGAGGGCAGCGTAAAGGCCTGGCTGAGCATCATGTACGGCTGCAACAACTTCTGCACCTACTGCATCGTACCCTACGTCCGCGGCCGCGAGCGCTCCCGCCTGCCGGAGGACATCCTGCGCGAGGCGCGCGAGCTGGTCGCCGCGGGTTATAAGGACATTACCCTCCTGGGGCAGAACGTGAATTCCTACGGCAAGGACCTGGCCGAACCCGTGGATTTTGCCGACCTGATCCGCAGCATCAACGATATCCCGGGCGATTTCCGCATCCGCTTCATGACGAGCCACCCGAAGGACGCGACGGAAAAGCTGTTCAAAACCATGGCGGAGTGCGAAAAATGCTGCCATCAGCTGCACCTGCCGGTGCAGTCGGGCAGCGACCGCATCCTCAAGGCCATGAACCGCAGCTATGACAGCGAAAAATACCTGCGCCAGGTCGCGCTTGCGCGGCAGTACATGCCCGATCTCGTGCTGACGACGGATATCATCGTGGGCTTCCCGGGCGAGACGGAGGAGGATTTCGCCGCCACGCTGAAGCTCTGCGAAGAAGTGCGCTACGACGCGATGTTCACCTTCATCTATTCCAAGCGCGTCGGCACGCCGGCCGCCTCGATGCCCGACCCCTACACCCGCGAAGACAAGCAGCGCCATTTTGACGCGCTGACGGAGCTTTCCAACCGCATCTCCGGCGAAAAGCACAAGGAATACGAAGGGAAAACCCTGCGCGTGCTGATCGACGGTGAGACGGGGCGCGAGGAATATAACCTCTCCTCCCGCACCGACGGCGGCCGCCTCGTGCATCTCAAGGGCGATCCCGCGCTGATCGGCAGCTTTGCCGACGTGACGATCACTTCCAGCAATACCTGGGCGCTGTACGGCAAGATCAGTTTTTAGTTCTTAGTTTTTAGTTTTTTAGAAAGAAACGGAGACAGATATGGCAGAGTTGACGCCGATGAAGCGGCAGTATTGGGAGATCAAGCAGAACTATCAGGACTGCCTGCTCTTCTACCGCCTGGGCGATTTTTACGAGATGTTCGACGACGACGCGAAGGTCGCCTCCCGCGAGCTGGATCTGGCCCTGACGACCCGCGACCGCAACGTGGAGGACCCGGACGAGCGCACCCCGATGTGCGGCGTGCCCTACCACAGCGCTGAGACTTATATCGCCCGCCTGATCGCCAAGGGCTACAAGGTCGCCATCTGCGAGCAGACCGAGGACCCGGCCCTGGCCAAGGGCCTGGTCAGCCGCGAAGTGATCCGCATCATCACCCCCGGCACCGTGACCGAAAGCTCGATGCTGGAGGAAAACCGCTCCAACTATATCGGCTCGGTCTTTCTCGGGCAGACGGACGGCGGCGTCGCCTTCTGCGATCTGAGCACCGGCGAATTCTGCTGCGCCGGCTTCAAAAGCGACGCGCTCAGCCACGTGCTGAACGAATTGGGCCGCTTTGCGCCGCGCGAGGTCCTGCTCTCCCCGGGCGCGGACGCCTGCCCGGAGCTGCGCGATTTCCTGGCCCAGCGCCTGAGCGCCATGCCGGAAATCAGCGGGACGCAGTTTGATTACATGCCCTGCGCGGTGCTTCTGTGCCGCCAGTTCGGCTATGACGACGTGGACGCGAGCGGCCTCGGGGAGGATCCCGCCGCCGTCTGCGCGGTCGGCGCGCTGCTGCAGTATCTGATCGAAACGCAGAAATTCGATCTCAGCCACATCAATCGCCTCGATCTCTTTGCCGGCGGGCGCTATATGGAGCTTGACTGGACCACCCGCCGCAGCCTGGAGCTGACGGAGTCGCTGCGCAGCGGTGAAAAGCGCGGCAGCCTCCTCTGGGTGCTGGACAAGACGAAGACCCCGATGGGGAGCCGGATGCTGCGCGCCTGGATCGAACGGCCGCTGCTGTCGGCCGTGGCGATCCGCCGCCGTCTGGCCGCCGTGCAGGAGCTGGTGAGCGACAACGTGCGCCGGGGCGAGCTGATGCTCATTCTGCGCGGCGTGTCCGATATGCAGCGCCTGGTAGGCAAGGCGGTCTACGGCACCGCCGGCGGGCGCGATCTGCGCGCGCTGTGCACTTGCTGCGCGGCGCTGCCGAAGCTCAAGGAGCAGCTGGCGGCCTTCCGTTCGGCGGAGCTGAGCGGCATTTTCGCGATGGACGAGCTGAAGGACGTGTTCACGAAGATCGACGTCGCTCTGGACGACGATCCCCCCTTCTCCGTGCGCGAGGGCGGCATCCTGCGCGCAGGCTATGTGCCGGAGCTCGACGAGCTGCGCGATATCCGCGACAACGGCTCGCGGCGCATCCAGGAGCTGGAGGCGCGCGAGCGCGAGCGCACCGGCATCAAGAAGCTCAAAGTCGGCTACAACAAGGTCTTCGGCTATTACATCGACATCCCGCGCTCGGCCGGGCTGGAAAACGTCCCCGCCGACTACATCCGCAAGCAGACCCTCGTCTCCAACGAGCGCTACTTCACCCAGGAGCTCAAGGAGTTGGAAAACAGCCTGCTGACCGCGCGCGAGCGCATCAATGAGCTGGAATACCGCATTTTCTGCGAGCTGCGCGACTATGTGGCCGCGCAGGTCACCCGCATCCAGGCCACGGCGGAGGCCGTGGCGAAGCTCGACGTATACTGCTCCCTGGCCGAGGTCGCCGTGCGCAACAACTACACCATGCCCGAGGTCGACGCCTCCCGCCAGCTGCAGATCGTCGAAGGCCGCCACCCGGTGGTCGAGCAAACCCTGCGCGAGGTGCTCTTCGTTCCGAACGACACGCTCCTCGACGACCGCGACAACCGCGTCGCCATCGTCACCGGCCCGAATATGGCCGGTAAATCCACCTACATGCGCCAGACGGCGCTGATCGTGCTGATGGCACAGATCGGCTCCTTCGTGCCTGCCAAAAGCGCCGTGATCGGCATTGTCGACCGCGTCTTCACCCGCATCGGCGCTTCGGACGACCTCGCCTCCGGCCAGTCCACCTTCATGGTGGAGATGACCGAGATGGCCAACATCCTTAAGCACGCCACCGCCGCCTCCCTGCTGATCCTCGACGAGATCGGCCGCGGCACCTCCACCTACGACGGCATGGCCATCGCCCGCGC
>CAMNOV010000059.1 GCA_946547105.1 uncultured Clostridia bacterium | reverse complement strand
GTGCTGCGCGGCGCGGGCAAGGCCGTGATCCCGATGATCTCCATGCTCAGCTTCTGGTGCGTGGTGCGCGTGGCGATTTTGCACTTTGCGGTGCCCGTGTATCAGAGCATCAACGTGGTCAACTGGGTCTATCCCATCACCTGGGCGCTGAGCACCGTGTTTTTGACCGTATACTATCTGCGCGCCGACTGGGTGCACAGCTTTGAGAGACAGAACGATTGAACGAGGAGGACAGCGTATGGCTATCGTAGTGATCGGGACCGTGTTCGTGGATATCAAGGGCTTCCCCGACGACCTTTACAGCCCCACGGGGCGCAACGCCGGGCGCGTGGAGACCGTGCACGGCGGCGTGGGCCGCAACGTGGCGGAGGATATCGCCAACGTGGAGCTGCGGCCGGTGTTTGTGAGCATGGTGGACGACAGCGCCCAGGGCGAGGAGGTCCTGCGCAAGCTGCGCAACCACAAGGTCAACACCGACTACGTGGTCACGACCCCTGACGGCATGGGCATCTGGCTGGCGGTCTTCGACAACACCGGCGATCTGGCCGGGTCGATCTCCAAGCGGCCGGAGATGACGCCGATGGTCGAGCTGCTCGACCAGAAGGGCGACGAGATCTTCCGCGACGCCGACAGCATCGTGGTGGAGATCGACATGGACAAGGAGATCATCAAGCGCGTGTTCCGCTATGCCGAAAAATACGGCAAGAAGGTCTACGCGGTGGTGTCGAATATGGTCATCGCCTCGCAGCGGCGCGATTTCCTGCAGTCGATCGACTGCTTTGTGTGCAACGTGCTGGAGGCGGGCATCCTCTTCGTCGACGATTTTACGCAGCTGGAGCCGGAGGAACTGGCCGAGGCGATCTATGAGCGCATCGTCAAGGCAAATATCCCCTCCATGGTGGTGACGATGGGCAGCCGCGGCGCGATCTGGGCCTCCCGGGACGGGGACAAGGGCTATTTCCCGCCGGAATCGGTCAAGGTGCGCGATACCAGCGGCGCGGGCGACGCCTTCTGTGCCGGCGTGGCCATCGGGCTGACCTACGGAAAGACGATGCTGGAATCGGTGAGGATCGGCACGCATCTGGCCGCCTCGGTCATCACCGTCAGCGAGAGCACCTGCCCGCGCTTCCAGCCGCGCGAGCTGGGCCTCGAGATCGACGTGGAGGATGTGGAGACCTACGCGGAATCCGGCTTCTGGGGCCTGGAGGACAAGCGATGAGCGAAGATAAAAAACAGGCCGTCGGCTGACGCCGGCGGCCTGTTTTTGCGTTTTGAGATTCAGCGGAGGACGACGCTGGTCTGCGCGCCGAGGGTGAGGGTCGTGCCGTCAAGCGTCGCGTCTTCCACGCCGATCGCGGCCCGGAGCTCCGTCACGCCGAGACCGCTGAGGTCGACGGTGGCGGCGCTGAGGGTGGTGTTGTGCAGGACGAGGACGGTGCTGCCCTTATAAGTCGCGTAAAAGCCGCCGATCTTGGTGCCGGAGATCTCGCAGGAGCGGTAGGCGCCGCGGGCAATCTCGGGATTGGCATGGCGGATCATGAGAAGCTGCTTATAGTAGGTGTAGAGGCTGTCCTGGTCGGCGATCTGCTCGGCCGCGCCCTGCTCCACCTGGCTTTTATAGGTGCTGCCCTCGGGATCGGAGACGGTGTCGCCGTCGTTCCAGACCATGGCGAGGCGGCGGTTGGCGTCGGTGTTGGCGCCGCCGCGGGAGCCGCGCATGCCGAGCTCCTCGCCGTAATAGATGAAGGGCGAGCCGGGCCCGAGCAGATAGAGGTTCGCGGCGATCTTCATCTGGCCGCTGGCCACGCTGAGGAAGCCGGCGGCGCGGTCGGTGTCGTGGTTGGCGATGAAGGGCACGATCATGGCCTCGGGATTGAGCGCGCGCACGCGGTTGATATAGCTCTCCACGTAGCTCGTGTAAGCGCTGACGTCGCCGGCCTTGGCGGCGGTGGCGATGAGGCCTTCGGCCTGGGAGACGCTGAAGTCAAAGCAGTTGGTGGCGGGGTAGTAGACGTCGGTCACACCGTCGCTGTCCCAGACCTCGGCCACGGTGTAGAGATCGGGCTTGAGCTTGCGCAGCTCCTCCAGGTACCAGACCCAGAAGTCGGCGCTGGCGTGGTTGTCGCCGAAATAGACGTATTTGGCTGCGTCGAAGCGGAAGCCGTCGATGCCGCGGTCGATGTAGTAGCGGGCGACGTCCAGCAGCGCCTCGCGCACGGCGGGGCTGTCAAAGTTCAGCTCCGGCATGGCGTTGTCGAAATTGCACTCGTAATAGTCCTGGGTGCCGGTGATCGGCGCATAGCGGTGGCCGGCGAGGCCCTGGTCGTTCGGGCCGTGCCAGCTGTAGAAATCGTAGGCGTCGGTATCGGTCTTGCCCTGGCGGTGGGCGATGATGAAGTCCGAAAACCACTTGTTGAGCGCGCCGGTGTGGTTGATGGGCAGGTCGAGGATGAGCTTGACGTTGCGCTCATGGCAGAGATTGATCAGCTCCTGCAGGTCCTCGGTCGTGCCGAATTTGGGATCGACGGTGTAATAGTCGGTCACGTCGTATTTGTGATAAGAGGGGGACTGGAAGATCGGCGTGAGCCAGATGCCCTCGATACCGAGGCTTTTGCCGGAATTGGGATCGCCGTCGTTGAGATAATCCATGCGATTGATGATGCCGCGCAGGTCGCCGACACCGTCGCCGTCAGAGTCGGAGAAGGAGCCGACGAAGATCTCATAGAAGACGCGGGCGTTGTCGTCGACGACATAATCGGACTTCAGATTCTCATCCTTGATCACGTATTCGCCGCCTTTCCCAGGGGCGCCGGAGCCGCAGGCGGCCAGCAGGGAGACGAGCATCAGCAGGGATAAGAGCAGGGAAATCTTCTTTTTCATGAAAACCACCTCGAAAAAAGTTTACTATCCGCCCCGCCGCTTGTCAAGCAAGCAAAAAGCCGTCTTGCACGGGAAAAAGAAACTTGTTATAATCAGTTTCATGGAAACGATACGGGAACTGTACAGCCGGCAGGATCTGCAGCGGCTGGAAAAAACGTCGAAACGCGCAGGACTGGCCGCGGCGCTGATTGCCGCCGCGACGCTGATCGCCTGCGTGCTTTTGTGCTGCCTGACGACGATCGACAACGCTGCCGCCATGGAAAAGGCGGCCGTTGCGGTCTCTGTCCTCGGCGGATGGATCGTCATTTATCTTTATAACAATCCGGTGAAGGAGCTGCGCTATGAGCGCGGCCACGCGGAGATGCTGCTGGAAGGGGAGCGGGAGACGCTGGAGGGCGTGCTCACGCTGTCGAAGCAGCGCATGCGCATCCGCGGCAGCATCCGCTTTTATCCGCTGACGCTGACGGATGGGAACGAGACGCGGCGCAGCAAGGTGATCGCCTCGCGCGCCGAGGCGCTGCGGGCGATGGAAGGGAAGAGGCTGCGCCTGTATGTGGTCAACGGCTACGCCGCCGCCTGGGAGGAGCTGTGAAGATGCTGAAAAACCTGTTCTCCCAGTGGTATAAATACGTTCTGTGGGCGCTGCTGTCGGTGTTCTTCTGGGGCTGGATCTTCACGCTGCTGACCGACGCGCGGCCCGCGCAGAAGCTGGTGCTCTGTGTTGACCGGCCGGAGCTGCGCGACGAGGCACTGGCCGACGCGCTCTCGGAGGAGAAGCCCGAGGGCATCAAGCTGGTGGCGGTGCACTCCTTCGACTATTACATCTTTGACACCGAGGAGCTGCGCTGCGCCGATCTCTATATCGTGGGCGAAAACAAAGCGGAAAAGTATATCGCGTCCTTCCGGCCGCTGGCGGAGACCGGCTTTGCGGCAGAGGGGGAGACCTGGCAGCACGAGGGCATGGCCTACGGCTGGAAGGTCTACGACGCCGCGAGCGGCGAGGGCCTTGCCGCTTCTTACATTACTTACGCCGCGGCGGGGGAGACGCCGCAGGATTATTACCTGTTTTTCGGCGCGGAGTCTGCGCACCGGGAGGACGGAAAGGCCCTCCGGCTGGCCGAGGCGCTGCGGAAACTGTCTTGAGGAGGACGAGGGATGAAAAGGATGATCGCTGTTCTGTTGATGCTGTGTCTGCTGCTGAGCGGCTGCGGAAGCGGCCGGGCGGCCAGGGTAAACGTGACGAGCGACACGCTGTACGTCAAGGCCGTCGAGAATCTGCCGAAGGACTTTATCCTCGGCATGGACGTATCCTCCGTGCTGGCGGAGGAGGAAAGCGGCGTCAAGTATTATAACTTCGCCGGCGAGGAGCAGGACCTGTTTCAGATCCTGGCGGAAAACGGCGTGACGCATATCCGCGTGCGCGTGTGGAACCACCCCTACGACGCGGAGGGCCACGGCTTCGGCGGCGGCAACAACGACATCGAAAAGGCCGTCGAGATCGGGAAACGCGCCACGCAGGCCGGCATGAAGCTGATCGTGGACTTCCACTACTCCGACTTCTGGGCCGATCCCGGCAAGCAGATGGTCCCGCTGGCCTGGAAGGACATGGACATCGAGACCAAGACCGAGGCTGTGTACGAATACACCCGCGACTGCCTCAGGCAGCTGAAGGACGCGAAGGTCTCGGTGGGCATGGTGCAGCTCGGCAATGAGACCAACGGCGCGCTCTGCGGCGAAAAGACCTGGTTCAATATCCAGTTTCTGATGGCCGCCGGCTCCAAAGCCGTGCGCGAGGTCTTCCCGAAGGCGCTGGTGGCGGTGCACTTCGCCAATCCTGAGAACGCCGAGGCCTACGCAAGCTACGCCTCGAAGCTGGACTACTACAACCTGGATTACGACGTGTTCGCCTCCTCGTACTATCCCTACTGGCACGGCACGCTGGAGAATCTCTCCGCGGTTCTGGGGAATATCGCCGAGACCTACGGCAAAAAGGTGATGGTCATGGAGACCTCCTACGCCTACACCGACGAGGACACGGACTTCTCCGGCAATACGATCGGCGCGGGCGGCGGCGTGGCGAAGCCCTGCCCCTACACCGTGCAGGGCCAGGCCAATTCCGTGCGAAACGTCGTGGAGACGGTGGCCAATACCCCGAACGGCATCGGCGTGTGCTACTGGGAGGGCGCCTGGATCAGCGTCGGGCAGAACTCCTGGGAGGAAAATAGCGCCAAATGGGAGCAGTTCGGCTCCGGCTGGGCCTCCAGCTACGCGGCGGTCTATGACCCGGACGACGCGGGGAAGTGGTACGGCGGCTGCGCCGTGGACAACCAGGCCTTCTTCGACGCGACCGGCCATCCGCTGGAATCGCTCAAGCTCTTCGGCCTGCTGCGCAGCGGCAATGAGACGGAGATCCTGCCGGACGCGATCGACGACACGGAGCTTGTGGTCGACCTCAACGGCGTCATCGAGCTGCCGGAGACCGTCAACGCCGTCATGACCGACAACAGCCGCCAGGCCGTGCCCGTCACCTGGGATATTGACGAAGCGAAGCTGCAGGAGATGTACGCCGGCGGCCCGGCAAAGTACGAGATCACCGGCGAGGCCGGCGGTCTGGAGGCGCACTGCTGGGTGTCGATGGTGGAGTATAACTTCCTGCAAAATCCCGGCTTTGAGGACGGGACGGAGGCGCCCTGGCTTATCACCGACCTTGGCAAGACCGAGCAGCTCTACGTGGAGGACAAGTCCACCGACTCCCTCAGCGGCAGCTGGCACATGCACTTCTGGAGCGCGGCGGCGAACAGCGTGGAATTCACGCTCGAGCAGCCGGTGGAGGGCCTGCGCGGCGGCACTTACAAGTTCGCGGTCTCCATCATGGGCGGCGACTGCGGCGAGACCGATATCTACGCCTACGTCAAGGTGGACGGCGAGATCGTCGGCCGCGCGCCGATGACGATTTCCGGTTACGGCAACTGGGATACCGGGCGCGTGGAGGGCGTCGAGTACGCCGAAGGGCAGACGATCAGCGTGGGCATCTACGTCAAATGCTCCGGCGAGGGCAACGGCGCCTGGGGCAAGATCGACGACGCGATGCTCAATTCGATGGGATAATTTGTAACAATTAAAAACGGCGCAGAGTGCGGAAACAACCGCATTCTGCGCCGTTTTTATAACTTTTTTCTTGAAATGGTGCTGAATGCACAAAAATTATTTCACATTTTTGTAAAAAATGTTGGAAGCAATTTGCCCGGCCCTCGGTGGACATCCGAGGGGCGCGGAGGTATAATACGACTGTTAAAAAGTCGAGAATCGGTCCTTCCCGACAGCTTTTTGACAAAACATGGTAAGCAAACCCTGAACATATCATAAGGAGGAAACAAAATGAAAAAAGCATTGGCACTGCTCCTGGCTCTGGCCATGGTCTTTGCGCTGGCCGCCTGCGGCGGCAGCGGCAGCGGCACCAAGGCCGGCGACGGCGGCAGCTACGACATCGTCGTATGGGTCCCCGAGCTGGCTGTTGATCTGACCAAGCAGCAGATCGCAGACTTCAACGCAAGCAACGAGTACGGCATCAACTTCAACGCCACGGTCGAACCCGTGTCCGAGGCTGTTGCCGCCAACAACATGGTCACCGACGTGGAAGCCGGCGGCGACATCTTCTTCTTTGCACAGGACCAGTTCGCCCGCCTTGTCCAGGCCGGCGCGCTGAACAAGCTGGGCGCTGAGGCTGCCGAGACCGTCAAGGCCGCCAACGACGCCGGCGCCGTCAAGGCCGCCACTTCCGGCGAAGAGATGTTCGCCTACCCCCTGACCGCCGATAACGGCTACTACATGTACTACGACAAGTCCGTCATCCCCGAGGAAGACGTGGACAGCCTCGAGAAGCTGATCGAGGACACCGAGAAGGCCGGCAAGTACTTTGCATTCGAGGCTGAGACCTCCGCCTGGTACATCGCCTCCTGGTTCTTCGCCACCGGCTGCGTCTCCGAGTGGATCACCGACAACGACGGCAAGTTCATCTCCATCAAGGACACCTTCAACAGCCCCGAAGGCCTGATCGCCGCCAAGGGTCTGAAGAAGCTGGTCGATTCCCCGATGCACCTGAGCTCCTCCTCCGCCAGCGAGTTCTCCTCCGGCGCTGCGATCGTTGTCTCCGGTATCTGGGACTATGAGACCGCGAAGGGCATCCTGGGCGACAACCTGGGCGTGACCGATCTGCCTTCCTTCAACGTGGACGGCAAGGATTACCACCTCGGCTCCTTCAACGGCTGCAAGCTGCTGGGCGTGAAGCCGCAGGCTGACGCCGCCAAGGGCGCTGCGCTGCACCTGCTGGCTCAGTACCTCACCGGCGAGAAGGCTGAGATGGAGCGCTTTGACACCCTGTCCTGGGGCCCGGCCAACCTGGCCGATCAGGCTTCCGAGGCTGTTCAGGCCAACCCCGGCCTGGTCGCGCTGGCTCTCCAGGCTCCCTACTCCGTGCCGCAGGGCAACATCGAGGGCTCCTGGTGGGATATCGCCAAGGTCATCGGCGATGACGTGAAGGCCGCTACCGACGAGGCCGGCCTGCAGGCCGCGCTGGACAACTACGCCGCCAAGATCGACGCCGTGTTCACCCGCACCGAGGAAGACCTCGCTGCCTGGAGCGTGATCGGCTCCATCTGCGGCACCAACTGGGATACCGACTTCCCGATGAGCGAGGGCGGCGGCTGCTTCGTCTCCGAGCCTCTCGAACTGCACACGGGCGACGAGTTCAAGGTGCGCCAGGGTGCTTCCTGGACCGTGAACTTCGGCGTGGACGGCCCCGACGGTGCCAACTTCGTCGTTGAAGAGCCGGGCATCTATGAAGTCGTTCTTGAGCTCAAGAGCGAGACCGAGGCTACCATCACCCTGAACAAGGTCGGCGACGCCGAGGATCCCGAGGGCACCGAGCCTCTCGACACCCGCACCGAGGAAGAGAAGAACGCCTGGTCCATCATCGGCGCTTTCGCCGGCTACAACTGGGATACCGACGTTGCTCTGACCGAGTCTGATTTCCCCTCCACCTTCCCGCTTCTCGCCACTGAGCCCATCGAGTTCAAGGCTGGCGACGAGTTCAAGGTGCGCCAGGGCGCCGACTGGGCCGTGAACTACGGCGCCACCGGCAAGGACGGCGACAACGTTGTCATCGAAGCCGACGGCACCTACGTGGTCGTCTTCACGCCGGCTACCGGCGCGATCGGCCTGATCGAGGACGGCACCGACGTGCTGACCAGCATCTACGAAGGCGTGGAGAACTGGGGCGTTGTCGGCACCATCAACGGCTGGGGCGAGACTGAAGACCTGCCCATGGCTGTGGCCGAGGTCGGTCTGTTCAAGTCCGAGCCCATCGAGCTGAAGGCCGGCGACGAGATCAAGGTCCGCCTCAACAGCGACTGGGCTGTGAACTACGGCGCTGACGGCCAGGACGGCGCGAATGTCAAGGTCGAGGCCGACGGCACCTACGTCGTGGTCCTCAACCTGGCCGACGGTACCGTCACCCTCGAGGGCTGATCCCAAAACTGCATAGATCCACCAAAGTGAACATTCTTTGAGCTTTGGCTGAACCGCAATGATTTTGGCTGGAGTCAATGTAAAATTGGCTCCAGCCAATTTCCTATAATGATTATATGATGGCGAAAAGCCAAAAAGCTTTTCACCGCGCCGCTTTGCGGCGCAGCAAAACAGCAGCGCTGTTTTGCCATATACTCATTGCAATGAACATCAGGCGAATGATTCATAGAATCATTCGCTGCCAAACTTGTCGTTTGGCAGCGAAATCAATCGAATCCTCGATTGATTTCGCCATCCGATGATCATTATAAAAGCTGCGCTTCCATAGGAAATCAGTTTTAATCGCCCGTCCCTCGCCCCTTTCGGGGCAACCGGAACGGATGCGATAAAACCCCCTGCGTGAATGGTTTACTATGTCTTGTGTCGTTCGGCGCATGGGTATTTATAAAAAGGGGCAATGTTATGAACAGATACAGTGATCTGGAGTATCTGCGGCTGTCCAAGTGGCAGAAATTCAGCTACAAATTTCTGTCCTTCTTTGCGGGCATCCCGCAGGCTCTGAAAAACGCGGGGATCGGCATCGGCCGTTTCTTCAAGGGGATCGCTCAGGCGATCGGCGGAGAATTCGCCGATCTCGTCAAAACCTTCCGCGAAGGCGACTGGAAGACCAAGTCCTCCTATCTGGTGATGGGTCTCGGCTCCATCGCGCGCGGCCAGGTGCTGCGCGGCCTGCTCTTCCTGCTGTTCGAGCTGGTGTTCATCGTCTATATGGTGCTGCCGCAGGGCGGCGCCTACTGGCTGAGCAAGCTCGACAATCTGGGCGACACCGGCCCGCACAAGGAAATGGTCATGCAGTACGGCCAGTCAGTCGAGACCTTCGTGGCCGGCGACAACTCCTTCCGCATCCTGCTCTACGGCGTGCTGACGATCTTCTTCATCGTCGCCTTCATCTTCACCTGGCGGCTGAACATCAAGCAGAACAAGATCGCCGAGCAGATCCTCAAATCCGGCAAACCTCTCCGCAGCGGCAAGGACGACCTCCGCTCCCTGGTGGACGACCAGTTCCACAAGACCCTGCTGGCCCTGCCGCTGACCGGCATCATCGTGTTCACCGTGCTGCCGATCTTCTTCATGGTGCTGGTGGCCTTCACCAACTACGACGCCGAGCACGACGGCCTGAACAACCTCTTCACCTGGGTGGGGCTGACGAACTTCAACACGATGTTCAGCTGGTCCGCCGGCGGCAAGAGCTATTCCGCCGCCTTCGGCGAGATCCTCACCTGGACGCTGATCTGGGCCTTCTTCGCCACCTTCACCAACTACTTCCTCGGCATGCTGGTGGCCATGATGATCAACAAGAAGGGCATCAAGCTCAAGAAGGTCTGGCGCACGGTGCTGGTGCTGACCATCGCCATCCCGCAGTTCATCTCCCTGCTGTACGTTTCCAAAATGTTTGCCAAAAACGGCCTGATCAACCTTTCGCTGATCAACCTCGGCTGGATCCAGCCTGGCCATGAGCTGCCCTTCTGGGAGGATCCCACCTGGGCGCGCATCACGGTCATTCTGATCAACATCTGGATCGGCATCCCGTACCTGATGCTGATCGCCACCGGCATCCTGATGAACATCCCGGCCGACCTGTACGAGAGCGCCCGCATCGACGGCGCCAATCCCGTGCAGCAGTTCACCAAGATCACGCTGCCCTACATGCTGTTCATCACCGGCCCCTATCTGCTGACGAGCTTTACGGGCAACATGAACAACTTCAACGTGATCTACCTGCTGACAGGAGGCGGGCCGACCAACGCCTCAATTTCGACAGGCGGCGCGACGGTCGGCCACACGGACCTGCTGATCACCTGGCTGTTCAAGATCACCATGGAGGGCGGCAACAAGTACTACATGGCTTCCGTCGTCGGTATCCTGGTATTTGTGGTCGTGGCCCTGATCTCGCTGGTCGTTTACAGCCTGCTGCCTTCCATCAAAAATGAGGAGGACTTCCAATGAGCAACAACAACATCACCATGGAAGCCGGCCAGCCGCGCCTCAAGCGCAGCATGGGCCAGAAGGCCGCCAACCGGATCAGCAACACGGTCATCTATATCCTCCTGATCGTCATCAGCTTCATCTGGCTGCTGCCCTTTATCTTTATCTTCCTGCAGTCCTTCCGCGTGGAGCTGCGCGGCCCGGTCGGCTACGTCGTTCCGCATACCTGGGGTCTGGACAACTACCAGCGCCTGCTGACCAGCAACTTCAAAAAGTGGTATCTGAACACCTTCATCATCGCGCTCGTCGTTGCGGTGCTGCAGACCATTATTGTGCTCTGCATGAGCTACACGCTCTCCCGCTTCCGCTTCAAGCTGCGCGGTCCGCTGATGCGCTTCATGCTGATCCTGGGCATGTTCCCGGGCATGCTGACCATGATCATCCTCTACCGCGTGCTCAAGGACCTCGGCCTGACCCAGGCCAACGCCGTGCCCGGCCTGATTCTGGTGTACGTGGCCTCCTCCGGCATGGGCTACTACGTGTCCAAGGGCTTCTTTG
>CAMNOV010000058.1 GCA_946547105.1 uncultured Clostridia bacterium | reverse complement strand
CATCAAGATGGCCGTGCACATGGACGATCCCCCCTGGGACATCTTCGGCCTGCCGCGCCTGCTGGTGGACGAGGAGAGCATCGACCGCTTCCTCAAGATGGTGGACGATCCCTATAACTGCCTGACCCTCTGCTCCGGCAGCCTCAACGCCAATCCCGAAAACAACGTGGCCGAGATCGTGCGCCGGCACGTCGACCGCATCGCCTTTGCGCACATCCGCAACGTCAAGCACTTCCCCAACGGCGATTTCTCCGAGGCCAGCCACCGCGACTGCGACGGTGACACCGGCATTCTGGAGATCCTGCGCGCCTATCACGACGGCGGCTTTGAGGGCTACATCCGCCCCGACCACGGCCGTCACCTCTGGGACGAGAAGCCGGGCAATGTCCGCCCCGGCTATGGCCTGTACGACCGCGCCCTCGGCATCATGTACATGCTGGGCGCCTGGGATCTGATGGACAAAGAAGAAAAGGAGAGCAAATAACATGGAAAAGAACGTACTGAACACCGATCTGAGCGGCAAGGTTGCCGTGGTCACGGGAGCGGGCGGCGTGCTCTGCTCCGAATTTGCGAAGGTGCTGGCCCGCGCGGGCGCGAAGGTCGCGCTGCTCAACCGCACCCAGGAGAAGGCGCAGAAATACGCCGACCAGATCAAGGCCGAGGGCGGCGTTGCCATCGCCTATGGCTGCAACGTGCTGGACAAGGCGCAGACCTACGCCGTGGCCGAGCAGGTGCTGGCCGATCTCGGTCCCTGCGACATCCTCATCAACGGTGCCGGCGGCAACAATCCCAAGGCCACCACGGACAAGGAGTATTACGAAGACGGCGACCTCGACGGCGACACCAAGAGCTTCTTCGATCTGGACGAAGAGGGCGTGGAGAGCGTCTTCAACCTCAACTTCCTCGGCACGCTGATCCCCACCCAGGCCTTTGCCCGCCAGATGCTGGGCCGCGAGGGTTGCTGCATCCTGAACATCAGCTCCATGAACGCCTACACCCCGCTGACCAAGATCCCCGCCTACTCCGGCGCCAAGGCCGCCGTGACAAACTTCACCCAGTGGCTGGCCGTGCACTTCTCCAAGCAGGGCATCCGCGTCAACGCCATCGCCCCCGGCTTCTTCTCCACCGCGCAGAACGCAAAGCTCCTCTGGAACGACGACGGCACCCCCACGGCCCGCACCGGCAAGATCCTCGCCGCAACCCCGATGGGCCGCTTCGGTGAGAGCAAAGAGCTCAGCGGCGCGGTACTGTTCCTGCTCAACAATGAGGCCGCCGGCTTCATCACCGGCGTGACCATCCCCATCGACGGCGGCTTCTCCGCCTATTCCGGCGTGTAAGCCCTTCCTTATCAAATAAGATCAAACAGAAAACGCCCTGCAAAACCTCGGTTTTGCAGGGCGTTTCTGCGCCGGCAGGCGAAGGCGGAAACATCGCATCCCGGTCCGGATGATCATGGCTCCTCCGCTTCCGTGAGCTTCGCGGCAAGGTCCGTGATGCTCTGCGCCATATCGGCCTTGATGCCCACGGCGCGGTCCCCGAGACTGGCCGGGACCATGGCCTTGCTGCGGCTGAGGCGGACAAGCGAGATATTCTGATGCTGCCGCGTCAGCTTCTCAAAGGGGAAGCGGATGATGGTCGGGGTGTTGAAGCCGACGCCCAGCTCCAGCAGGACGGTCTTGCCGTCCACGCACTCCGAGAGGAAGCGGCTGAAGCGCTCCTCGGCGGCGTGCCAGTTTTCATCCTCCACGAAGCAGTCGTCCACCCGCAGGTTCATCTCCATATCCCCGCCGCAGACCGGGCACTTCGGCACCAGCTCGCCGGGGATCCTCCCGTTTTGCCGCGCCCGCTCCATCCGGCGGAACAGCTCCGCCGCGTCGTAGGTCTTCGGGTGGCAGCCGCGCTTGCACTGGATGCGGTCATAGGTCCCCTGCGTGGCGAAGACCTGCTCCGCGCTCAGCCCAGCCTTTTCGAACTGGCGGTCGGCGTTGGTGCTCAGGAGGAAGAGCTTTTTCCCCTTCAGCGCGTCCAGCAGCGTTTTGTGCAGCGGCGTCACGTCCAGGTCAATGCCCGCCAGCAGCGCCTGGTGGGACCAATATCCCCATTTGCTCTCCTGATCGGGGAAGGGATAGAAGCCGGCGGAGTACATGTCCCGCATGTACGGTCCCTTGCCATAGATCTTCTGGAATTCGGCGAAATTCTCCTCGAAGAATTTGCCGCCGTATTCCGCGCCCGCCGCCGTGCTCATTCCGGCTCCCGCGCCGATCAGAACGTAGTCCGCCTCGCGGATGAGCTTTGCCGCCCTTTCGATCTGCTCGGCATAGGGCGTGACCTGATTGATATAGTCCCGCGCGAAATCCCCGGACAGGAAGTCCGAAAAGCGCGTTTTCTTTTTTGTATTTCTGTTGAACATGGTCTGTGCCTCCCTGGGTTTTGCTGCGCCATGCGGCGCGGCGAAAAGCCTTTTTGCTTTTCGCCATCCTATAATCATTATAAGAGAAGCGGTCCGGCTGCGCAAGTACGCACTTTTTTGTAACCCAAGTCAAACGCCCTGCAAAACCTCGGTTTTGCAGGGCGTTTTTCGGATCTAATTGCGTTTCGCGCTTGTCTGCACGGCTTTCCCCGTGCCGCAGCTGCCGCCGCAGGAGCCGCATCCGGCGCAGGCGCCGCAGGACGAGCAGCTGCCGCCGCAGGAGCTTTTTCCCGCCTTTTTATCGCGGATCATCGAGCGGATCAGCAGCGTGACGACCAGCGCGATGACGGCCACGAGGGCGATATTGATCCAATTGGCTGTCAGCCAGGCAAACATCGTATCACATCCTTTGGGAAACGGCAGCGCCGAGGGGAGGAGGGTCCCCGCAGCGCTGCCTGAGGGAGAGAGGGAGAACTGCTTACTGAACGGTCAGCTTCTGCGCTTCCTTATAAGGCTTGAAGAGCTGCCAGCAGATCAGACCCAGCATCACCAGCGCAAGGATCAGGCCGATGACGTTCATGCCGCCCGCGAACAGACGGCCGAGCTGCCACACGATGAAGGCCGTGACCCAGGCGAAGCCGCACTGGTAGGCGATCGCAAACCAGGTCCACTTGCGGCTGTTCATCTCGCGCTTGATGGCGCCGATGGCCGCGAAGCAGGGGGCGCAGAGCAGGTTGAAGATCATGAAGGAGTAGGCGGCGAGCCTGCCGTGGCCGCCGGAGAAGGCGTTGAAGTCCTCGGCGACGCGGCCCCAGATCTGGTCGCCGTTCTCCTCCAGCTCTTCCTCGCCGTCCTGATCGTCATAGGCGTACATGATGCCGAAGTTGGCGACGACCTCTTCTTTGGCGACGAGGCCGGTCACGGTGGCGGCGGTGGGCTTCCAGTCGCCGAAGCCCAGGGGCTTGAAGACGAGGGACACGGGCTGCGCCACGCGAGCCAGGATGGAGTCGTCCATCGGCTCGACCTCGTCCTCGGGGATGCCCATGCGCTCGGCAACCTGGGCAACATACTCGTCGGTGACGACGCTGTCGTCCTCATAGAGATCGTCCACCATGCCGAACTGGCCGTTGACGGAGCCGAAGCTCGTGAGGAACCAGATCACGATGGAGGAGACGACGATCACGGTGCCGGCGCGCTTGATGAAGCTCCAGCCGCGCTCCCAGGTGCCGCGCAGGACGTTGCCCCAGGCGGGCAGATGGTAGGCGGGCAGCTCCATGACGAAGGGGGCCGGGTCGCCGGCGAACATTTTGGTCTTCTTGAGCATGATGCCGGAGATGACGATGGCCGCGATGCCGATGAAATAAGCGGAGGTGGCGACCCAGGTGCTGCCGCCGAACAGAGCGCCCGCGATCAGACCGATGATCGGCATTTTGGCGCCGCAGGGGATGAAGGTGGTGGTCATGATGGTCATGCGGCGGTCGCGTTCATTCTCGATGGTGCGGGTAGCCATGACGCCGGGAACACCGCAGCCGGTGCCGACGAGCATCGGGATGAAGCTCTTGCCGGACAGGCCGAACTTGCGGAAGATGCGGTCCATGATGAAGGCAATGCGCGCCATATAGCCGCAGTCCTCCAGCAGGCAGAGCATCAGGAACAGAACGAGCATCTGGGGCACGAAGCCGAGCACCGCGCCGACGCCCGCGAAAATACCGTCGGAGATCAGGCCGACCAGCCAGGGAGCGACGTTCCAGCCCTCGAGGATGGCGCGGGAGCCGTCGGTCAGCCAGGCGCCGCCGAGCACGTCGTTGGCCCAGTCGGTCAGGAAGGTGCCGATGGAGATGCCGCCGTCGGTGATGGAGGCGCCCATCGACAGGGCATAGACCAGGAACATGATGAGCGCGAAGATCGGCAGAGCGAGGATGCGGTTGGTGACGATCTTGTCGATCTTGTCGGAGACGGAGAGCTGGCCCTTGCCCTTCTTCTTGTAGATGCCCTTGAGCATCTGGCCGATGTACACGTAGCGCTCGTTGGTGATGATGCTCTCGGCGTCGTCGTCCAGCTCCTTCTCGGCCGCGGCGATGTCGTTTTCGATATGCGCGCGCACGTCGGCGGGGACCTTCAGCTGCTCGAGCACCTTTTCATCGCGCTCGAAGATCTTGATCGCATACCAGCGCTGCTGCTCTTCGGGCAGGTTGTGCACGGTGACCTCTTCGATATGGGCCAGCGCATGCTCCACCGGGCCGGAGAAGCTGTGCTGCGGGATGGTCTTGCCGTTTTTGGCGGCCTCGATGGCAGCCAGGGCCGCTTCCTTCACGCCGTCGCCCTTGAGGGCGGAGATCTCCACGATCTGGCAGCCGAGCTGACGGCTCAGTTCCTTAACGTTGATGCTGTCGCCGGCCTTCTTGACCAGGTCCATCATGTTCAGCGCGATGACCACGGGGATGCCGAGCTCGGTGAGCTGGGTGGTCAGGTAGAGGTTGCGCTCCAGGTTCGTCGCGTCCACGATGTTCAAAATGGCGTCCGGCTTTTCCTCGATGAGGTAATTGCGGGCCACGACTTCTTCCAGCGTGTAGGGAGAGAGCGAATAGATGCCGGGCAGGTCGGTCAGGATGACCTCCTTGTTGACGATCAGCTTGCCTTCCTTCTTCTCCACCGTCACGCCGGGCCAGTTGCCGACGAACTGGTTGGAGCCGGTCAGCTTGTTGAACAGGGTCGTTTTGCCGCTGTTCGGGTTGCCCGCCAGGGCAATGCGCAGTTGTTTATCCATCTGACTGCCTCCTTATTCCACTTCGATCATTTCCGCGTCGGCCTTGCGCAGGCTGAGCTCGTAATTTCTCACGTTGACTTCCACGGGGTCGCCCAGCGGGGCGAGCTTGCGGACGTAGACCTCCACGCCCTTGGTGATCCCCATGTCCATGATGCGGCGTTTGACCGCGCCTTCGCCGTGAAGCTTCACGACCTTGACGGTCTCGCCGACGCTTGCGTCTCTGAGTGTTTTCATCCTCATTTCTCCTTTATCTTCATTTTGATTAAACCATGATCTTTCCGGCCATTTCCTTGCTGATGGCCACCCGGGATTCCTTGATCTTGACGATCAGGTTGCCGCCGATGGTGTTCATCACCGTAACGGTGCTTCCTGCGACGAAGCCCAGATCCTCCAGGTGCTTTTTCATCTCGGGGCTTCCGCCCACCTTCCGGATGACCGCTTCCTCTCCGGGATCCGTCAAAACCAGAGGCATCATCGTGCTCCCTCCTCTCAGAACCGATGCGCCCTTCGGTTAAACTAAGCTAACCGATGACGTGCAAAAACGGTTAGAATCTTCTAACCTGTGATGTAGTTTAGCACCTTTAATTCGTGTTGTCAACAACTAACTTCAAAAGATGGCTTTTCCTTGCTTTTTTCGGCCTTTTGTGGTATTTTACAGTGGGTGATGAACATGAACATTCACAAATCTGCCGAAGACTATCTGGAAGCCATGCTGATGCTCAAGGAAGAGCGCGGCTACATCCGCTCCATCGACGTGGCGGAAAAGCTGGGCGTGACGAAGCCCAGCGTCAGCTATGCCACCAAGCGCCTGCGCGAGAGCGGCTATATCGGCCTGGACCCGGCGGGGATGATCGTCCTGCTGGAGCCCGGGATGGAGATCGCCGAGCGCATCTACGAGCGCCACAAGGTCCTCACCGAGCTGCTGATCCGTCTGGGCGTCAGCCCGGAGACCGCGCGCGAGGATGCCTGCAAGATCGAGCACGATCTGAGCGTGGAGACCTTTGACGCGATCCGCGCGCATGCTTGCAAATGATCGCCGGAAACCGAAAAAGCTCCGGTCCGTTTTCACGGACCGGAGCTTTTTTCTGTCTTCTCAGCCCAGCGCCACGTCGAGCGCCATCATCAGGCTGAAGCCGACGGCGAAGGCCAGCACGCCGATGTTGGAGTGCTCCCCGGCGGACATCTCCGGGATCAGCTCCTCCACGACGACGTACAGCATGGCGCCCGCCGCGAAGGACAGCAGCACCGGCATCGCCGGCACGATCAGCGCCGCGGCCAGCACCGTCAGCGCGCCGAAGACCGGCTCCACCGCACCGGACAGTACGCCCAGCCAGAAGGACTGCCCCCGGCTCTTCCCCTCCGCGCACAGCGGCATGGAGATGATCGCTCCCTCCGGGAAGTTCTGGATGGCGATGCCCAGCGCCAGGGCCAGCGCGCCGCCCGCCGTGATCTCGCCCGCGCCGCTGCGCAGTCCCGCGTAGACGACGCCCACCGCCATCCCCTCCGGGATGTTGTGCAGCGTCACCGCCAGCACCAGCATGGCCGTGCGCGTCAGCCGGCTTTTCGGGCCCTCCGTCTGGCCGATGCTGCGATGCAGGTGCGGGATCACGTGGTCCAGCAGCAGCAGGAACAGGATCCCCAGCCAGAAACCGGCGAAGGCGGGCAGGAAGGCCATCCGCCCCATCCCCTCCGACTGCTCGATCGCCGGCACGATCAGGCTCCAGATCGACGCTGCCACCATCACGCCGGCGGCAAAGCCGGTCAGCGAGCGCTGCAGCGCCACGGACAGCTCCTTCCGGAGGAAGAAGACGCAGGCCGCACCGGCCGCCGTCCCCGCAAAGGGGATCAGCAGCCCCGTGATCAGCGCGCTCATTTCCGTCCGAACCAGCCCTTCTTCTCATAAGGCTCCGTCGTCACGGCCAGGCACTCATAGCCTGTCGCGGCGACCGCCTCCTTCAGACGGGCTTCCTCCACGGCTTCCTCCGTGAGAAAGCTGGCCTCCCCCTTCGTGTGCGAGGAGGTCACCTTTTTCGCGCCGGGCACGGTCTTCCGGATCACGTCGTTGATATGCGCCTCGCACATGGAGCACATCATCCCATCGATTTTCAGCGTCGTTTTCAGCATCTGTTTCTCCTTTCCAGCGGCCGCGGCGCACAGCCCGGCCCTATGATTAGTTATCTCTAACCACGGATTATAGCACGTCCCCGCGCATTTGAAAAGTCCCCTTTTCCGCCCCGCCGCAAAAGCGGCCTGACAGGGAAAGGCCCGGGCCGGAAGGCAAGCTCCGCCTTCCGGCCCGGGCCTTGTCAGAGCGTCCTTACTGCGCTCTCCAGGCGGCGTTTTTCAGCAGCGCGCGCCCGACGCCGATGAGGTCGGCCTTTCCTGCCTCCAGCAGGGCTTCGGCCTCGGCGACGGTTTTCACTCCGCCCGTCAGCAGCACCGGCACGGAAACGGCCGCCCTGACCTTCTCGCTCATAGAGGAGAAATAGCCCGCTTCCAGATGGCCCGGGCGCATGAAAAAGCACATGCCGCCGGACAGGTCCAGCAGGTCGGCGCCGGCCTCCGCCAGCAGCCGGCAGGCCTCCGCCGCATCCTCCTCGGTCGAACCGCCGGGCAGATAATCCGCGCCGCCCAGGCGCACGGCGATCGGGATCGCCCCACCGACGGCAGAGCGCACGCATTCAAGCGTTTCCCGTGTAATGCGCAGGCGGTTTTCCAGGCACCCGCCGTATTCGTCCGTCCGTTTGTTGGTCAGCGGTGAATAGAACTGGTTGAGCAGATAGCCGTGCGCGCAGTGGATCTCCACGCCGTCATATCCGGCTTGGACAGCTCGGAGCGCCGCAGCAGCAAACTGTCCCTCGATCTCCCGGATCTCATCGACCGTCAGCGCTCTCGGCCGCCGGTTCAGCAGCTTGGCGGGGATGTTGACCGCGCTGGCGGAAACCGCTTCCGCAACTCCGTTGCTGCCGGCGTGGTTAAGCTGGACGAAGGCTTTGCTGCCGCCGGTATGGATGGCGTCGGTGAGCAGCCGCTGCTCTTCGATCCTCTCGTCGGAGGCGATGGAGATCTGTCCTTCGGCGGCACGGCCGGCCTCTGTGACGCAGCTGTGCTCGGTAATGATGATCCCGGGATGGCTGAAGGCTGCGCGTTCGTGATAATAGCGCGCCAGTTCCTGCGTGACGTGGCCGCGGTCCGTCTTGTTGGTCTGCATCGGCGGCATGACCAGTCGGTTGTCCACCGTCAGAGCGCCGATCGTGATGGTATTGTCCAGCAGCATGATGCTTCCTCCGTTTCCTGTTCATTTTCCCGCTCCGGCCAGCAGGGCCTCCACCTGCGCGCGCTTTTCATACAGTACGCAGCCGCCCTCGTGCTCGTCCAGCAGGATGTCGCCGCTGCGCAGCGCCGTGAACAGCGGCGAATGCATCGCCTCGCGCAGCGAGCAGTTTTTGATGTTCACGTCCGAATAGGGCGAGAAGGGACAGGGCTCCGCCCCGCCGTGGGAGTTGATGTGGAAAAAGCCGCGCCCGGCCGCCACGCATCCGCCGGATTCCTTCTCGTCGCCCGGGAAGGAGATATACACCATCTCCGGGTGCTCTGCGCGAAGCCTTGCGATCTCGCCGCGCAGGTATTCCCTCTCTTCGTCGCCGGGGGCGAGGTCTTTGGCCTCCTCGGTCACCGGCACGAACTCCACGAAGATGACCAGCTTGCAGCCCCGGTCGGACAGCGTTTTCAAAAAGCTTTCCGAGCTGACCTCGCGCAGGTTCTGCGACGTCACCGTCACGGACGCGCCGAAGATCAGGCCGCGGCGTCTGAATTCGTCCATGTTGGCGATCAGGCGCTCGTAGACGCCCTTGCCGCGGCGCGCGTCGGTCAGCTCCTGTTCTCCCTCGATGCTCATCACCGGCACCAGGTTGCTGCAGCGGTCGAAGAGCTCAAAATATCGCTTGTCGATAAAGGTGCCGTTGGTGAGGATCGGGAAGAGGATGTTCGGCTTCTTCCCGGCGGCCTCGATCACGTCCCGGCGGAGCATGGGCTCGCCGCCGGCCAGCAGGATAAAGCTGATGCCCAGCTCGTCTGCCTCGTCAAACACGCGCAGCCATTCCCCGGTGGACAGCTGCTGCACGGGCTCTGCGTCCACGGTGGCGTTGTTGCAGCGGGAATAGCAGCCGGCACAGTGCAGATTGCAGGCGCTGGTGATGCTGGCGATGAGGTAGGACGGGATATGCTCGCCCGCGTCCTCGGCCTCGCGGCGCTTTTTCGAGGCGGCCTTGCTCGCCGCGGCGAATTTCAGCAGGAAGGCGCTCTCGCGCGGATCCTTCAGCGTGGCCTTCAGCGCGTCGGCCACCACCTGCTCCACGCCCTTCGTCAGATAGGCCTGCAGGTCGAATGTTTCCTTGTTTTCAGTCACGGGGCTCCCTCCGTGATGGTCTGTTCCAATGTCTGCGCATATAGTCCGCTGTCCGGTGGAGCGTCTCCATATGCAGCAGCTCCTCCGCATGACCGGCAAAGTCCAGGCCGTAGCGCTCCTCCAGCGCCGCGAAGGTCCGCCGGCGCTCGTCCTCCGCCGCCCGCTCGTCCTCGTCGGCAAATTCCTCCATCCGCAGCTGCTCTTCCGCGCCGTCCGTCAGGTTGTAAATGCTGACGCCGACCAGCCGGACCGGGCGCTGCTCCACCCCGTCCAGCAGCCGCGCGGCCGCCCGCCAGATGGAAACGCCGCTGTCGCAGGGAACGCCGGCGCGCGAGCGCGTGATGCTCTTCATGTCGGCGTAGGTCAGCTTCAGCGTCACGCCGCGCCCGTGCAGACCGACCCGGGCTGCCCGGTTTTCCACGCTCAGCGCCAGCAGGAACAGCACGTCCTTCAGCACGGCAAAGTTGTCCACGTCCTTCTGAAAGGTGAGCTCCCGGCCGATGGACTTGGCCTCCTCCGGCCGATAGGGCTCGATGCGGCGCTCGTCCTTCCCGGAGGCGATCTGCACGATCCACTGGCCCTGCCTGCCCAGCAGGCGGACCACGTCCTCCGGCCGCTGCCGGACGTCCCGCACCGTGCGGATCCCCGCCGCATAGAGCTTTTCGGCGGTGCTGCTGCCCACCAGGTACAAAACCTTCACGTCCCGGTCCAGGATCAGCGCAACGAAGTCCTCCGGCGTCAGGATCTCGAAATAGCCGTCCGGCTTTTTCTCCTCGCTGGCGGTCTTGGCCGCCGTTTTCGAGTAGGCCAGGCCGACCGAGCAGGTCAAATGCAGCTCCTCGAGCGTCCGCTGCTTGATGGCCCGGGCGATCTCGCGTCCGCCGTCCCAGTCCCCCGCCCGCTCCGTCACGTCCAGATAGGCCTCGTCCAGCGCGACGGACTCCGATACCGAGGCATAGCTGTCCCAGATGCGGTGCAGCTGCGCCGAGACTTCCCTGTATTTGTCAAAGTTCGGATGCCGGTAAACGCCGTGCGGGCACAGGCGGTAGGCGTCCTTGATGTTCATGCCGGAATGCACGCCGTATTTGCGCGCCTCATAGCTGCAGGTGGCGACCACGCCGCGTTCGCTCGGCAGCGAGCCGATGATCAGCGGCAGACCGCGGAGCGAGGGATCGTCGCGCGTCTCCACGGAGGCGTAAAACGCGTCCATGTCCACATGAATGATGATCTGCCCCAAGTCGCCGCCTCCTCCCCGCTTTTCTTTGTCAGGTTTTTTCGCCGGAGCAGCCCTCCGGCCCTGTGTAAAAAAGCAGCATCCCGAGCGCTTCGGGATGCTGCCGTCAACGCAATGTCAGTGTGTAAAACCGTTCTGCCCTCAGTCAAAGGGATTCTCCGTGGGATAGGGCAGGCTCTTCGGCTGGTTGTATCCGATATCCTGCACGCCGAGGAACTTGAAGACCTCAAACAGCGCCTTGCCGTGATGGCCGAAGGCCACCGCGCCGTGGTGCGGGAAGCGCTTCTGGATCAGCACGTGGCG